>CALELM010000059.1 GCA_937902665.1 uncultured Selenomonadaceae bacterium
CCAACCGCAGGGGATGCCAAGCGGTCAGGCTTCCCAACCGCAGGGGATGCCAAGCGGTCAGGCTTCCCAACCGCAGGGGATGCCAAGCAGTCAGGCTGCCCAACCGCAGGGGATGCCAAGCGGTCAGGCTGCCCAATCGCAGGGGATGCCAAGCAGTCAGGCTTTCCAACCGCAGGGGATGCAGGAAGGTCAGGCTCCGCAATCGCAGGGCATGCAGGAAGGTTATATGCCGCAGCAGTCAGGAAAAGCACAGTTTCAAGAATCCATGACTATGGCGCAGCAGGCAAAGCAGCAGATGCTTCAGACTCCCATGCAAAACACCCCTCAGGTGATGGATACGATGAAAAGCCTAGCGCAGCTTCTTTTGAAGGATGCACAGATGACGGAGCAGGATACGGCACTTTTGCAGAATTTTGTCAATGGCAAGGAAGCTGTATTAGGGGAAAAGCAAGCAAAGCAGCTGCAATCGCTTTTGAAGCTTTGCCAGCTGAACATTCCCGCCTCTGTCCAGCAGATGGCAGTTCAGCAGAATCTTCCGGATATGCCGAGGCTTTGGGCGTTTATGCAGCTTTGCGATTTGGCATTTGCGAGGAAAATGACAGGAAAGCAGTTGAAGAAGGCAAGCAAGAGCGTGTCAGAGTTTGCTTATGGCATGCGGCAGTCCATGGCAGGGCAGGGAACAGCATCGCTTCCCGTGCAGGGACAGAAGTCCTTGAATTTCATGATGCCGTTGTATCTTGGCGAGAACGAAAAATCGTATCCATCCTACATTCATGTGTATGATGAGGACACGCAGGATCCTTATACGGGGGAACAAAAGCGGGAAACTTGGCTCAGGCTGTGCGTATTGACGGATTATGTGGGCGCAGTGGAGTTGACTTGCCGTGTTTATGATGGCGCACAGCTGGATATGCGGGTGTTTTTCTCAGCGGATGAGGCGGCAAAAGAATTTAGGGAATATGTGCCGGAGCTGGAGGAATCCATGAAGGATACGGGATTGTTCTTGGCTAATTTAAGAGTTGGCGCATCAGGCGAGCGTAGGTTCTTGTAAGGCATTCGTAAGGGAAATATGAAATAGCAGGTGTAATTGATGGCACGAAATCGCATGGAATGGGAAACTGAACAAGAGACGGATTCTGTGGCAGACAAGCAGGCGGTTGCCCTTAAATATGATGCAGAGCAGGATAGGGCGCCTCGCGTCATTGCAAAGGGACGAGGCCACGTAGCGGAAAACATTATGGCTGCTGCGCAGAAGAACACGATACCGGTCTACCAAAACAAGACTTTGGTGAATATGCTTATGGCATTGGAAATAGACCGAGAGGTTCCGCCAGAGCTTTATCGTGCGATTGCGGAGGTCATGGCGTATGTCTACCGTATGGACAAAAAGGCAGAAAAAAAGAAAAAAGCAAGGAATTTCAGATAATGCGCAAATTTTCTGTAATGAAATGTGGTTTGAACCGTATAATGAGCAGAAGGTCTTTTGAATTATGAAAGGGGAGTCGTGTTATGGAAAAAGCAACTGGGAAGAAACAGCCAAAAGAGAAAATGGACAGGAAAGAAAAAATACTTTCGGTGGAACAGCTTTCTGGAGTGCAGGGGGGATCTGGCATTCGTGCAGGCAATGATGGCGAGACGGAGAACATAGTTCTGCGTGGACCTCTAAGACCACACAAAAAATGATATAGCGAAGCTAAAGCTGCCCCTTCTTCAACAGCTTGCTGTAAGTTCAATGAAGCGGCGAGCATATCTCCCGCTTCGTTGAAACGCTGTCATAGGAAGAAAATGCTTGTTGCATTTTCTTGATTGAAGGATTTATAAATTTGTCCTTCGGTAATTCATCTGTTGTGGATTCCCAGCATGGGATATCATGCTGGGAATTTCTGTTTTGGGACAAATAATTATTGGCTAATTGCCGTGGTGGCATTGGAAAAACTGAATTTTTTTGCATAAGTGAGGACAGTATGCTTGAGCGAAATGCAGTGATTATTAAGAAAAAACTATATCAGTACTTGTTGCCGGGGATTTTGCTTACGGCTTCCCTTCAAGTAGGCAATATTGTAGATACTATGCTGGTTGGCAATATCTTGGGACCAAATGCGATGTCTGCCGTAAAAATTGGTATGGCGGTAGACAATATTGCAGAAATGCCGGGCTATGTTTTGGGTGTTGGCGGCAGCGTGGCAGCGGGAATTTTTTTGGGCAATCGGGAAGTAGAGAAAGCCCGAAAGGTGTTTTCTGCTACGCTGGTTATAAGTGTTATCTGCGGCATACTCTTTTCGATAGCTTCGATGGGAGCTGATTGTTATGCTGAATGGCTGTGCGGCGGAAGCTCCCTAGTGCGGGATGCCAGGGATTTTATCTTTGTTGCATTGCTTCTCGCACCTTTGCTGAATGTTGCCCTGCAAATGGTTAGCTATGTGGCGGTGGACAGTCATCCTACCTTGGTTTCGGCTTATGTCATCGTATCGAATGTCATAAATTTGGTGCTGGATTATGTTCTTTTGAAATATACAGCTTTGGGAACGGCGGGAGCGGCACTTTCTACCAATCTTGGTTATGGCATAGCTTTGCTGATGTTGATTCTTTATGCAAAGTCACCGAAGCGGATTCTAGCTTTCGTAAATCCTCTGCCGGATATCAAATTTTATTTACGGACGGCATTGAAGGCAGGAATTCCAACCTTGCTCTTTATGATTTTTCTCACGATAAAAGACATTTCTTTGAATACAATCATCATAACATGGCTTGGCGAAACGGCTATGATAATTTATGCTGTATGTGCGAATATCGAGCTGTGCGTGCAGCTTTTTGTTGGAGGAATCATGGGGATTTTCTCCACGATGGGAAGCGTTCTTTATGGGGAAAAGGATTTTTTTGGCATCAAGAGCTTGATTCGCTATCTATTGTGTTACAGTTATGTTATTCTATTGGGAATTATGCTTGTCTTGATGGGGACACCGGAGAGCTTTTTTGAAATTTTTGGGATTGGTGATACTGGTGTGGTGGCGGTAGGTGCGGCTGCCCTGTGCATTTATTCCCTGTCGCTTCCCATTTACCTGTGGAATCATTTCATGGCGGTGTATTACCAAAGTACGGACAAGCCTCTCTTGGCAAGTCTCGTAACCTCACTGCAGACCTGTGTTGCAATCGTTCCCTTGGCATATTTGTTTATTTTAGGGGCAAAATATTTGGGGATGGATTCGCTTCATGCCATGATGGTTTCGTTTGTCCTTAGTGAAATCGTGACCTTGCTGGTGACATTCCTTTATCAGCGGCGTAAATACAAGGGAGAGAATTATTTCATGCTCCCAGCTCGAAAGAAAGGCGTTCGTGAATTTACGGTCTGTAAAAATGCAGGGCAGATACAGGAAACTGTCAGGGAAATTTTTGATTTTTGTGCAAAAAATGAGATTTCCAGCAAGGCTGCCGGTCATATGGGGCTTGTTGCAGAGGAAATGCTGTACAATATCTTTATGTATGGAGGAAAGAATGCAACAACCGTAGATGTTTTTCTTCATGTATCCGAGGAAGACTTGAACATGCGCTTGACGGATAATGGAATACCGTTTAACCCGTTGGAATATCAACAGGAAGAAACAGAATTTCAAGTGCATGGCATCGAGGTGATGAAGAAGATAGCAAAACGAATCGAGTATCTGAGAGTAATAGACTTGAACCACACAATGATTGCAATCGGCAAGAATATATGAATGGCTCTTGCTTGTCCTGCACGACAGATATGGATCTCATTTCTATGATGTAATGAATGATATTTTATGTTATACTAGAAGTTGTTTTATGCTGAATCAATGGATGGTGAAATTATGAAGATAACAAAGAGTGACCTCGATCATGTTGCTGTGCTTTCTCGTCTTTCTGTTCCGGAGGAGCAGTCGGAGAAATACATAGAGCAGCTGGACAAGTTCTTGAATTATGTTGAAAACCTTCAGGGTGTGGATACGGAGAATGTGAAGCCAACGACCTATGCACTGCCAATGCAGAATGTTTTCCGTGAAGATGTCGTGAAGCCTTCCCTCGACCGCGAGGCGGCGCTTTCCAATGCACCGTTCAAGGAAGACGGATATTTCAAGGTGCCAAGAGTGCTTGAGGAGTAAGAAAGGGGATCTGCAATGAGATTATTTGATAAACCAGCACATGCTCTTCATGACATGCTGGCGAAAAAAGAGATCAGCTCCGTGGAGCTGACACGTGATGTGCTGGAACGTATTGATGAAGTGGAGGATCAGGTAAAGGCTTATCTGACCATCACGGAAGAGGAAGCATTGGAAAAAGCGGCTGCTGTCGATGCGAAAATAGCAAGAGGGGAAGAAATTTCCTTTTTGGAAGGAATTCCCGGAGCTATCAAGGACAATATGTGCACGAAGGGGATTCGCACGACCTGCGCTTCCAAGATTTTGGAACGGTTTGTGCCTCCTTATGATGCTACGGCAGTCAGCAAGCTGAAGGAGAAGAATGCTGTTATTATCGGAAAGGCAAACATGGATGAGTTTGCTATGGGAAGCTCTACGGAAAATTCTGCATACTATGTGACCCGCAATCCGTGGAATGCCTTTTGCGTACCGGGGGGGAGTTCCGGAGGAAGCGCGGCGGCTGTTGCCGCAGGCACTGCTATTTGGGCATTGGGTTCCGACACGGGCGGATCAATCCGTCAGCCAGCCTCTTTTTGCGGAGTGGTTGGCATGAAGCCGACCTATGGGCGGGTTTCCCGTTATGGGCTGGTGGCGTATGCATCCTCTCTCGATCAGATTGGCCCTATGACTCGTGACGTGACGGACTGCGCTAATATCATGAACCTGATTGCAGGAAGAGATGCTATGGATTCCACCTCCAGTGCCGCTGAGGTTCCTGATTTTACGAAATCGCTGGTTGAGGATGTCAAGGGACTTAAAATCGGATTGCCGAAGGAATATTTTGTGGAGGGCATGGATCAAGAGGTAGAGAAGGCAGTGCGTTCCGCTATTGCGAAGTATAAGGGAATGGGTGCAGAGATCGTGGAGATTTCCCTGCCGCATACGAAGTATGCCATTTCTTCCTATTACCTGATCGCACCGGCAGAGGCAGCAACGAACCTGCAGCGTTATGACGGCGTGAGCTATGGCGAGCGTGTAGATGGCGAAGATTTGGTTGCTATGATGACCAATACCCGCACAGAGAAATTTGGTGAGGAGGTCAAGCGCCGTATCATCATCGGAAATTATGCGCTTTCGGCTGGATATTATGATGCATACTATTTGAAGGCGATGAAGGTACGCACCTTGGTAGCACAGGATTTTGCAGAAGCTTTCCAGAAGGTGGACGTTATTATGACACCTACCGCTCCAACGCCTGCTTACAAAATTGGTGATATGGCAGATGATCCGCTTCAGATGTATTTGCAGGATATTTGCACGGTTACGCTGAACCTTGCAGGATTGCCGGGTATTTCTGTTCCTTGCGGATATACGCGCAAGGGATTGCCAATCGGATTGCAGATTATCGGCAAGGCTCTGGACGAAGGAACTGTCCTCCGTGCGGCATTTGCCTATGAGCAGAGCCAGAACTACCATAACGAGATGGCAAGGCTGGGAGGAGAAGTATGATGAACTACGAAGCCGTAATTGGACTGGAAATTCATTGCGAGTTGAAGACAAGGACGAAGATTTTCTGTGGCTGCGAGACGGGATTTGGCGCAGAACAGAATACGCACGTTTGTCCTGTTTGCCTTGGGATGCCGGGAGTTTTGCCTGCGGTCAATCAGAAAGTAGTGGAATTCGGCATCAAGGCAGGATTGGCAACGAATTGTGAGATCAACAAGTACAGCAAGTTTGACCGAAAGAATTACTACTATCCTGACCTTCCCAAGAATTGGCAGACGTCCCAATATGATCTGCCGATTGCGGAGCATGGTTGGGTGGACATTGACACGGAAAACGGCAGGAAGCGGATTCGCTTGACTCGCATTCACATGGAGGAGGATGCAGGCAAGCTCGTTCATTCCGGCAATACGATCAAGGACTCGGATTCCTCCAATGTAGACTACAATCGGACGGGAGTTCCTCTCTTGGAGATTGTCTCGGAGCCGGACATGTCCTCTGCGCAAGAGGCTCGTGCTTACATGGAAAAAATCAAGGCGATCATGGAGTACATTGATGTTTCCAACTGTCGCATGGAGGAAGGGAATCTTCGTGCGGATATCAATGTTTCCCTTCGTCCCGTTGGTACGAAGGAGCTTGGTACTCGAACAGAAATGAAGAACATCAATTCCTTTAAGAACCTAGAGGATGCTATCAATTATGAGATTGAGCGTCAGACGGAGGTACTGGAGGATGGCGGCCATATCATTCAGGAGACTCGCACCTTTGATCCTGCAAGGGGCATTACGCTTTCTATGCGCAGCAAGGAAAACGCTCATGATTATCGTTATATGCCGGAGCCGGATCTTCCGCCTATCGTAACAAGCCAAGAAACGATTGATAAATACAAAAGTGAGCTGCCGGAGCTGCCGGATGCCCGCCGTGCAAGGCTGGAAAAGGAATATGGGCTTTCTGCGTATGATTCCGGTATCATTACCAGTTCCCGTGCAATGGCAGAATACTTTGATGAAACGATTGCAGACGGCGCAGATCCCAAGATGGCTGCTAACTGGATCATGGGCGATTTGTCAAAGAATCTGAATGAGGAAAATCTGGATATCAGCAAGTCACCTGTAGATGCGAAGCGTCTTGGGCAGATGATTCAGCTTATCATGAAGGACACCATTTCGGGCAAGATAGCAAAGAAGGTATTTCAGGAAATGTGGACTAGCCCTGACGCTCCGGAGAAGATTGTCGAGGATAAGGGTTTGGTTCAGATTACAGACACAGGGGCTATTGAGGCGGCAGTGGTCGCAGCTATCGAAGCCAATCCAAAGGCGGTTGAGGAATATAGGGCAGGAAAGAAAAAAGCCATCGGTGCTTTGGTTGGTCAAGTCATGAAAGCAACCAAGGGAAAAGCAAATCCGCAAATGGTAAACAAGCTGCTGGCAGAAAAGTTGGATGCATAAATGTTTTTTTGTACCGTGAGGGTTGCTGGGAATCAGCAACCCTCATTTAGCTTTATTATTTTGCTAGCGATACTGGCATGTTGGCATGAAATTTGATGGAGGGTATATGAAATGTTCTGCAATGATGATAATAGAGTTGAGGTGAAGAAGATGGAAGGGATAAAAAAAGAAGATTTGAGGACTTGCCGAATGGCTGTCTTTGACTTGGATGGTACATTGGTTGATTCCTTGCAGGATTTATCGGACAGTGCAAATCGTATGCTGGAATCTTATGGCTTTCCTCTGCATACGGTGCAGGAATATCGTTATTTCGTGGGGAATGGTTCTGGAAAGCTGATAGAACGCTGTTTACCGAAGGAAAAGTCGAAAAATTCGGACTTTGTTAGAGAAGCTTTGCTTCGTTACAAAGAAATTTATGCAAAGCACAGCTTGGACAAGACGAAGCCTTATGAGGAAGTAATGGAAATGCTGGAAAAGCTTCGCTCCTTGGGGATTCCTTTGGGAGTTTGCACGAATAAGCACCAGTCGGCAGCAGAATATATGGTGGAGAGATTGTTTCCTTCCCAAATTTTTTCGGTTGTTTTGGGTGATACGCAGGGACAGCCTCTCAAACCTGATCCAGTAAAAATTTTGAGAATGGCGGAGCATTTTTGCGTATCCCCAAGGGAGGTTGCGTATTTTGGTGATAGTGGCGTGGATATGGATACTGCTAAAAACGGGGGATTTCTTTCCGTTGGCGTCCTTTGGGGATTACGTCCGAGGGAAGAGCTGGAGAAGCATGGAGCGCAGGTGCTTCTTTCCCATCCGATGGAGCTTTTTGAAAAAATAAAATTTGAAAAATGAAAGGTGGGAAAAGATGATTTCAAGAAAACTGGGTTCGCTATGGGGAAAGTTAGCGAGAGATGGAAAAAATGATTGGTTGCCGTTATGGATCCATTTGGCAGACACGGGGGAGATAGCGAAGTGCTTGTGGGATTCTTGGCTGCCAAGGCATACGAAGATGGAAATTGCGTCAGGAATCGAAAGCAAGCAGGGAGCGTCCTTGGACATCCAACTAGAGTATGCTCGGCAAATCGCAGTATTCTTGGCGGCTGTTCATGACATCGGCAAGGCATCGCCTGTTTTTGCAAGGAAAGCGTCAGATGTTGGATTTTCGGAGATTGTGGATGCAATAACAAAAGCTGGCTTGCCCATTGCAGGAAAGATAGATTCGTCAGAGGTGAGAAGATTTCCTCATGCCTTGGTGGGCGAATGCATTTTGGAACAAAAGGGCTTGGATCGCAGCTTTGCCGTGATTGTTGGCTCGCATCACGGCAAGCCGCCTGATGACGAGGATTCCATCGAAAGTGTAAAGAATCGGACGAAATATACGGGTGTTGGAGAGGAAGCTTGGGAGGAGGTTTGGCAGGAGATTTTGGAGTTAGCATTGCGCCTGTCAGGTCTTGAAACTGTCCCGCAGGGAACGCTTTCCGTGCCAGCGCAGGTGTTGCTAAATGGTTTTTTGATTATGGCAGATTGGATGGCGAGCAGTCAGGATTGCTTTGCGTTGCTCTCCCGTGATGTTCCATGCCGTGATATTCCTTTGAGCAAGCAGAGGGCAGGGCTGGCATGGAAGAAGTTGGATTTACCGACATTTGGGGAATTCTCGGATGCTGCTTCTTGGGAGGAGCTTTATGCGAGACGTTTTCAGCGAAAGGCAAGACCTATGCAGGAGGTTGCCTTGCGGGCGGCAGTGAAGGCAAAGGACGCAGGTATTTTTGTTATCGAAGCACCGATGGGCGAGGGGAAAACGGAGGCAGCCTTGGCTGTGGCGGAGGCAATGGCAAGGCGTTACGGATTGAGCGGGATTTATTTTGCCTTGCCTACACAAGCAACTAGTGACGGCATTTTCCCTCGTATTGTGGAATGGATTCGCGCCTTGCATCCGCAGAACGACCGTTCCGTGTTTTTGGCGCATGGAAAGTCCGGCTTCAATGAAGATTATACGGGAATCAAGTTCAATTCTCCTCTTTTTGATGAGGAGGAAAGCAATGGGGCAAGTAATCCTTGGTCGCAGTTTCGCTCGTCAGATGTTTTGGTCAATGAGTGGACTTGCGGACGCAAGAAGGGGCTGTTGGCTGATTTCGTGGCAGGTACGATTGATCAGGTTCTGCTTGCCGGTCTCAAGAGCAAGCATTTGGCACTCCGTCACTTGGGCTTGGCGAACAAGGTCGTCATTCTGGACGAGTGCCATGCCTACGATGCCTACATGAGCAGCTACTTGGATTTGGTTCTTTCGTGGCTGGGGGCTTATCATGTGCCGGTTGTCGTTCTTTCGGCAACCTTGCCTCCGCATCGCCGGAAAGAGCTGTTGCAGGCGTATCAAGAAGGATATCAAGGAAAACAGAAAAAACAATATTTGAGCATAAGAGATCACTCTGTTCGTCGTCTAGAAACTCCACTGGTTTCCAGCGAGAATGTTTCCAGTGAAGAAGATGCCTACCCCTTGATTAGCTATACGGATGGCAGGGAGACAAGAGAGGAGAAACCAAGTCCGTCTGGACGAAGGCTGGAGGTTCGGATGGAGGTCATGCAGGGAGATTCCTTGCTGGACTGGTTGGAGGAGCTGTTGTCAGATGGGGGTTGCGTGGGTATCATACGGAATACGGTCAAGCAGGCGCAGGAAACGGCTGCTGCTTTGGAAAAGAAATTTGGGACAGCATGTGTCAGGCTGCTTCATTCCAGGTTTCTTGCCAGTGCTCGCGTGCAAAAGGAAAAAGACTTGCGTGATTGCTTAGGTCCGAGAGCGAGTCAGCGCCCCAAGCAGTTGATTGTTGTTGGAACGCAGGTCATGGAGCAGTCGTTGGACGTGGACTTTGATGTGCTTTTCACGGATATTTGTCCTATGGACCTTTTGCTTCAGCGATTGGGACGCTTGCATAGGCATGACAGGAAGGGATTGCGACCAGAAAAATTGCGTGAGCCACGTTGTTTCCTCATGGGAATCGAGGGGGCTGCGTCCTTTGATAGCGGCTCTGTTGCGGTTTATGGAAGGTATCTGCTCTTGAAGACCAAGGCATTTTTGCCGAGCGTGATTCACTTGCCAACGGATATCGTTCGTTTGGTGCGTCAAGCCTATGAGGAAGGGTACGAGCAGGAGATGAAGAACTGCCTTTGCGCAGAGGGGAAGGACGAGGAGATAGAATGTATTTGCGATGAGGCAATCATTGAGTATAGGAATTTTTTGCAGGAGAAGAGAAACAGAGCGGAAGTTTTTCAGATTAGGCGACCAAGGAAGCAGGGAAAATTGCTTTTATCTTGGTTGCGGGCGGATATCAAGGAGGATGCATCGGGCAAACGTGGCGAGGCTACAGTTCGAGATGGAGCGGATTCCTTGGAGGTGCTAGTGATTCGGCAAAAGCAGGATGGCATGTATACCGTTCCGTGGATGCTTGAGTTGCAAAAGAAGTATGCAGATGTCCGCATTGACAGCGTGGCAGATGATAGATTGGCAAAGGCAATAGCTGGCTGTCGCGTTTCCTTGCCAAGTTATTTTACTGCAAGATGGAAAATTGACAAAATCATAGAGGAATTAGAACAGGTTGTGTTGAAACATAACCTACAGGAGTGGTATACGTCTCACTGGCTTAATGGGGAGTTGTTCTTGGTCTTGGACGAGTCGGGCGAAATGGAGCTGGCAGGAAAGACATTGGCTTATGATGAGAAGTTGGGGCTGCTTATCAAGGAACAGGAGGAATAGCGTGGGAGAGCAGGCGGAAAAAGAATTTAATTTGCTGGACGAACCGTGGATTTTGGTCAAGACGTTTTCTGGTGAGGTCAAGGAATGGTCATTGCTGGAATTATTTCGTCATGCACATGAAGTGCAGTCATTAGCAGGAGAGCTGCCTACGCAGGACGTGGCAGTAATGCGTCTGTTGCTTGCCATTATGCATGGAGCGTTCATTACGAGTGATGTAGATGATGAAGATATGGCATTGCAACGCTGGCAAGAGCTGTGGGAAGAAAAGCAGTTCATGTATGGGATTGTGGCAGATTATTTGGAGAAATATCGTGAGAGATTCTGGCTGTTTCACCCAGAGCAGCCATTCTATCAGGTGGCAGATTTCAAGAGCGTTATGGATGCATACAGGGTGAAAAATGAAAAAGGCTTCAAGATTAAGGAGGAAGAAAAGTTAAAAACAGTTGCTCGCTTGCATGGGGAACTGTTTCAAAGTGACCATACCCCTAGGCTATTTCCAGTGAGAACTGGGGAAGGGCAAAAGGCAATTTTCTATGCGGAAGCGGCACGATGGCTGCTTCATCTGAATGGATTTGATGATGATTCTGCAAAGAAGCCAACACCAAAGGGCGTAGGCTATTTGGGACAGCTAGGTCTCGTCTATGCACAGGGAGAAAATTTGTTTGAAACCTTGATGTTGAACTTTGTTTTGCTCGATGAACGCAACGAACTTTTCGATGACTATAAGGAAGAAGCCAAGGCATATTGGGAGAAGCCCGTATGCAAGCGGATAGCAAATTTGGTAGTTCAGCCAAGGGCACAAAAGGATTTGCTTACGATGCAATCTCGGCGAATTCTGTTGAACCGAGAAGATGGCGGAAAGGTAAATGGTTATCTGTTGACTATGGGAGATTATTTTGACGAGGAACAGTCACTTGTCAAGGAGACCATGACGCTTTGGGAATGGTGTAAAGACGGAAATGCGAACAGATTACAGCCCAAGCAGCATAAACCGGAGAGGCAGATTTGGCGCGATTTTTCATCGTTGCTGTGTGAAGCAGGTGATAAAGAAAATAAAATGGCGGGCGTGATTTATTGGTTGAAGCTTTTGCAAAAAGAAAAAATCTTTTCGCATGATAATATTAAGATATGCATTGCGGGAGTTTATTACAAGTTTAAAGGGGGAGGCTGGCAGATTGTGGACTACATGCAGGATTCCTTGCAGGTGAATTCTTTTCTATTCAAGGAATTGGGGGATTTATGGGTGCATGAAATCAAGGAAGCACTGTCAAAGATGGAGCGAGCAGTTCAGGCACTTGGTTGCTTGTCCGCAGATATTGTTGCAGCAGAAGGAAATAGTAATGAATCTAAAACAGCGATAGCACAACGAGCGGCGGCAGCTCAACGTATGCGAGAGGAAGGATATCATCTTCTGGATGGAGAATTTCGGCAATGGTTGCTTTCTCTTAGGGAAATGGATGAGAAAGAAGAGAAATTGCTAGAATGGTCACGGCGGGCAAAAGGGATTCTTCTCCGTCGAGGAGAAGAGCTTTTGGAGGAATGCAGCGAGACAGCATTGTTTGTAGTGAATTGCAAAGAGGACAAGGATAGCAAGTCGGTTGGTAAAGTAAATGCGTTTGAAGCCTTTCGGAAATTTAAGAGAGGCATAGTGAAGGAGCTAGGACAGGAGAAATAGAATGGATAATGATATCAGTAAATGCATTTTGCAATTTATGAAAGGAAGGATTCCGCGCTTGTGCCATTCCAAAGCGGCTTTGGCACAGCTTCGCCGTGGGATTGGAAAGGAGCTAGGGGAGCTTCCTGCCTTGCTTGCGTTTGTATTGCCGGAGGAGGAGCTTTCTTCTTGGCAAGAGGGAGAGGAAATGGCAGAGAAGGCAATTTATGCAGCGATTACGCTCTATGCCTTTCATCAACAGGGAAGCGAAAGCTGCGTGAGTGCTGGCATAGAGGAAAAAGATATGTCGGTTAGTCATAGAAATTCCTTTGGTCATGCCATGTGGCGATTATCGCAGAAAAGGGAGCAGGACAAAGGCATCCTGCGTCGTTTCCGTCAAGTAGTGACGGCAAAGGATATCACGGAGCTTTCAGTTCATGCACGGGGACTGATTGGAATGTTGCGTCAGGAGGGTATATCCTTGGATTATCCTTCCTTTGCGGTGGATCTTTATTGGTTTCAGCAGGCAGATACGAGAAGGAAGACATTGTTGCAGTGGGGAAAGGACTACTATATTACGAAACAAAGGGAGGAAGATACAAAATGAAACAAAAAGCGAGAATTTATTTGGATGTACATGCGATTCAGACAGTTCCGCCAAGCTGCGTGAACCGTGACGATGCAGGAAGTCCCAAGACAGCGGTTTATGGAGGCATTCAGCGTGCTAGAGTGTCTTCGCAAAGCTGGAAACGAGCCATTCGGCAGATGTTTCAGGAGGATTTCAGTGAAGCGGAGCTGGGCGTTCGGACAAAGAAAATCGTTGACATGGTAGCGACGGAAATTAGGGGGATTGATGAAACGATTGCCGAAGAAAAGGCGAAGGAATTAGCGGAAAAGGTATTGAAAGCATGTAATGTAAGCACGAAGAACGGGGAAGCAGAGGCGTTGTTCTTTTTGAGCAGGAAGCAGGCTCATAATTTAGCAGACTTGATTTTACAGAATGAGAAGCCGTCCAAGAAAGAGGCGCAAGCAATGATTTCGCAAAATCATAGCATAGACATTGCATTGTTTGGACGTATGGTAGCAAAAGAAGCATCACTCAATGTAGATGCTTCGGCACAGGTAGCGCATAGCATATCAACGCATCGGGTAGATAACGAATACGATTACTATACAGCAGTGGATGACTTGGCGACAGAGGGTAATGCAGGCGCAGGCATGATTGGGGTAGTGGAATTTAATTCCTCGACTATGTATCGGTATGCAACAGTAGCGATACACGATCTTCATCGGGAACTGGCAGACGAAAAGGAGGTTACGGCAAAGGCGGTGGCGGAATTTGTCAAGGCATTTATTACCTCCATGCCAACGGGAAAGCAGAACACGTTTGCTAATCGAACCTTGCCGGATGCCGTACTTGTTACCTTGCGCAGCGACCAGCCTATCAATTTTGTGGGAGCGTTCGAGAAGCCTGTTCGAGGTTCTGAGGAAGGCTATGCACAGCCATCTATTTGTCGTTTGCGGGATTATGCAAAGAAGGTATATGAAACCTTTGCAGAGGCTCCGGACAACACATGGTCTATTGGAATGGGAGATTCGGAAGAAAACCTCAAGCTGACGGATATGCTTTTGGATTTGCAGGCAACCGTGGTGCAGAAGCTGCAGGAACAGGAGGAATAATATGAGCACCTTGTTGCTGCGCTTCGCAGCACCTATGCAGTCGTGGGGATGTCATAGTAAATTCGACCGACGATTAACGGAGCAGGAACCGACCAAAAGCGGTATTCTTGGACTTTTGGCGTGTGCTATGGGCTTGCAGCGAGACGATTCTTTGGAGGTATTTGATTCTCTCCGGTTAGGCGTTCGAGTAGACCAAGCAGGTCGCTTGGGCAGGGATTACCAAATTGTTCAGGAATATGTAGAGAAAAAAGGAGAACAAGGCAGAAAACAAGATAAAAAAAAAGATGGAAAAATTTGGGTGACGAATCGGTATTATTTGCAGGATGCCGTGTTCTTGGTTGCGATTGAGGGGGAACAGGGCTTTTTATCTGAGCTTCAGCAAGCATTGCAGCATCCTGTGTTTCCGCTGTTCTTGGGGCGGAGGTCCTGTCCTCCGTCAGGTCCATTGACGCTGGGGATTCGAGAAGGCGGCATGGTAGAAATTTTGCGTACTGAGCCGTGGCAGGCAAGTGAATGGTATCGCAAGCGCATGAGTAACATGAGTAAAAGGAAGGAAGCCTTGCAGTTGGAAATCGTGCGTGATGCTGTTGGTGAGGAACAGGGCTATTCCGTCAGAGATGTTCCTATCAGCTTTAGCCAGAAAAGGCGGAAATATGGCTTCCGCAACGTGATTCGGGAGCATATTCCGTTGCATGAAATTTGGCAGGAGCGCAGTCAGGCTGCTTCTGACGAGCCAGTACGAACAGAGCATAATCCGATGGCGCTTTTGGAGGAAGAAGATGTATCTGTCAAGAGTTAAGATAAATACAAGCATAAGGAATACAAGAAAGTTTTTAGGTTCTTTGCAGGTGATTCATGCCTCAGTCGAGAGCTGCTTCGCAGACCATGATACGACAAGGAAGCTTTGGCGATTGGATTATTTTTGTGGGCAGCCATACTTGCTGGTCTTGAGTCGGGAAAAGCCGGATTTCACGAGTCTCGTTGAGCAATATGGATATGCAGGAGAAGATGGGGAGATACGGGATTATCAGCGGGTTTTGGATTGCTTGGAGGATGGAAAACGGTTTCGGTTTCGTTTGTGCGCAAATCCTGTCCATAGTATCAAGGACGAGGGCGGAAAACGGGGAAAGGTTGTTCCTCATGTGACGATTTGCCAGCAAGAGGAATGGCTCGAACAGAAATGCGAGAAGCTTGGATTTTCCCTCGATGAGTTCCTTGTCGTGCAGCGTGAGCTGAAGAGGTTTACGAGACAAGGGAAGCAGATTACTTTGCATACTGCGGTTTATGAAGGTATTTTGACAATTCGCCAAGCAGAGATCTTTCGGGAAACCTTGGTGCAGGGCATAGGCAGAGCCAAATCCTACGGATGCGGTTTGCTGACACTGGCACGGCTATGAAGAATAAAATCAACGGAGCAGAAAAGGCGAAATTGCAGGAGCTTCCTCAAATCAAGGAACGCATTTCCTTTTTGTATGTTGAGCGGTGTCTTATCAATCGGGAGGACAGTGCTATCAATATCGTAGATGAACGGGGTACGGTCAATATGCCAGCAGCTTCCTTGAGTGTTTTGCTGGTAGGACCGGGGACATGTATAACGCATCGTGCTATGGAACTTATTGGTGATGCAGGGACGAGTGTGATTTGGATTGGAGAGCATGGAGTGAGATATTATGCATCTGGTCGTCCTTTGACACATTCCGCCTCGTTACTGATAAAGCAAGCGGAGCTTGTGACGAATACCAGAAGCAGGCTGGCAGTAGCTCGCAAAATGTATCAGATGCGTTTTCCGGATGAGGATGTGTCCCTCCTTACCATGCAGCAGCTTCGTGGCAAGGAGGGGGCAAGAGTTCGCAGGATTTACCGTCGAAGCGCACAGGAATTTAGCGTGGAATGGAACGGCAGGGAATACGATCCTGATAATTTTTCCGATGGGACATTGGTGAATCAGGCATTGTCGGCAGGGACGGCTTGCCTGTATGGACTGGCGCACAGCGTGATTGCAGCAATGGGCTGCTCGGCAGGGCTTGGCTTTGTCCATACGGGACATGAGAGGTCTTTTGTCTATGATGTTGCTGACTTGTACAAGGCGGAATTTGTAATCCCTTTGGCGTTTCGGCTGGCAGCAGAAGAATCAGAAGATATCGGCGGCGAGATGCGCCGTGCCATGAGAGATGAGATTGCTCGCAAGCATTTGCTGGAACGAATGGTAAAGGATATTCACTATCTTTTGCTGGATTCCCAAATGGTTGAGGTGTCGTATGAGGATATCGTGGATTTATGGGACGAGAAAAATGGAAAGGTGAGAAATGGGATATCCTATGGCAAGGATGAGGCATTGTCCTTGCGTACAGGTTATGGTACGATGATAGAGGAACGAGAATGATTGTGATAACTTTGACGGATTGCCCAATATCATTGCGTGGCGATCTTACGAAATGGCTTCTGGAAATCAATACAGGTGTTTTCGTAGGCAGAGTGAGTGCCCGTGTCAGGGACCATCTTTGGGAACGTGTCGTGAGCAACGTGAAGAATGGGCGAGCAACCTTGGTATATAGCACGAACAATGAACAGCACATGGATTTTCGCATCCATCATAGCGAAAACGAGATTATTGATTTTGATGGGCTAAAACTCGTGCTGCACCCAAGTCGTGCAAGAGCTAAAAAAGCAGCGCAGCAACGAATGGGATTTAGCAAGGCTGCCAAAATGCGCATGGCAAAGAAGAAGCGCCGCTATTGAAAGGCAGAAAGGGTTGCTTGTCCAGATAGTTATGTTGCCATAGCTGCAGAAGCGACAGGGACAAATCCTGAGAAGGACGAATGGATAGAAATTTGCCTCTTGAAGGTCTTGCATGGACGTATTGTTGGAGATTGTCAGGCTTTGTTGAAACCAAAGCAAGGCGTGTCCGATGATGCTGCTGTGATGACAGGAATCACGAATGAAATGCTGGAAAAAAACGGCAGACAGATTTCTGATATATTGCTCCAAATTCGAGTATTGCTTGGAGAGAGTGCTTTGATTGGACATCATGTAACCCTTGCCGTTGCTTTTTTAAATCGTGCATTACAGGAAATGGATCAAAAACCGATAGAGAATTCTTGTTTTGATACCTTGGAAATGTACGAGGTTTTGCATAAACTGCAAGAAGGTGGCAAAAATTTAGAAAATGTTTTATAAAATGATGTTGGAATAAATAAGCGGCTATGCCATCGTGCGAGAAATGACTGTTATGCATGCAGGCACTCTATGAGGAACTTAGGAAATGCTTGCAACAATAGATGTGACTGATTGTGGAAGCAAAGTGAATAAAAAAGGGATTTTGCATCTGGGAGAATGGCGTTATTATTGGGATCTTTTACTGTGCGCCCCGCATACGCGGGGGTGATCCCCTTGGCAAATGTCAACAACAGATTGCGGGAACGTGCGCCCCGCATACGCGGGGGTGATCCCGATATTGGTATCTGCATAGTTCAAGCTTTGCAGTGCGCCCCGCATACGCGGGGGTGATCCCAGGCACTTTCCCGTCCAGTTTTGATTTCAGTGGTGCGCCCCGCATACGCGGGGGTGATCCCGAGGCGGGCGGCTATATGATCGGCGCAATTCAGTGCGCCCCGCATACGCGGGGGTGATCCTACTATCGATATGCTACTTCAGAAAGGAGGATTGTGCGCCCCGCATACGCGGGGGTGATCCCAAAAAAGCAAGGGGAGCCAGTTTTTCTGATGCGTGCGCCCCGCATACGCGGGGGTGATCCCAAGATTTGAAAGTGCTGTGCCTACCGCTGTCTGTGCGCCCCGCATACGCGGGGGTGATCCCAGCGGAGGTGAGCTGACATGTCACTACTCAGCGTGCGCCCCGCATACGCGGGGGTGATCCCCCGCGTGTGGGATTTGACCTGCAATGCATACGGTGCGCCCCGCATACGCGGGGGTGATCCCATACCTAATTTGCATAATCGTATGGTTCAAGGGTGCGCCCCGCATACGCGGGGGTGATCCCCTCATAAGGTAATACCTTGTAGAGGTCTTTGCGTGCGCCCCGCATACGCGGGGGTGATCCCCATCATGCGCTATGCCATGCGAACCCGCGTGTGTGCGCCCCGCATACGCGGGGGTGATCCCAGTGGGTTCTACCACGGAGACCAAATGCTTGTGTGCGCCCCGCATACGCGGGGGTGATCCCATGCGCTTCCAAATATTACCTTTCATTCTTCCGTGCGCCCCGCATACGCGGGGGTGATCCCTTCCACTTCTTTGTTGCTGTTAAGCTGGAAGAGTGCGCCCCGCATACGCGGGGGTGATCCCAGTAAGGACATTGGTAGTCCCCTCAATGCGTTGTGCGCCCCGCATACGCGGGGGTGATCCCCAAAATTATCATGCGAAAATAAAAAAGGCTCAGTGCGCCCCGCATACGCGGGGGTGATCCCGACTTGATGTATTTGTCTATGAAATAGCACCGGTGCGCCCCGCATACGCGGGGGTGATCCCAAGAGGAAATACAAGGCTTCGCCAAAGCCGTGGTGCGCCCCGCATACGCGGGGGTGATCCCAAATCCAAGACTAAACTTGGATGACGTTAGGAGTGCGCCCCGCATACGCGGGGGTGATCCCGGGCGACCAGTGAAGATTGCCGCCAAGTCATCGTGCGCCCCGCATACGCGGGGGTGATCCCATCTTATCCATTTTCTTTTTCCTCCCTTAATTGTGCGCCCCGCATACGCGGGGGTGATCCCGTGGAGAGCAATCTTCTCCCCGCTTGCAGGATGTGCGCCCCGCATACGCGGGGGTGATCCCCACTAAACTTAAATTTTGTATTTGACAGCTACGTGCGCCCCGCATACGCGGGGGTGATCCCATTCACGCCCATCAAACGACTGGATAAATACAGTGCGCCCCGCATACGCGGGGGTGATCCCCTTTGCCCGCTCCCTCTGCAGGAAGTTCATCCGTGCGCCCCGCATACGCGGGGGTGATCCCTCCGCTCTAGCATAGTTAGTGCCGTAGCTATGGTGCGCCCCGCATACGCGGGGGTGATCCCATGAAGGACATCTTTGGGAGGCTCTATGTGACGTGCGCCCCGCATACGCGGGGGTGATCCCTGCAAACTGCGGATAGAGGTGGAGATCGACGAGTGCGCCCCGCATACGCGGGGGTGATCCCGCCATCCGGCGTATTCGGCACTTCTCTCGCAAGTGCGCCCCGCATACGCGGGGGTGATCCCATATCTCTGACTACGTTCATGTGGGCTCATCAGTGCGCCCCGCATACGCGGGGGTGATCCCAGCTTCGTAGATTTCAGCGATTGTAGGAAAGAGTGCGCCCCGCATACGCGGGGGTGATCCCCTGAACCTCAACAACCAACGTTAGTGAAAGGGGTGCGCCCCGCATACGCGGGGGTGATCCCGACAATGATGTTGTCTGTGATTTCCGTGTTGGGTGCGCCCCGCATACGCGGGGGTGATCCCGTGGAGAGCAATCTTCTCCCCGCTTGCAGGATGTGCGCCCCGCATACGCGGGGGTGATCCCTACACCATTCTCAACCCTCAAGCTTCCCCTTCGTGCGCCCCGCATACGCGGGGGTGATCCCAGAACCAAAAGAATTGATAGATAGAGAAACAGGTGCGCCCCGCATACGCGGGGGTGATCCCATCATAGCCACTACAACAGAGGAGGTAGAAAAGTGCGCCCCGCATACGCGGGGGTGATCCCCCAAAATTCCATGATGTTGTTCTTGAAACACCGTGCGCCCCGCATACGCGGGGGTGATCCCAAATCATACAAGAAATTTAGTTGTGGTTGACGGGTGCGCCCCGCATACGCGGGGGTGATCCCCTGCCACACAAGCCCCACACCCCTACCATCGAGTGCGCCCCGCATACGCGGGGGTGATCCCGAAAAACAAGGAAACGGGGGTTGCAAGAATGGGTGCGCCCCGCATACGCG
Organism: uncultured Selenomonadaceae bacterium; assembly: GCA_937902665.1. GTDB lineage: Bacteria > Bacillota > Negativicutes > Selenomonadales > Selenomonadaceae > CALELM01. Next base: position 20,060 of record CALELM010000059.1, read on the forward strand.
GGGGTGATCCCAAAGCAAGCGTGATGCATTGGCAGAGGGGAAGGTGCGCCCCGCATACGCGGGGGTGATCCCTGTTGGCTGACGGTTAATCACATTAAGATGGGGTGCGCCCCGCATACGCGGGGGTGATCCCCAACCACAACGACACCAAAAACCGCCCCAAAAGTGCGCCCCGCATACGCGGGGGTGATCCCTAGCTACCGAGATTCTTTCTTTAGCTGAGTCAGTGCGCCCCGCATACGCGGGGGTGATCCCGGATTAGAAATCTTTCCGACAAACGGTGCGACGTGCGCCCCGCATACGCGGGGGTGATCCCCCATGCGTCCAGCATTACTGCCGGGATGATGGGTGCGCCCCGCATACGCGGGGGTGATCCCAATGTCGGTACCAAACGTCATCGTCACACCACGTGCGCCCCGCATACGCGGGGGTGATCCCGGTTTCCCGAACAGGATTTTCCCTCGTGGCAGGTGCGCCCCGCATACGCGGGGGTGATCCCGTCAAGGGTATTGTTAAATATATTTCCCTTGAGTGCGCCCCGCATACGCGGGGGTGATCCCCGCTTGCAGTATGCGAGCTTAGCGCACAAGGCGTGCGCCCCGCATACGCGGGGGTGATCCCTTCCTTGTGCCGTTGCTGTTCAATCCCGTGAAGTGCGCCCCGCATACGCGGGGGTGATCCCTTCCCGTACCGCTACTGCGTGCGGAGGGTAAGGTGCGCCCCGCATACGCGGGGGTGATCCCAAAGGGACGAAGGAAACACAGAAGCAAGAGGAGTGCGCCCCGCATACGCGGGGGTGATCCCTGCGATGTATTGCCCTGCTGGTCGTTGTCCACGTGCGCCCCGCATACGCGGGGGTGATCCCCATATTATCATCTATGACATTGCCGGGGCATAGTGCGCCCCGCATACGCGGGGGTGATCCCCCAATAAGGCATGATTCTAGCGAGCTATCCCAGTGCGCCCCGCATACGCGGGGGTGATCCCGGTGGTTTATCCCGAGTCCGCTCCACAGGATTGTGCGCCCCGCATACGCGGGGGTGATCCCTATGAGAGTAAACAAGCATTTGAGGTAGCACTGTGCGCCCCGCATACGCGGGGGTGATCCCATTTTCACCGCTTTCAACATCTATAATTAGAGGTGCGCCCCGCATACGCGGGGGTGATCCCGAAGCATGCCATCTTTGCGGGTGGCACGTTTCGTGCGCCCCGCATACGCGGGGGTGATCCCATCAAGCGTTGCATCTGCCTTCATCCCTGCATGTGCGCCCCGCATACGCGGGGGTGATCCCCGCTCTGTTGTACTGGCATCGCTCCGAGATTCGTGCGCCCCGCATACGCGGGGGTGATCCCTTACCTTCGGCATTACTTCACCTCCTCTGACTGTGCGCCCCGCATACGCGGGGGTGATCCCGGGAAAATGTCACTTAGGAGGAAGCAGTGGAAGTGCGCCCCGCATACGCGGGGGTGATCCCGACAATGATATCGAAGGCATTATTGACGCACTGTGCGCCCCGCATACGCGGGGGTGATCCCCGCCCCATTTTTTAAAATGCTTCTGAAAGTCGGTGCGCCCCGCATACGCGGGGGTGATCCCGGCAGAAAGCACGATACAAAGCCTCAATTTTGGTGCGCCCCGCATACGCGGGGGTGATCCCTTGGCTAAGCGACAAAGAGCCTGCATATATTGGTGCGCCCCGCATACGCGGGGGTGATCCCGCTTGTCGCTGTATCTGTACTTGTGGCGGTGTGTGCGCCCCGCATACGCGGGGGTGATCCCATTTCTTATTGATTTTTGCCTGTTGCATGGAAGTGCGCCCCGCATACGCGGGGGTGATCCCTCCGTCAGCAATCTGGGCAGACCGGCATGTGGACGAACATAACGGATGAAGACATAGAAAATGCAGACGACGAAGTAATGAACCCCGATGAAGGCATAGGCGGCATGCCGATGGGCATGGGCGGTGATGAGTCATCAGAGCCGCCACAAACGAGAGATTATGACCCAACACAACCTCGTAATTCCGATGGGACATTCGGTAGTAATGGTGGTGCAAAGCGTAAAAATAAGTATTACCGAGCCAAAAAGCGTGGTACAATAAAGCTATCGAAGAAGGAATACGCCCATGTAGTCAGCGAAATAAATACAAATTTACCAAAGGCTCAAAGGGGTAAAGAATATGGCACGCTGAATGTCGGAAATTATCAGTACTTCTTCAAAATTAACGAGTTTAGTGATTACGATTTTATTGGTAAAAAAAAGAATTCGTTAGGGAGATGTGCAACATGGAGATTCGAAAACCGGAAACAGAAACGGAAGAACGGCTCATAGAGATATTGCAGGACAAATTTATGGATGACCCGCAATATATCAATGGTGTTACATGCCTTTTGGAAACAGATGATGAGCGTCAGGACATGATTGATGAAATCGAGGATGGGAATGTCGCAACATCAGACGATGCTATCCTATTTGCTTTGCAGATTGATGAGGAAAGAGACCATGGATAAAAAGGAAGCCCAGGAAATAAGAGAACAGGCACGACATAGGGATATATACTTTCTACAATCCCAATGACAAAAAGGCATATTATGACGTCATGAAGAGAAAGGATTTAGAAAATGGCAGCTCAGAGTAAATTCAAATGTGGATGCTGCGAGCAATACACCATTGAAGAAGGGACAATGGAATCCTGCTCAGTATGTGGGTGGATGCAAGACCCTTATCAGGAGGAGTTCCCTGATAATCCTGGTGGAGCTAATCTCATGTCACTTAATGAAGCCCGACATGCGTATGAAGAAGGAAAACCAATTCAATAAACAAGAAATTCTTTAAGCACCCAGCTATGGGTGCTTTTCTCATGCCCCAAAATAGACGAAATGGCTGATCTCGCCAGCAAAAACACCGACTCAGTAACCAAAGCATTTCAAGCAGGTCTGATAAGCCAGAAGGTAGCACTCAAAGAGCTCCGCCAGCAGTCAGAAATGACGGGTATGTGGTCGAATATCACAGATGAGGACATCGAAAATGCTGATGATGAGGTCATGAACCCCGATGAAGGCATGGGCGGTGACATGTTCGGAAATTCCGAACAACAGGAGACAAAAGACAGCCGCCCTTTTGAGTTAACCGGGGATGAATGGAATGAAACCGACCATCCTCGGGATGAGACCGGCAAATTTGCATCACATAATGGGGGGGGAAAGTCAGGAAGAATCTTTACTGTCAAGCAAAAAACATGATATAATTAGCTTAAGAAAAGGTATAAATTTCAGACTCGATTTGTTTGGCGTTCGATATGATACCTATAATGTAAAAGGGATTAAGAGTTCTATCCGTAAGAATGAAAAACAAATCCAAGAGCATACGGATAAAATAGCTAATCCTGCATCTTATGTAAAAGATTGGCAACAGAAAAATGCACATTATCAAAAAGGTCTTATCGAGCACTGGAAAAAAGAGATAGCTAATTTCAGAAATCAAATAAAAAGGGCAAAGGATGAGCTTTACAGGAGGGAGCGGAAATGAAGCTGGCAAAAGGCGTAACGCCTGAGATGTTAGCAGGCGTTATAGAGCAGACACTTGAAGATATGGAAAAGGAGCGGAAAGAGGCTCATGATGCTTATGAGGCTGATAAAAGTGATGCTTTCCATATGTACATGGATACGATGTTCGGATTAGCAAGCGAAATGTTCCGCTCGCGTCTTTCTACTTTGTGCGAAGAAGAATAATTAAACACGAAAATCACTAAGCACCCGCATGGGTGCTTTTCTTATGCCCAAAAAGGAGGCATTCACCGTGAATCAGAACCAGCTCTGGCAACCAGAAAGAAGAATAGAGCAGGCGTTTGCCAGAGCAATGCGGCGGCTGGCAAGACACCTGGCACGGCTTGTGCGTGGGATTTACCGCCCAGCACGAATAATTCAGGTGCTAGTGCGCCCCGCATACGCGGGGGTGATCCCGTCCCTTGTCGCAGGCGGAAAGAGATTCAATTATCAAGGATTTTGCATCCTATGTACCCAAAGAAAAAATAGCGAATGTAATGGACGAATATAACGAGCTAAAGATGTCCCCTTCTTCACCCACTTACAGCAAGCTGTTGAAGAAGGGGACATCTTAGCTTCGTTATAGATACTATAACAAAATGAGGCGAATGAAGAGGGCCGCATAAGCTGTGCAAGTACACTGATTTATGGGGAAAGGGGGCTTGTATGCATTTTTAGATTTATCATTCATTTAGCAACAGAAAAGACGCTGTGGAAAAAATGAACAATCATTTTTTCCACAGCGTCTTTTCTCTTATTCGTTTTCCGGTATGAAAAGATAGTCGCGTATTGCAGAGATTTCGTTTGCTGTGAAAAGTCCTGCCGGAGATTCCCTTATCATGATTTCCTGCATGAAGCGATTTTGCTCCAAAGAATCTTCTGTGCTAAGGTGCGTTGGGTCAGAAACAGCACGTGTCAAGGCAATCGTCTTATGTTGTGCGGCCGCATAGCCATTGGTCTTTTTCATGACTTCAATCAAGAGATCATAGCAGCTGTCGTCCAAGGAAAGGGGCGGCTGTTTTTGAGCAATTTGCTCATGAAGCAGTTTGGAATCCTCTTCCAGCTGGTTTAATCGGACATAGGCGGTCTGAATGTCAATCACATTCTCCTTGAAGTTTTCCAGTATGGTATGATACCACTGCCAGTTGCGGTCAAGCTGGGCGATATCTTTTTGGTAATCAGCGTACCATGCAGCAAAAATTTGCTGTTGCTCTTGGAGATGCACTTTTTCTTCTTCTGTCAGGGAAGGGGCTTGATGGTTGCTTGGCGAAAAGAAGTAGGCGACAGCGCCAGCAAGAGCCAGCGTCAAGCAGAAGCAGCCAAAAATCTTGCGGTTTTGGATGTAGTGATAGAGAAGTCCCAAAAGAACCAGAAACACTAGGGACAGGAATAAAATGAAAAAAGTTATCATGGTTTTCTCCTTAAAATGTATTGCAGTATCAAGGAATCATAGCGAATGAAGATGAAAATTAACTGAATGGTTTGTGCTTGACAAAAAACTAAAATTTTTCTTGACAGGGATTTTTTTAGTGGTATTATGTTAAGTAAGTTTTATCAAGCATATAGTTGCAAATCATTGATTGGAAATAGTAGCTTTGATGTCTTTTGTTCAGCGAGTTGACGACCGAGATTTCGGAGGTGGGATGGTCAGCCCTAAGCGCAAGGTGAATGGTTCCATGAGAGTCCACCGAAAGTTTTGGCGAGTAGGCTGGAACGGGAGTCACCGTTATATGACAAAGGTATCGGAGAAATCCCGTACTGGATAAGGAGCTGTTTTGCAAGGTGGCAACGAATACCATTCGTCCTGCAAGGGACGGGTGGTTTATTTTTTCAGCTCGAACAAGGGTGGCACAGCGAAACCATTTCGCCCCTACAGAGAGTTTCTGTGGAGCGGGATGGTTTCTTTTATATTTTTAGATCTAAAAAAGTGCAGATTTATGCGAACAGGTTTATGCAAAAAGGAGAGAGTAATATGCTGCTTAATGGTGTTGATTATGAAACATATTTCAAAAATTATCCGGATGAAAATGGTTATTTTGGCAAGTATGGCGGATGCTATGTTTCGGATGAGCTGAAGGCTGCGATGAAGGAGATCACGGATGCATATTTTACTATCTGCAAGTCTCGCAAATTTATCAATGAGCTTCGCAGAATTCGCAAAGAATTTCAGGGACGTCCAACTCCAATCAGCCATTTGGAAAGATTATCGAATTCTCTTGGGAATGTTCAGCTTTACTTGAAACGGGAGGATTTGAATCATACAGGGGCGCACAAGCTGAATCATTGCATGGGAGAAGCCTTGTTGGCAAAGTATATGGGAAAGAAGAAGATTATTGCTGAAACAGGAGCAGGTTCTCATGGAACGGCGCTGGCAACAGCCGCAGCGTATTTTGGATTGGAATGTGACATTTTTATGGGGGCTGTGGATATCAAGAAGCAAGCTCCGAATGTTGCCCGAATGAAGATTCTTGGCGCAAATGTCATTGAGGTTAAGGAAGGTGCGGCAACTTTGAAGGAGGCTGTAGATGCAGCTTTCCAATATTACAGTGAACATTACAAGGATTGCATTTACTGCATAGGTTCTGTTCTTGGACCACATCCATTTCCGATGATGGTTCGCGAATTCCAAAAGGTTGTCGGTATTGAGGCTAGGGAGCAATTCTTGAAAATGACAGGAGAACTTCCTGATGTTGTAACAGCGTGTGTCGGAGGCGGCTCGAATGCTGCTGGATTCTTCTCTGGATTCTTGAACGATCCGGTGGAGATTGTTGGGGTTGAGCCATTGGGACGCGGCAAAAAGCTTGGCGATCATGCTGCAAGTCTTTCTTATGGAACAGAAGGAATCATGCATGGATTCAACAGCATTATGCTGAAGGATGAGAATGGTGCGCCTGCTCCTGTGTATTCGGTAGCCAGTGGACTGGATTATCCTTCCTCCGGTCCGGAACATGCTTTTCTGCATGAGGCTGGCAGAGTGCATTATACGACTGCGGATGATGAAGATGCTGTGGATGCTTTCTTCAAGCTTTCTCGGTTAGAGGGAATCATTCCTGCCTTGGAAAGCAGTCATGCGGTAGCGTATGCTATTAAGCGCGCAAAGGAAATGAAGACAGGCTCTATTTTGATAAACCTGTCCGGTCGTGGAGACAAGGATATGGATTATGTGATTGAGCATTATGGATTTGGAAGATAATACGATATTCCGAATTCCATACTGGGGGGTATGGAATTCGTTATCAAATCTGCTCGAGCTTTGCGATAGCTGATTGGGGAGCTGTTTTGTGTATTTGAAAAAACTTCGTAAAGAAAATTTCTTTGCGAAGTTTTTTTAGCAGGATTTTTGATTTTTATGTAGAATATAACAAGACAGGAAAATTAAGGAGGTTTAGGAGGTTTGTGGAATGAAGCTTCTGCCGTTTTGTGTAGAGTCACTTGACCAGTTGGAAGATTGTTTGCAGGAATTTCATATGAGCTGTCCTCAAAAGTATAAATCCATATTGGCATACGTTTTTTCATCAAATAACAATCCCAAGGATATACGGACAGTTGTACAAACTATACATGAAAAGGTTCCTCGGGCAAAAGTGGCGGGGTGTACCTCCTCTGGTGAAATATTGCATGGTCGCTTGAAGTTGAAGACAATTTTAATATCGTTTTTAGTGTTTGAAACTTCGGATGTTGAGGTGCTGATGTTTGAGTGCCAAAACATGTCTATGGCAGAGTCTGCGACGTATTTTTTGGAGCATGTTTCTTCCTTTGATGATTTGCGTGGTGTGGGGCTTTTGAGTACTATCGAGACCTTGGATCATATTCGTGAATTTACGGATCGCTTGGAGGAAATTCCAAAGCATGTGGTTATTTATGGTGGCTCAGCGGATGCTTATGTTCCGGAAACCAAGGATTCTAAGGAAAAGATTCATGAAGGATATTCTTGTATTTTTGATGGAGAAAATATTACAGATACTGGATTGATTGCGATTATTTTCCGTGGAAATCAATTAAATATGCATGTGAATTCTTATTTGGGCTGGAAGCCGCTTGGCATGGAATCTGTAATTACGGAGATGCGTGGCTATGCGGATCTTTGTACATTGAACCATGAACCGGCTGCTGAGACCTATAAAAAGTATTTAGGAATTTCTGCTGGACCTGACTTCTTTGAAACGATTATTCCATTTCCAATGATTATGGAGCGGGATGGAAAGGATATTGCGCGTATCCCAAGCTTTTGTTATGAGGATGGTGTGGTTCGCTTTAGCGGCGATATGGAAGTTGGGGAGAAAGTACGCCTCGGATATGGAGATCCGAATGCGATGCTGTGGGAGGCTCGTGAAAGCCGCCAACGCTTGAGGGAGTTTGCACCGGAGGCAATCTTGCTGTTTTCCTGCATTGCAAGGAGAATGTACCTGCATAACGATGTAAATATTGAATTGCCAAGCTATCAGGAAATTGCACCGACTGCGGGTTTTTATACGCATGGTGAAATGGAAAGATTTCATTCCTATAGCAAGGTGCATCTTTTAAATGGCGCACTGGTTTCTATTGCCTTTCGTGAGGGCGATATTCCTGAGAATCACTGCATAGAGGTGAGCCCCGATATTATACAGAGGCAGGAAGTGCAGGACAAGCGAGTTACGCTTGTAAAGGGCTTGGCAAATTTCGTGACGGTCATTTCGCAGGAGCTTGCAGAAGCTAATGCAGAGCTTAGCAGGCTTGCTGATACAGATCGCCTGACCAATCTGTTGAACCGTGGTGCTGGGGAATCGGTTTTGAAGGCATCTATACAGAAGCTCAATCGGGAAGGCGGTGAGCTGTCTGTGGTTATGGTGGATTTGGATCATTTCAAGAAGATTAATGACACATTTGGACATGAAACCGGCGATGTTGTTTTGCAGAAGGTATCGAGGGTTATGCAGGAGCAGGTTCGTGATCGTGATTATGTGGCTCGTTGGGGTGGCGAGGAATTTTTGATCATATTGACGGGATGCCTGCTGGAATCTGCTGTCGGTGTTGCAGAACGTATTCGTTCGTGCTTGGAAAATACGGTAAAATTGGTAGACGGCTCAAAAGTGACAGCAAGCTTCGGAGTTGCAAAAGCAAAACAGGGAGAAAATATGAAAGAGCTTTACAGGAAGCTGGACGAGCAGTTATATATTGCAAAAGAAAAGGGAAGAAATTGCGTCATGGTTGCTGATTGGGAGGGGCTTCCCAAATGTGATTGAAAGAAAATAGATAATGTTAATGGCGTTATGACGAAGCTAAGATGTCTCCTTCTTCAACAGCTTGCTGTAAGTGGGGGAAGCCAAATTTTAACAAGCGGTGAG
>CALELM010000060.1 GCA_937902665.1 uncultured Selenomonadaceae bacterium
CTTGCATGTGTTAAGCACGCCGCCAGCGTTCGTCCTGAGCCAGGATCAAACTCTCCAATAAATTTATTGAAGCAGCCTGAATGGCTCTCAATTATCATTTTGCTGGAAACCTTAGTTTCCATAAAGAAATTGCCGATTGCTTATGTGTTATAACCAATCGATGTCTTTTAACATCTGGCTTATCATACAGTTTGCATGATTCATTCTGTATTGTTTAGTTTTCAAGGAACATCTGCTTTCCCGAAGCACCGCTTCGTTCAAGCGACTTATTCAGTATATCTCATCAGGCTTTCTTTGTCAAGGACTTTTTTATTCCCTGCCTGACCGAACCGACTGGGAAAGCACTGGCTGCCATGCCGTGAACCCTTCTCCCAAGCCTGTCACCTTGCGGCGACTTGTATTATATTACACGCATTTGGCTTCCCTGTCAATAGTCTTTTTTACTTTTGCCACACATCTATCTGATGAATATCCCTTAAGGGATTTGAGTACATCAAATGTTTAGAAATCCCTATATTCAACAAATCCGTCTGGAAAATGCTTAAAAACAGAAAATGAAAAAAATAAATAAAATTTATCAAATTAAGAAGGATTTTTGTCCTTTCACGGTGAATTATTAAATAAAGCATGATGTTTTCATATATTGTGCTTGTGAAAAACACTCAGAAAGGAGGTTTGTATATGATTGCATGGGATCATATCGTCATGCAGCATGACCACCGTATTTTCATTGGCTATGGGAAGGACAAGGATTCTTGTGATGGCAGGCTTCGCTATGACACCGATAATAATAATCTCAAGATTCTTCGCAACCCCAAAGGCATGAGTCAAGCAGTTTCCCAGAAGATTGCGAATGCCATCCAGCAGCAAGCAATGGACAATGAATTGTCTTGGCAAGAAACCTGCCTGTTTCTTCACAGCTTGTATTGAGCCAATAACAAAACGGATACCCTTCCAATGATGCATGTGGAAATGCCGCATTGGAAAAGGGGCTGTAGCGCATATTTGTTTCCTTCATGAACAATATATGCGTGCAGCCCTTTTTGTTTTCATATATCGAAACATATTCATTTATTAATGTCCCGTCTATAAAATTTTCTTTCAGTTCCAAAAGGATTCCGTCCTTCTTTGACGAATATAAAAATAAAAACTACGCAGCATTTACAGCATTTACAATGTAACAAGGAGTTTCATATCATGGAGATTCAACTGGACAAAACGCAGGTCGTCAACACGTTTCTTGCCTTAGCGAGCATTGATAACCCATCCTACAATGAGAGAAATTTATCCGATGAGATACAACGGCATCTGATAGAGCTTGGTACAGCCTTCCTAGAAGATGACACCTATGCTACAACAGGGGGAATGGCAGGCAATCTCTACGCTCTCTGCCCTGGTGAAATAGATCTCCCACCTCTGCTCTTCGTCACACACATGGATTCGGTTGGTCCTGCAAAAAACAAGCATCCTGTCATTCATAAAGATGGAACTATTACTGGCAGCAATAACACAATTCTCGGCGCTGACAATGTTGCTGGCATTACCGCAGTCATAGAAGCTCTCCACTACATTTGCCAAAAGCGTCTTCCACATCGTCACATTGAATTGATTTTTTCTTGTGCAGAAGAAGATTATTGCCGCGGAATGGAGCTGTACAAATTTCGGCGAATCAAATCGAAAGAAGCCTATGTTGTAGAAGCCGCAGGAAATATCGGAGAATGTATCCTGCGTGCCACCAGTGCCATCCCCTTCCAAATCCAAATTACCGGTCTGGAAAAACATGCAGGCTTCCATCCAGAGCTTGGCGTTCACGCCATCTCTATTGCTGCAAAGGCTATCTCAGAGCTGAAGCTAGGAAAAATCAACAAAAACACTACCGTGAACATCGGTTCCTTGCAAGGAGGATATGGCACGGACACCTACCCATTCAACTGCACGATATGCGGTGAAATCCGAAGTTATGTCCATGAAGAAGCTCTCGCTGAATTGGACAATGTGAAGAGAACCTTTCAAAACATAGCCGAAGAACACGGAGCAGGCATAGAAATGAACAGCCGCATTGGAGGTCATTCCTATGAGCTGTCTGAACAAGAACCTGTCCTCCAACGCTTTGCCAAAGCATGTGAGTCACACGGTATTTTGTGCAAGCCACGCAATAGCCTCGACTGCAACGATGCCAATCATTTCAATGAGCAGGGAAAACAGGCTCTTGCTATTTCCTGTGGTGTCCAGAATCCTCATTCCCTTAAGGAATATATCAGCACGGATCAGCTAGTAAAATCGACAGAGCTTCTCGTTGCGTTAATGACCAGCACAGAATGATCCCCATACCCAAACAAAAGCGTGCATGACCCTTGGAATCTATCCTAGCTCATGCACGCTTATTCTATTCCAAAACATTATTCCTTTTCCAGCATTTATTTCAAGAATCCGTTGATGATTTGTTCCTCTGCCTCTTTTTCCGTCAAACCAAGCGTCATCAGTTTAATCAGCTGGTCGCCAGCAATTTTTCCGATAGCCGCTTCATGCACGAGCATTGCGTCCGTGTGATTTGCCTCCAAGGACGGAACGGCAAGAATTCGTCCTTCGTCCATGATAATGGAATCACATTCCGTATGGCCATTGCAGGCAGCATTCCCCTTTATGCAAAGATCAAGCTTCTGATAGGACCTGTCCCTTGCCACAGAACGCGAAACGACATCTGCACTCGCGCCTTCCCCATTCAGGCAAACATCATATCTGCTGACGGCAGATTGCTCCCCATGTGTCATCAATCGTTCATGCACCACAAGTCGGGCACCTTTGCCCAAAACTGCCTTGCTCATTCGATTCGTGGAATCCACGCCCTTAATTTGCACCATTTCCATTTCCATCATGCTGTTTTCTTCCATTGCAAGCTCCGTTACAGGATTGAGAATACGCTTTCCCGTCCCATCTCCGGAACCATAATGCTTTTCCACATACTTGACCACGGAATTTTTCCCGATAAAGAAACGATGCACCCCGTCATGCTCCGAATCCTGCGTACCGCAGTTGTCAATGCCGCAGCCTGCCACAATGACAACATCGCAGTCATCTCCAATATAAAAATCATTATAAACCGTTTCCTTGATACCGCTGGCACTCAGTACGACTGGAATATGCACGCTTTCCTTCTTCGTTCCAGCCTTGATATAAATATCAATTCCAGTCCCATCTGGTTTGGATTGTATATCTATATTTGCCGTTGTATGCCGTCCGGCAAGCTGGCTGTTTGCCCGAAAATTATATGCGCCCTCCGGCACCTTATGCAAATCTGCCACTTCCTCCAGCAGTCTTAACTGTATTGCATCCATTTTTTCCATATCCCACACTCCCTTGCAGGTTACAGCCGTATGCAGCCACAGCCGCTCCATGCCGATTCCGTACCAATGATTTCAGGAAGAATTTCCTTTCCTGCGCCACGCTTTTGAATTTTTCCATCTGCCAAAACAATAATCTCATCTGCAATGCTCAAAATCCGCTCCTGATGCGAAATAACTATGATCGTACTGTCATGAATATCTGCCTGCATCTTTTCAAAAATACGAATCAGGTTCTGAAAGCTCCACAGGTCGATTCCTGCTTCCGGCTCATCAAAGAGAGTCAGCTTTGCCTTTCGAGCCATCACTGTCGCAATCTCAATACGTTTCAGCTCCCCGCCTGACAAGGAAGCATTGACCTCACGATTTACATAATCTTTTGCGCAAAGACCAACCTCGGAAAGATATTCACATGCCTCCTTTTGTGTCAGATGCTTGCCCGTTGCCAAGCGCAGCAAGTCAACGACCTTCAAGCCCTTGAACCGAACAGGCTGCTGAAAAGCAAATCCTATCCCCTTGCGGGCACGCTCCGTGATGTTCATGCCTGTGATATCCTCACCATCCAACAAAATCTGACCAGAAGTTGGCTGCTCAATGCCAGCAATGATTCTTGCAAGCGTTGACTTTCCGCTGCCATTCGGTCCCGTAATAACTACAAACTTCCGTGGCTCTACCTGAAAGCTTAAATCATGAATAATCTTTTTTTTCGTTTCGCCATCAGTTACCTCGAAAACAATGTTCTTTAACTCCAGCATTTCAAATGCTCCTCTCAAAACATTCCCATATCCTCTCCCTCACTAATATTCTATAAGTTCCGCAAATTTCCTCCCTGCCTGTCCAAATACGCATGAGATAGCAGATATTTCAATCAGCAAGCCTTGAAACAAGCCCGCACTTATGATTTAATAAGAAGGATAGAGAAATGCAAATTTCATGATTTTACTGTGGAGGTTTATATTGTGAACGATAAAATCATCTTGACGGGCGACCGTCCTACTGGAAAACTCCATATCGGGCATTACGTTGGTTCCTTGAAGCAACGTGCCAGACTGCAGGAAACAGGCGAATTCAAAGAAATTTTCATCATGATCGCTGATGCCCAGGCTCTTACGGACAACTTTGACAATCCTGAGAAAATTCGCCAAAGCATTACAAACGTGGCTCTTGACTATCTCGGCGTTGGCATCGATCCAGCAAAATCCACGATTTTTATACAGTCCCAGATCCCTGAGCTGACTGAGCTGACCATGTACTACATGAATCTTGTAACCTTGGCTCGCTTGCAGCGCAATCCAACAGTGAAAGCAGAGATCCAGCAAAGAAACTTTGAATCGAACATTCCGGCAGGATTCCTTTGCTACCCCATCAGCCAAGCATCTGATATTACGGCTTTTAAGGCAACGACCGTTCCTGTTGGCGAAGATCAGGCTCCAATGATTGAACAAACAAGAGAAATCGTGCGCAAATTCAATGAAATCTACGCACCAGTTTTAGTGGAACCAGAGATTCTGCTTTCTTCCAACAAGTCTTGCCTTCGTCTTCCCGGCACGGACGGCAAAGCAAAAATGAGCAAATCCCTTGGAAATTGCATCTACCTTTCCGACTCCGCTGACGAAGTAAAGAAAAAAGTCATGAGCATGTATACCGATCCAACACATATCAGGGTTGCAGATCCGGGGCATGTCGAAGGGAACACGGTCTTCACCTATCTTGACGCTTTCTGCACAAACGAGCAATTCGAGCGTCACCTGCCCGAATACGCAAATCTTGACGAGCTCAAGGAACACTACCAAAAAGGCGGTCTCGGCGACGTAAAAATCAAGAGATTCCTCAATGAAGTTCTTCAAGAGGAACTGGAACCTATCCGCAAACGCCGCGAAGAATATGCAAAAGATATTCCTGCTGTCTACGAAATGCTCCAAAAGGGCTGTGAAACGGCACAGGCAAAGGCCGCTCAAACGCTTTCCGAAGTAAAGAAAGCAATGCGCATTGATTATTTCAACACCTAAGATACAAAAACAGGCTGTTGCAGGCAATTCTCTTCAAGAAATGCAACAGTCTCTTTTTCTTGATATGTGTTTTCTCTTTGAAAAACTAGGCTTTTTCTGTCACAACTATTTTCAAATGTTCGTTTCTGTTGTAAAATTTAAGGATAAAAAGTTATTTTCATTGCATTTGCAATGCAGCCTGTTCCTTAGGTTCATTGCAGCAATTCAATAAGGGAGGCTGTAAACATGACAGCAAAGGAATTCTATGAAAAAATTGGCGGAAGCTATGATGAAATTATCCGCCGTTGCCCCAAGGACGAAAAGCTAAAAAAATATGCCCGTCTTTTCCATGAAGACCCCAGCATAGCGGAACTGCAAAACGCACTCGACACCGACGATGTGGATACTGCCTTTCGTGCCGCCCACACATTAAAGGGGGTCTGTGCCAACTTAGCCTACAAAAAGCTTCAGGAATTTGCCATTGATATCACAGAAGACCTCCGTGCTAAGGATATGGAGACGGCAAAGAAAAAAATGCCGCAGCTCCTTGCCTGCTACCAAAACACGATTGCAGTTGTCGATGAATTCTTGGCGGACTAATACAAATCAAAAACTGGAGGTATTCCCATGAGCGAAACGATACTAATTGCCGACGATGCTGAATTGAATCGCGAATTGTTGAAGGATATTTTTGATGAGCAATTCAATATATTGGAAGCCGAGGATGGGGACAAAGCAATCGAAATGATTACTTCTCACCACAATGAGATTTCACTTATTTTCCTTGACCTTATTATGCCAAACTCTTCAGGTATTGATGTCCTCAACTTTCTCCGTCAGGCAGAGTTGAGCCAAAAAATCCCTGTCATTATGATTACAGGCGAAGGGACAGAAGAAACAGACGACAAAGCGTACGAATACGGCGTAGACGATATCATCTATAAACCGTTTTCCCCCCGTGTCGTCATGCACCGAACGCACAACCTGATTGAGCAGTACAGAACACGAAACAAAATGGAGGAAATCCTTGAAAAGCGTACGCAGGAGCTTCGTGAAGCACAAGATCTCTTGGCAAAAAACAACGAATTCTTAATCAATGCCCTTGGAAGCGTCATCGAATTCCGCAATCGGGAATCCTATCGCCATGTCCAGCGCGTCAAGATATTCACTAAAATCTTGCTGAAAAACCTTCAGGTACTCAGCCCGGAATACAATCTTTCCGATGAGCAGATCTCTATGATTGCTTCCGCTTCTGCTCTTCACGATATTGGAAAAATTGGAATCCCTGACAAAATATTGATGAAGGAAGCTCCGCTGACCTCAACGGAAATGGCTGTTATCCGCCAGCATCCTATTTATGGCTGCCAAATACTGGAGCAGTTCCATCAGGAATCCAGCCAATTCTACAAGTACTGCTACGAAATCTGTCGTTGGCATCATGAAAAATATGACGGGAATGGCTATCCTGACCGCTTATCCGGAGAAAATATTCCTATTTGGGCACAGGCAGCTTCCATTTCAGACTGCTTCGAGGCACTCATCAGCAAGCGTGTCTACAAGGATGCCGTTCCATTCGCAACTGCCATGGACATGATCAATCGTGGTGAATGCGGCATGTTCTCCTCGAAAATTCTTAATGCGTTCAATGCCTCAAAGCTTGAGATTCTAGATGCTGTTCTCTACGGCTGCAAATAATAAAAACACGGATTATCGCAAAAGCGATAATCCGTTTTCTTATGCCTTTTTCTTTTTTTCAACCCACGGAAATGTCTTCAAAAGATGATTTCCAATAGCCTCACCAATCAGCTTCTTCCCTTCCGCATCCGGATGCAATCCGTCCACAGAATAATCTGCCCGAAGATATCCATTCTCATCTGACAAAAGATCAACAATATCCAGCGAATAAGGCTGCGTCATTATCCATTCATTGATTTGCCTCCGCTGTTCTTGCCAACCCTCTGGCGGAATTCCAATCAATCCTCGAAGCGCTATCACATCAGGATTTACTGGTGTTGGTGTTACAAGCACTGGATATATGCCGTTGTCCCAGCACTTTTCTGCCAATGTATGCAGGTTCTGTGTCGTCTCACTTGCAGGCGTTCCCCCGCGAAAATCATTGACGCCTCCCATAATAACCAAAATTTTGGGGTGGAATGCCAAGACCTCCGCATCAAAACGATCCAACATATCCTGTGTTGTATTTCCACTGCAGCCAATATTCTTAACAGGAACAGGAGAATACGTTTCCCAGCTGTACATACTGTACCCAGGCGGCACGGAAACTGCACCTCCTCCATGCGTAATGCTATCTCCTATTGCCGCAACCGTAACCGATTCCGTAATGTGGAACGGACTCTTTTCCGACCACTCGCTCATCGGCTCTCCTGCCTCGTTAACTGCACGAACCCGCCAAAAGTAATCGCCTGGATAAGTATAGCCCCAGCTCTCGTAAACATCATATTCGCCCCCCATAAGCGTGCGAATCAGTTTCTCTCCGCTTGGACGATCACGAAAAACCTGAACCTCATGATGAAGCGCACCTCTCACAGGAATCCATGAAAATACAGGATATACTGGGAAATAATCCATTTTTTCAAACTCCGTCGTCACTCTGGGAGAATCTGGGTTGAATTCTCCGCCAGAGGAAATCGGACGGATCTCAGAAAAGGTTCTGATTGCCTTTCCCTCAAAATCCAAAGGACATACCTTCCAAAAAAGATGATTCTTCTCATCTCCAAATTTCGCAAGATTCAGTTCCACGCCATTGGAAAATATATAGTTTTGCGTATGCACAATATTTCTCATTATATTCTGTTTTCCCTTCAGGACAACTACCTGATAGCTAACCGCTCCGGGAACAGGTTCCCACAAAAGGCGTACCTTGTTTTGCAAAAGTACATCGAGAACCTGCTGCGTTTTTCCATTTGCCTTGCTCCTTACAGGCGTAACAGCCTTAACAGTCTCGGCAGGCTTAACAGTCTCAGCAGGCTTGACTTCCTCAACAGGCTTGGCAGTCTCGGCAGGCATCCCCTCCTTCTCCGTCTTTGGCTTAGAGATCTCCTGCTTTTGCTTTACTTCCTCTGTCTTTGATGACGAAGGATTTACATTTAACTGGCGACCCTGCGATGGAACGATTTTTATCGTCCGATCCTGTGCTTGTGCCGTTTCGCTCATTGGAATTATCATCGTTGCCGCTGCAACAGCAAGGATTATTTTTTTTGAAAAAAACATCATATCTGCGCTTCTCCATTCTTTTCAAAATCGGTATATCTTCCCCTCAATGCATAACCATGCGAAACAGGTCCGCATCCGCTTCCCAAATCCAGTTGAGCGGCAAGTGCCCCTGTCAAATAATCCTTGGCAAGCCCAACAGCCTCCCGCAAAACGTACCCCTTTGCCAAATTTGACGCAATCGCACTGGAAAGGGTGCAGCCTGTACCATGCGTATTTCGATTATCAATACGTTCCGAATGATACCAATAACATGACCCCTCAAAGAAAAGAACATCATCTGCACAGCCGTCAAAATGACCGCCCTTTCCTAATACAGCAACATGATAGGCTCTGCCAATCTCGCAAGCAGCCTCTTCCATGTCTCCCGTGCTTTGGATCTTCTTCCCTGTCAGACATTCCATCTCAGGAATATTCGGTGTCAAAACTATTGCCAGCGGAAAAAGCTTCTCCTTTAATGCCTGTACTGCATCCGGCTTCATCAATCTTGCACCGCTCGTTGCCACCATAACAGGATCCACCACGACATTATCTGCGTTGTATTCCTTCATCTTTTCTGCAATCACATCAATAAGCTCTACAGAAGAAACCATGCCTATCTTCACGGCATCTGGACGAATATCTTCAAAAACAGCATCCAATTCCTGTGCCAAAAAATCCGGTGTTGCTTCCATGATACTGCGAACACCCATCGTATTCTGTGCAGTCAGTGCCGTAACAGCACTCATACCAAAAACCCCATGCGCCAACATGGTCTTTAGGTCTGCCTGAATCCCTGCTCCACCGCTTGAATCGCTTCCTGCAATCGTCAGAACCTTTTTCATCTGGTTATTCCTCCCTACCTGTTTTATTAAAGCACAAATAACAGGCAAGAATCAATACAAAAAACAAATTCAAAATTGCAGAAATACTCTGAACCTAAAAAATGACAACTTGTTGCTGCATATCTTCCTCGCACAGCCTTCTTCTTCAAATCTGGAAGTTATACCTATACCTAAAATTAGCTAAAATTTCAAAATTGCTTCCAAAAATAATAAAAAACAGCTATGCAAAAGGCAGATTGCCTTCTGCATAGCTGTTTGCAAACGATTTCATTTTCCCTGTTCCACCTTTTGGATATCCTTGCTTTGGTCTTTCGCTAAATCAAGCTTGCCAAATTCCTCGCTCTTGGGAAGAACCATGTGGAATTCCCTCGTCACATCATAGGAAACAGTTCCATTCCTCATCTTCATCTCAAAAACATGCCCGCCTTTTTTGCGGTCGTCCGATATGAAATGAAAATGCCAGCCTAACGCATTCAGTTGGCTCATATAAGGTGGGCAATAAATGGCAACGATTGTCCCTTTCAAATCATCAAAAGAGTATTCCACCTGATCCCGTTCCAAAACCTTTACCAATGGCTCATAGGGGGGAGTCTGCTTTCGTTCGCTCCTTGCATAGACCTTCTCAAAGTCCCCATCCACACGCACCATGTAAAAATTGTTCCTTCCATTCTGTGCCACGACCTCGTCCAGCTTTTTTTGGAGGTCTGACAGGCTTTGGATATCCTTCACGTCAAAAGAACCATCTTCCTCAAAATACGTTACTGTGCAAAACGGTGTCGTTTCCGTCTCTGCCGCCTCTACTACAGTCGCATCGCCAAGTGCTTGGTAAATATGCCCATCCAGCATGATCATCTCACCATTGACTCCCTCGAAGGTTCCAAGCCCCGTATCCCCCATCGTATGCACTTGATGCATCGTAACAAAGCCATCATAATACCCCGCAGTCAACGACTGCAAAAGAGCAGGCTGGTATATCGTCTCATGGGCAATCACCTCCGCAGAAGCTATACCGCCCATACCAAGCAAAGCAGCGCAAACAACACCAGCTATCCTGTTCCTGACAAAATTCTTACGCATTTCACAACCCCATCTCTACTTAAATGCAATTCAGTAAATTCCTTCCGATAATTCTGTCATGCTCTATCAAGAAATCTGCATTTATATAATCGGTACCTTCCTCATATCCTGCCTGTGCCAATGCCTGATTCACAAAAGGATATGCTCTCATTACTAGCAGTAATGGCCTATCCTTTTTATTCTGCTCAAGATACCCTAAGCATTCTTGCACAATAACAGCATCTTTTTCATCATAAATACCAAAAAATATTGCTCCATTACAATTTATTCCACTGTCCTTCAGACGCTGTAAATCTGTTTCCATGCAACCGCAGAATACTATATTTCTGTCCCTCATAATATTCGTAAGAAGTTTATCCGTTTCATACCTTGCTTTCATTGCTGTGCTGACGACTCTTAGAAGCACATTCCCATCAAACCATGGCGTTTTTATGTAATAATCAAAGAAAAGCTGCTTATATACATCGTCTTCTTTTGTCAAATCCATAGCATGCCCCGCATAGTGATAAATACATTCCTGCAATTTATACTGCTTGATGTCAGGATAGCGCAGAGCTTCTACGAAAGTATCGTATTTCACTGGGAGATGATAATACTTGTCTGCAAAGTAATAGTTCAGTATATCCTGATCAGGGCAGTCATATTCCGGATGTTTTTTCAATAGTTCTATTCCTTCAAAACATATATCAGGATAATTTCTATAGGCTTCCATTTCAAGCATGAGTATTCCAGAGCAGAAATAATTCTCTCTTTTTACCGTGCCATTATTGCACATTTCTTTTTTTGCTGCATGATAATACGTCGCTTCTACCTCTGCTACAGCTGCTACACCATTTTCACCGGTTGGTTCGTTGTATAATTTTTCTATGTCAAGGTTTACTATAGTATCACAATCGAGATAAATTACCTTCTTTATATGCTTAGGCAAAACGTGCATTAAAAGCAGCCTGTACATTGCTGCTGGACTAAAACGCCCATTATCCTTCGCTTTTATCTTAGACACCATATCCGGCAGAAGCTCATCCATATTGTAGAACACGATGTTCTGTCCCTGCATTCTCGCCTGATATATGTATTTTTCCTTGTTTTCTTCACTTAAGGTATTATCATGCAAGATGTGTACTGTGAGCCATGCTTCCGTGTTATCATATAACGACTGCAAGGAAGCTGCAGCTATTCTGCTGAAGTTTCCTGTCTTGTCATAGATAGCATAACATACATGTACCATACGGTTGGCACATTTTTTTAATTCTTTCAAAGTCAATTCTCCTTTTTCAGCCAAATTGCAATCCCGAATTGCAACCCAGAAACAGAATCCCAAATTACAATCCAGAATTACAATAAAAGGTTGCTCCATGTGAAATAGATTATCATATCCCACAACATTTTTCAAATTCGAAAGAACCTCTGTCACTTCCTGTCGATTGTCTGCGTCAGCTGCTGAATACTGTCGTTCAGCGCAGAAAGCCGTCCTTCGATTCTCACCAGCAAAAATGCCGTGACTGCCATCGGAAATCCTACATTTCCTGCCGCTCCCAAAACCTCTGCCATTTTCTCCACCCCCTTTCTGTCTTAAACATGCCAAGCATCAGAGAAATAACAACCTGCCCTTGCCATTTTTTGTATTTCTTTAAGGAGATACTTGCTTTTTATAAAAAAAAGTATACAATACTAACGTGTACCTCGTTGCTGTCTTGACAGCTGTAACGAGTTTTATCTGTACTAAAGGAGGACTTATTTATGATTTTGGAACGATTGGAAGCGCTCCCTACAGGTTCCTTCCAATACAAGCTGCTGATGGTGACGGGACTTGGCTGGCTGTTCGATGCCATGGACACAGGGCTGATATCCTTTGTTCTTCCGCTTTTGACAAAAGAGTGGGGCCTTACCTCAGAACAGGCTGGATGGATTGGAAGCATCGGTCTCATTGGCATGGCGCTCGGTGCTGTGCTTTCCGGAACACTTGCCGACCGCATTGGACGCAAAAAAGTGTTCTCCATTACAGTTTTGCTTTACAGTCTTGCCACCGGCATGTGCGCACTTTCCTGGAGCTATGAATCGCTGCTCTTTTTCCGGTTCCTCGTTGGGTTCGGGCTGGGAGGAGAACTTCCCGTTGCCGCAACGCTTATGAGCGAGTATTCCCCTGCCCATCTTCGCGGACGCTTCATCGTACTTCTGGAGAGCTTTTGGGGACTTGGCTGGCTCGTTGCTGCCTGCATCGCCTACAAGGTAATTCCTGCTTTTGGATGGCAATCAGCTTTCCTGATTGGAACACTGCCCGCCCTCTATGTATTCTTGATTCGTCTTCACCTGCCGGAATCCATTCGCTACCTGATTTCCAAAAACCGCATCAGCGAAGCACAGGAAATCCTCCTCGACTTGGAGAAAAAGACCGGCGTAGAAAGCAAGCCATTTGACAAGGAACTCAGCCCGATGGAAAAGGGACAGCCCGATGCCGCTCCCGGTTTTTCCACGCTTTGGACAAAGCAATTCCGACTGCGTACTGCCATGCTTTGGCTTGCATGGTTTGGAATCGTCTTCAGCTATTACGGAATCTTCATGTGGCTGCCTTCCATCGTCTTTGCACAGGGCTTTGCCGTGGTAAAAACGTTTGAATATGTCCTGCTCATGACGCTTGCGCAGTTGCCCGGCTACTATGCAGCCGCATGGCTCGTTGACATCATTGGGAGAAAATATACGCTCTCCCTCTTTCTCCTGCTTTCCGGCGTTTGCAGCTTCTTCTTCGGAAATGCCGGCGATGCCTCCTCCCTTCTCGCATGGGGCGCTGGCATGAGCTTCTTTAACCTCGGTGCATGGGGCGTTATCTATACCTATACCCCTGAGATGTATCCAACTGCCATCCGTGCGCTTGGCTCGGGCTGGGCAGCAGGCTTTGGGCGCATTGGCGGAATGATTGCTCCTGCACTGGTTGGAATCCTGCTTGCCAAGGGACTTGGCATGGATTTCATCTTTGCCATGTTCGCTTCTGTCTTTGTAGTAATTTCTGCCATTGTCATCAGCCTTGGCACAGAAAGCAAGCAAAAAACACTCGAAGAACTGGAACAAGCAGTGGAAGCATAACTCTTTCACAAGCGGTTTCTTTGCAAAAACATTTCAACTCAAAAAACAAAACCTCGCATGTGGCTTAAGCAAGCTGCCTGCGAGGTTTTTGGTATACTAAAGAATCATTGCTGTTCTATGCCACCTTTGCATAATCAAGCACTGCAATCTCCTGCATCATTTGTTTTGCTAGATTCACAAGTCTCTCAATTTTCTCTGCAACTTCATCTGTATAGTACTTCTCTCCACATTGATCACATTCCTCACAAGGAACATTCTTAATTACAATGATGGTACCCTTGTAATTAACAACATGAGTTGTTACACTTGGCGATACAGTGTCACCTTTACAAAACATACACACTATTTCTTCCTCCTTGTCTTCAAATCATCCTCAAATTTCACATTATTAGGGAAATACGCTGTTATTATATATATGCTTTCTTCATCAGTACCTGCAACAACATGCAATACTTTTTCATTTACGGTATACCCAAATATCAGACAACTTGGATGTGGATAATCGTCAGAATAATCTTCTATGACTTCTCCCTCACGAATGCATTTCTCCACATCATCTCTGGAAATATCTCTTTCTCCCATCCTTTCCAAACAATGCGTAGACCATTTTATTTTGTTATCAGAAAGCAATTTCTGTAAAATACTAATCTGCATTATCTTTTCTTAACCTTCCTATTACATTTTGAAATCACATCTAAAGACACATCTTCATTTACTATTCTGCTCCCTATCAGTCAAGCAAGGAAAGCTCCATATTTCCTTTGGTTCCAGAAAATTTAAATCGAAACTTTTTAAAGATTCCTATACCGGTATTTTCATCATAGCTGTCAACGGGTCCAGACATGGAATCCGTTGCATATTCATTTTGCCAATCATAATTGATGTACAGCTTTCCCCCTACATTGGAAACTGTTACCTGAGCCATGCCTGAACCCCATTTTACGGGATAGCTTCCAACAACATTCTCAACCGAATATGGAGCTGTATTTTTTTCTATTATTTCCCCGTTCCCGTACAAGGTAAAACCTGCTGTTTTGTTCAACTCTGCATCTGCCATCTTTTGAAGCAGGGCATCAAGGGAATCTCTGTCTACTCCAAATCGATTCGCAATAGCAGTTACGCCTGTTGCTATTGCATTATCAAAAGCTTCGCCATATTTGGCACCGTCCCCCGCATCTCTGATTGCTTCGGCGGCTTTTACATAATCTTCCGAGGAAAGATTTGCTTTCATGGTTTCTTCTTCACGGATAGCTTCAGCGGCTTCTTCGGGTGTCATGTCCATAGCGGCTAGTTGCTCCTTGCCGGAAGGCGTGTTCAATTGACTTACCGGAATGCCGGCAGTTCTTACCTGCCGACCGCTGGCGTCAATAGCTTCCTTGATGACCGTAAAAACGGTTTCTTCTCCCTGTTCATTTGCCACTGCCGTACTGAGGAACGACGCTCCTGTCGAAAAGATTTGGCTAACCTGCATCGCCGTAACAATGTTATTGGGATCGCCGGTAGTCGCCATCTCTGCCAGTTCTTTTGTACATTCGCTTAAGCTTTTGCTTAAAGACTCTGCTTTAATATTAAAAGTCAACACACCGCAAACGGCATCGGCGGCTTCGGTTACCTTCAAGCCTTTGTTAAGCAAAGCAATCTCCTCACCTGTTACCAGTACATGCGCCGTCTGTGCTGCATCCAAGGTGGTATCGGCGATTTTTACCAGTCCGGCTCCGGCACAGAGAGCTGCTGAAGTGCCCCATGCGGCAGGCATGGTCAGGACAGCGATACCGATTCCCGCCGCTTTGCCAACGGTTTTGGTAACATTTGCCGAGCGGTAAAGAATATCGTAGCCGATATCTTCCCAGGACCTACCTTCACCACCGCCGATACGCTCCGGATAAATATCTTTCATGACATCACAAGCTGTAGAAAAGTTGGTATCCAAAACTTGCGTCAGTGCAAAAAGTTGTTTTTCTTCGGGATAAGCCTCAATAAACTCTTTAATGGCTTCTTTGTTGTCTTTAGCGTATATTTCTTCTTTGGATTTAGGATTTCTTGTTGTCTTCTTTATCTTCTTTTTTTCTTCTGCTGCATAGGCGGTGCTCATAAATTGTATGCCCTTGTTTTCAAGTTGGGCATAACTTTTATAATCACTGCTTCGTGACATTTCCAACAAACGTATATTGTAATACAGGGCATAGGTAGATGCATTTTTTCCGCTCTGCCATGCTTTTTTCATTTTGTCTGCAAGGGCTGAAAATTCGTTGGCATTTCCTTTTTTCAGATCGTAATGAGCGACTGCCTGCGTATAAGCGTTAGCTACAGCATAACGGCGCAGTGCTTCCTGTGTCAGTGCTTCGCCCAGCAGCAGAGCTTTGCTCGGACAGGGCTTGTCCACCTGAATTACGCCCTTGGGAAGTTTTTCCTTATCTACTTTAAAGCTGCTTTCCGAACCGCATCCTGCAAAGCACATAGCAAATAAACTCACTGCCGTAAGCAATGCTGTAAGTTTCATCCATTTTTTCATACGTCTTCCTCCTATCATAAAATGAACTCCTGCCAAAAAATAAGCTTCACCATTAGTCTTGCTGCCGTCTTTCTTAAATCGAGCCTCCTTTATCGTGCAGTACTACGCTATCCTATTTACTAATAATTTATTGACAAATATAAGCATAGATGTCATAATAACAAGTGTTGTCGCGCTCGTAGTCCAGTGGATAGGACGTTGGCCTCCGGAGCCGAAAGCGTGGGTTCGACTCCCGCCGAGCGCACCATTTTGAATAAACGAATTTCCTCAGCATATAACTTGCTGGGGAATTTTTTATATTGAAGAAGGGGACATCTTTAGCTTCGCTATTTTCCTATTCAAATTTATGAATTTGTATCTCATCCCATTTTTGCTGTTCACACCAATAGACTGCTCTATCTGTGACATCATAAACCATAGAGACTACGGTTGGGCAAACTGTCTGTGCAACACTTTTTAGAATATCAAAGCAGTCTGCCACACCAAAATCATTGGAAGCAGCCTTAAGCATCTGCATAGCGGTTTCATATCTGTCATAGCCCATCCACGGATGCTCTTCACTTTTTCCTTTAAACGGTGAAAAGTTGGTCAGCACCTTGTATTCAGGTTTCTCATAATACTTAAATCCTTGCCCCGGAATGATATGAAGCACATTGCCATTTGAATCAGAAAGAGCTCCCATAAATGTAAGCCCGGGGATACTGAATACCTCACGCTTTTCCACAAGAGAACATATCTCTTGGAAAGTTTTCTTTTGAAGCAGCAGATCTATATCCAGCATTATTATATTTTCGCCTTCACTTACTGGATTGCTTCTTTCGTCAAAAGGCCAACAAGTCGGCATACCGACAAAATCTCCACGTTTATTTGCACCAAACAATGGCATCCAACCTTCAGTGGCATCATTGACTTCAATGTATACGCCTTCTGAATTTTTCCTGACACGACATTCCATATCGAGAATATCAAGATTCCATCCAACTATCGTTTTCTTTCTGTTAGATACTATACTTGTACACATATTTTTTCCTCATCTTCTAAGTGCTTAGAAATTCCACTGGAACTGCGCACTTGCACCTATGCCCCGCTGTTTGCCGATGCTGCCGATGAAGCCGAAATTGCCCTCGCACTTGCCATTGGATGATTTCACCTTCATACCCAGCTCAAGGATACCAGTCTCACCCTTTACACTAGGTGCTGGAATGGAGATGGAATAAGGACCAGGGGATAATACAGCATTGGCCGTGCTGCCGAACTCATGCTGCCATGCAAGACCAGCATACACATCCTGATTTTTATCTATTTTATGGGTGTACCGGAAACCCAAACGGGTGCGGACAGAATTTATAGCATCAAAGCCATAGACATGGCCAGAAGAGAGCGTGGCCGTACTGCTGCCCTGACGTGTGTAGAAGATTTTACCGTAGCAGTCCATAGTATCGTCCTCATTGAGCTTCACTGTCTTGCCTGCACCGGCGTGGAGGGCGTAGAAGGTTGCCGAGTTGTCGTAGTTCATACCACCGAGGAGGCTGCTCTTATAGTCGTTCTTCAAACGGCCTGCCTGAAGAGATCCTTCGTAGTAGAAACCATCCTTGTTCTCCTGCTTGATCATAGCTCCCACACCCCAGAAACTGCTGTCACCCGAACCATGAGTGCCATTGTCCAAATAAGAATCGTAGCTGCCTTTGCCATACTCCACAATAGGAGCAAACATGAGCTTGCCCTGGCTATTGGTTACTTCCTTGGCAAAGCCGATACCTACATTCCAAGCATTCATATCTACATAAGAGCCAGAATTCTGGCGCATGCTGCTGCCGCCGATGGATGCGAAGGGAGCCATGCTGCGATCGCCGTCACCGCTGCCATTGACAGCTTCAGCCGCTTCACTGAACCCTTGATTTGCCATCATGTCCATGGCACCATTTACGAGAGCTACCCCCACAATTTGAGTTTCAACAGGTGATTTTGTGATTTCATTTGCTTTGTCGTTTGCATGGTTAAAGGTAATCGTGCCATTATCAGCCATGGTACCGATGTTTTCAACCAAACCATCGGTAATGGTATAGGCAGCAATGCCATTCACCTTACCTCCGCCGATAAGACTAATGGATTTACCTTCTTCAATCTCGCCTATATTCCGTACATTAACCTTAACATTTGCTTTGTTAATATAAGCAGTTCCCGAAACATTCAACCGAGTGCCTTCTGCATCACCATAAAAATTAATTTTTGCTTCCTCTGCATAAAGGTTGCCGTCTATGGTATGGCCTGCATTGTAGACATTGAGATTTCCGCCTGGGAGTGCTTCTATTGCTCCTTCTACCGATATGTCTTCACTATTTTTGAACCAATTAAGAAGCACCTCGCCCGTAATCTTGGCAGTTCCTGTACCATCGGCCGTACCTAAGGTTACGCCATTGTTAAACACATTTGCTTTCTCATTTCCACCCCAGGTACCTCCAGCGAATACATTGCCATCAACAGTACCATCAGCGACCACTACAAAGTTATTTTTGGCAATGGTATCAACCTCATCATCAACATAGCCGCCGTATACATTTCCGGTAAATGTGGCGCCGCCAGTAATGACTACTTTGTTCCCGTCTATTATAGCCTCATGCGCACCCGTAGCACCAAAACCACCGTAGACTTCACCTTCTACATTACCATCAACGATTACTTCATTTCCCTTTATTGTTGTTAGTCCTTGAGCGCTGGCGCCAGCAACCTTGCCACTGACGGTTCCGGCGGAGAATATTACTCTGTTTCCTTCTATTATTGCTCTACTTTCTGAACCATCACCGTAACCGCCGAACACATTGCCGTTAATGGTTACTGTTTTGCCCGCTTCCTGAGCAATTCTTACTTCATTTCCCTTCGCCAGATTTAATGAATTACCACCGTACACATGCACATTATTATCGTTGTCGCCAATTGTTCCACCGGAAATAATTACCTTATTTCCAATTGCACCATCATTGGCATAGCCACCGCCTATAGTTGTGCAGTTCTCTCCAGCGTTATAACAAGTTATTTCGCCGCCATTAATGGTCAGCGTATTGTTACTTGCCGTATTAGTTTCCGCGTTAGTCGCATAGCCAGCGTATATGTTAGAGGCGCTAAAGCCGTCAACCCCTTCCGGAAAAAGTTGAATATTTCCGCCGTTAATTGTCACGGAATTGTTATTGGCTACTGCTGAAGGACCACTCTCCGCGGTGGCATATCCGCCGTAAATACTGCGGGTCAGATATCTATCGTTGTCCCCTGTCCCTGTATCGTTGATCTTTATTTCTATGTCACTTATTTCAACGCTATTGCCGTTTGCCTGAGCACTGCCGCCCTTTGCATTCAGATCATCGTCACCTACGCTTGCTGCATAGCCGCCAGTTATATCGCTATTGCTCTGGCTGGTAAAAGTGCCGCCAGTTATCTTCACGGTATTCCCATCCGCCTGAGCCGTGCCGCCCTTTATCTGAACATTGCCGCCCGAGACAGCACCGCGAATCTTATCTGCCGTAATAATAGTTACGGTATTACCATTCGCTGCCGCCGCATCAGCCGGCGAATAACCGACAACCTTAACATTGCCGCCGTATATTGAACCGGTGAATAAACCGTTATTTACAGTCAGTATACTATTGTTAGCCTGACCTGAGCCTGTGTATGGCTTGACCGACTTTCCCGCAACAGGGTCTGGAGTGCTATCGCCAATTACCACATTACCACCGGATAAAACAAGCTGATAAAATGTTCCGTCCAGAATAGTTAAGTTATTGCCATTGGCAATACCCACATTGCCTGACGCATCCGTTACAAGTTCAACATTGCCGCAGTATACCGGGGCTTCGGTCGTATGATCTCCACTCGCCGTGACGCTATGATTGCTGTCCTCTTTCGTCTCCGCAAACGCCGTCCCATTAACCAGCATTAGTCCAGCAGTCAGAGCCGCCAGCACCTGACAGGTCAGTTTCTTCCTATTCTTAGTTGATTTAGTTTTTCTCATTTTAACTTTTCAAACCTTTCTCCCATAGCATCGTAAATACATTAATTATATGCAGTGCAAGAAATTAGAATTAATATTCATGAATGAACACATTGTAACATAAATATTCCAGTTATTAAAGCTGACATACTATCTATTTTTCGATTATGAAGCAGCTCGATTATTGAGATATACGTTCATTCATTGTTTACGCGTAAACAAAACAATAGTATTATATTTATAACGCCATTATTCAAGAAAATGCCATACTGATTTGGAGTAAAACCATGAACATCTTTTTAACGGGAGATAAAAACATCGGAAAAACTACCATTATAAGAAAAGTACTAGCGGCTACTAATTTTAAGGTCGGCGGTTTTTTTACATTCTTTGCAGAAGATAAGCCCCATTCCAACCTGTACATGTGCGAAGCGGGAAAAGCACCCGTATTGGAAAAGAATAACATTGTGGCAGTCAGGAACGCAGGATCATGCACTCCTTATTCCGAAAAATTCGATAATTTAGGCTGCCTTTATATTCGAAAAGCATTATTGCGCAACTTGGATATCTTAATCGCAGATGAATGTGGTTTTTTGGAAGAAAACAGCCTTTTGTTTCAGGAAGAATTGCTAAACGCCTTATCATCAGATGTACCGATACTCGGTGCAGTAAAAAAGAATTCTTGCGGTTGGCTTAGTAAAATCGTCAATCATCCCAAGGTTCAAGTGATAGAGATTACAGTGAAAAATCGTGATCTGCTAGTGCCAAAAATTATTAAGCATTATGAAAAATTAGTGCATAGCAAGAAGGATACGAAATATGACATGCTTTTTTAAAAAATTTTTGCTGTCAGCAATATTTATTGTTTTTTTCTGCTCTTCCTGTTCTTTCCATAATCCCCAAAACCAAAACGAGGAACCCCCTCTTATTTCCTTAACAGATCAAGCAGGACGAAACGTTGAACTTACCGCATACGCCCAAAGGGTCGTAAGTTGCTATTACATTACCTCATACGCCATGATGTCCTTGGGGATTGCCGATCAACTTGTGGGAATAGAAGATAAAGCCGATACACGCCCCATTTACAAAATGTGTTCCCCAAATCTCTTGGAATTGCCCTCTGTTGGGACACTTAAAAATTGCAATATTGAAAAAATTGCTTCTTTAAAACCGGATATCGTACTTATGCCTAAAAGGCTCTTGGAATACGCCTCCGCTTTAGAAAATCTTGGCATCAAGGTTCTGGCAGTCGATCCGGAAACACAGGAGTCTTCGCAAGAAATGCTCCATTTAATCGGCAAAACCTGTAACGCAGAGGATAAAGCTGGAAAACTTTATTCTTACAGGGAACAGAAGATTTCTTGGCTGCAAAACAAGCTGAAAAACTCTGGCAGGCCATCGGTCTATATGTGTTCCACCTCTTCCTACATGAGTACAGCCCCCAGCGGCATGTACCAGCATGATCTCATAAAAAATGCAGGCGGAACAAATACGGCAGGGCATTTGCCGGGTTCATACTGGGTACAAGTATCTTATGAAGATATTTTGTCGATGAATCCAGAAGTCATAATTATACCCATGGGCGCCAATTATTCTGCGGAAGACATTTATAAAGATGAGCAGCTCAGATATGTTGACGCAGTAAAAAATCATAGTGTACATGCCATGCCCTCAAATTTTGAAGAGTGGGATTCCCCTATCCCATCCAATGTATTGGGGATTTTATGGCTAGCAACCATATTGCATGGTGACATATATTCCAGCAATGCTTTCAAGGAGGATGTGCAATATTTCTATGAAACATTTTACGGATTTACACCTTCTAAAAAAGATCTGGAACTCACCGAGTAAACCTACCTATTTTATCCTCTTTTGGGCAATGGCCAGCTTGCTCTTGCTTTCTGTTTTTTCTGTCTGCATAGGGAATTACCCGCTTTCCATGCAGGACATAACCCATATATTGCTTGGAAATGCTGCAAGCCCGATAGACACAAGCGTGTTTTATCAAGTCAGGCTTCCCCGCGCAACTATGGCAATTCTTGCTGGAATCGTTTTAGGCATATCAGGCGGCATTTATCAGCTTGTCTTTGAAAATGCGCTTGCCTCTCCAGATTTAACGGGGGTAGCTTCGGGAGCGGCACTCGGCGCTGCTGTCGCCATGTTTCTTGGATACGAGGTATTCGTCAGAATCGGATTCGCTTTTGCAGGAGGAGTAATAACGCTTGCTCTGGTATTGCTCGTAGTTTACGCTGTCAAAGCAGTTGGTGTTTATGTTTATATTTTAGTAGGTCTTATCGTTTCATCGGCAGCTCAGGCAGGCTTGATGCTGCTGAAAGCATTGGCAAATAAAGAGGGCATTGTTATCGCCATTGAATACTGGACAATGGGAAGCTTTTCTGCTATGACAAGCCAGAAACTGTTGTATGCGGCAATCATTGCAGTTCCTGCTGTGTTGATTCTTCTGCTTTTTGAAAAACAGGCAAAAATACTTTCCATGGGAGCGGAAACGGCTTTATCGGTAGGACTTTCTGTATCCTTTTGGAGAGCCGTCTTGCTCATTTTATCTACCTTGGCAGTTTCCGCCATAGTTTCAGTAAGCGGTGTCATCAGTTTTGCAGGACTGATTGCTCCGCACATAGTATTTCTCCTGATAAAACATAAAGGAAGCTTCTATCTCCTTTTATGCGGAATTGCTGGAGGGATTTTACTTGTTTCCGCTGATTTATTGGCACGCTGCGCATTAAGCGGCATAGAGCTTCCATTGAGTGTTTTCACCGTGATGTTTGCTCTCCCGATATTCATAATATTACTCTTGCAACGAGGAAAAAATCATGCTTGAAGTCACCTCCTTATCCTGTGGATATGAAAAGGAAATTTTGCAAGATATTTCTCTTTGTCTTGAAAATGGAAAAGTAACTGGAATTTTAGGATACAATGGCTGTGGCAAAACTACGCTTATCCGTGCAATCTGTGGATTTATTCCCTATAAGGGCATGGTTCTCTGGGATAAAAAAGACATTTCGAAGCTTTCGGTCAGAAACAGGGCAAAAATTGTTACCTGCATGCCTCAAGTGCCACCTTCGACAAAGGGAATCACCGTAAGAGATTATGCCATGATGGGATTATATCCTCAAAATTTTTTCTCACTAGGTGAAAAAAAGAACAAAAACATGCTTATGGAACATGCAAGACAATTAGGCATAGAAAAACTTTTGCACCAAGACCTGTCCCTTGTGAGTGCAGGAGAACGGCAAATGGCATCTTTGCTGAGAATTTGCATGCAAGAGGCGCCCTGTATCCTGCTTGATGAACCTACGGCAGCTTTAGATGCGCATAATGCCTATAAATTGCTGAATTGCATAGAAGACTTACGCCAATCCAACAGAGCCATCTTCTGCGTGTTTCATGATCCCGCACTTGCCCTGAATTATTGTGATGTATTGTATCTGTTGAAAGACGGCAAGATTTCCGGAAAACTGGAATGCAAAACATGTACATTGGAGGATGCCTCGATTTTACTGAAAAATATTTATTCCAATCTTTATATCGGCTTAGATAAAAAAATCAACAAATATTATTGTTGCTGGCTGTAATACAGGAGGGATTTTCATGTTAAGCATCGATGAATATGTAAGGGCAATGTCCGTTGAGGACGCTTTTTCTCTTTTGCAAAACCCTGACACGGAAATCATCGGGGGTATGCATTGGCTGAAAATGCAAAACAGGACTCTAAAAATGGTTATCGACCTCGGCGATTTGGGCTTGGATATGATTGAGGAAAATAACGATGGCTTTTTGATAGGAGCATACGTTACCTTAAGAGAACTCGAAACAAATGAAAACTTAAATAAAATGACGCAAGGAGCCATCAAGGACAGCATCTCTCGCATCGTAGGGGTGCAATTTCGCAATACAGCCACAATTGGCGCAAGTGTATTTAGCCGCTTCGGCTTTTCGGATATCATAACCGTACTGTTACCGTTGCATGCCTCTGTTGTGCTGCACAAAAACGGAAAAGTGCCACTGGAGGATTTTTTGGACATGAAACGCGATAAAGGTATTTTAACGCATATCTTTATCCCAAAACAGACGATAAAGATGTCCTTTCTTGCGCAAAGAAATACTGCCACGGATTTTTCCGTCCTCAATACGGCAGCGGTGATAAAAGACCATCGTTTGCTCTGCGCTGTCGGGGCAAGACCGGGAAAAGCAGTCTTGTACGATATGCCCTGCGAATACGGCAAGGAGGAGCTCATAGCCGAAAAAATTGCCGCTGAAACAAAATTCTCAAAGGATATGCGTGCCTCCGAAGAATATCGGCAAAAATTATGCGCAATTTTAGTCGGCAGAGCAATAAAAACTGCACAGAAAGGTGGCATCTGACATGGAGATCAGCGTAAATGTAAACGGTAAAATCGTAAAAGATTGCATCGAGCCAGATGTAATGCTGATGGATTTTTTGCGTCGTCACGGTTGCAAAAGCGTCAAATGTGGCTGTGAAACCTCAAATTGCGGAGCATGTACCGTATTTTTGAATGACAAGACCGTTCTGTCCTGTTCTGTTTTGGCAGCCAGAGCCAACCATTGCAAAGTCACTACACTGGAAGGATTGCAGGAGGAAGCTTCCGAGCTTGGTATTTTTATAGCCCAGCAAGGTGCGGAGCAATGCGGCTTTTGCAATCCCGGCTATATGATAAATATCTTGGCTCTCCTCAGGGAAAATGCCAATCCGACCGATTTGGAAATAAAAGAATATCTGGCAGGCAATTTATGCAGATGCTCCGGATATGATGGGCAATTAAGAGGTATCAAGGAATTTATCCAATGGCGTGACAGCAAGAGGAGTGAGCAATCATGAAAATAATAAGCCAACCTATCATAAAAAGGGACGCTATGCAGGTTCTTACGGGCAAGCCCGTCTATATGGACGACATGGTTCCAGATGATTGCCTAATCATCAAATTGCTCCGTTCTCCCCATGCGCATGCCATAGTGGAAGAGATTGATACCTCCGAGGCGTTGCTGCTGGATGGAATAGAAGCCGTTTTCACTTGGAAAGACGTGGATCAAAACCAGAGAAGGTTTACGGCAGAAGGAGAATCTTATCCAGAAACGGGTCCATATGACAGGCTTATTCTTGACCGCCATGTGAGATATGCAGGCGATGTTGTCGCAATTGTTGCAGGTGAAAACAGGAAAGTCGTGGAAAAGGCATTAAAACTCATCAAAGTAAAATATAAGATACTCGAACCAATTCTAGATTTTCACACAGCAAAAGACAATAAAATCATAATTCATCCTGAAGATAATTGGGAAGCACTTGTTCCCCAAGCAGGTGGGGATAAAAATCGCAATTTATGCGCTCACCAAGAGGAGTCCTTTGGTGATATAGAAAATGCATTTAAGCATTGCGATATTATCGTAGACGAAACTTATCATACAAAAGCCTGCCAGCAAGCTCCCATGGAAACCTTTAGGACATATTGCGATATTGACACATACGGAAGATTACATGTTTTCACATCAACGCAGGTTGTGTTCCATTGCAAACGAATCATTGCCAATGCGTTAAACATTTCAAAAAGTTTAGTTCGGGTATCAAAACCAAGAGTCGGTGGCGGTTTCGGGGCAAAGGGCTCTACCGTATCAGAACTATACCCTGCTTTTGTAACGTGGAAGACAAAGAAAGCTTCCAAAATCGTTTTTACCCGAGAAGAAAGCCAAACGGCTTCCTCCCCAAGACATGAAATGGAAATAAGGGTACGTCTTGGGGCAAAGAAAAACGGTAAATTTAAAGCTTTTGAAATGTACGTTTTATCCAATACGGGAGCCTACGGGGATCACGGCCCAACCACGGCTGGACTTGCTATTCATATTCCTCCGTCCGTTTACAGAGATTGGGAGGCATATCATTTGGTAACGGATGTTGTGTACACAAATAAGATGGCATCAGGAGCATACCGCGGATATGGTGCAACGCAGGGGCATTTTGCCTTTGAATCTGCTGTGAACGAGCTAGCGCATAAACTGAACATGGATCCATTTGACATTCGTGAAATAAATAGGATGAAAGAAGGCTGTGCGCAGCCTACCTATTTTGACGGAGAAATAAACACAAGCTGTTCTCTTGGCCGATGCTTGAAAAAAACAAGAGAAATGATGGATTGGGACAATAAATATCCGTCAAAACAGATAGATGATCATACCATACGCTGCGTGGGCATGGCAGCCGTGTCACAAACGACTGCCATATCCAAAATATCGGTTGGCGGAGCTACCCTCCGGATTGGCGATGACGGCACTTACGCACTGTCATTATCTTCTGGGGATATAGGCTCGGGAAGCGACACCTCTTTATCGCAAATAGCCGCCGAAGTGCTGCAATGCGATATTGGCAATATATCCGTTCACAGTGCCGACACAGATACCGCTCCCTATGATACAGGCTCGTATGCTTCTGCTACGGCATTTGCTACGGGAAAAGCAACCGAACTGGCGGCACTAAAGCTAAAAGACCGTATCCTAAAAACAGGCGTTGCCTTGCTAAAAAATTACTCGCAGGATAACTGTGACATCGCTGAATTGAGAAACAACATACCGCTTAATGCCAATGAGCTGGACAAAATCGATACGGCTGGGTTTGATTTTGACGGAAAGCAAGTGTTTAGCACGAAAGACAATAGCACTATATCGATAGCAACCATAGCGGCAGTAGCTTTACGCAGCAACGCTTCCCTTGAAATTACCGAGACCTTCTGCCCAGAGACCACTCCCCCGCCGTTTCTCGTAGGTGCTGTTGAACTTGAAGTTGATACGCAAACAGGAAGCGTCAAAGTTTTAGAATATGACGCAGCCGTTGACTGCGGGACACCCTTAAATCCTTCCATTGTAAAAGCGCAAGTAGAAGGAGCGGCAGTGCAAGGCTTGGGAATGGCATTGACCGAGCAAGTAACTTACGACAAAAACGGCAAGATGGCACAAAATTCCTTTATGCAATATAAAATCCCCACAAGATTGGATGTGGGAAAACTAAACGTTTCCATTGAAAGCAGCTATGAAAAATCCGGGCCATTCGGAGCAAAAGGAGTGGGAGAAGTCGGAGTAAACGCAATAGCCCCAGCTATTGCGGATGCATTGTATCATGCAACAGGTTTCCGATTTACCACATTGCCCATTTTGCCCGAGAGCGTAGCGCTAAAGAAGAACATCGAATGATACATTGCATCTATCTTGCAGCTGGAAATTCTCGCCGTTTTGGCAAAAATAAATTATGCGAGCCATTTGGGAGCAAATTGCTGTACCAGCACGGGCTAGATAAATTATCCACTGCCGTAAAAAAATATAAAAACGCTTCCTTAACTGTTGTTTCCCAATATAAAGAAATTCTGGATGATACCAAAAAAAAAGGCTTTCTGGCTGTTTTTGGCGAAAACAGCCAGAAAGGAATCTCTTACTCCATAAAAAGCGCACTGGAATCAATTCCTAACCTCGGAACTGACGATTACATCCTGTTTTTGGTTGCCGATCAACCGTACATAAGCTTAAATGCTATTTTAAAGCTTATGAATACCGTTGAGGAAAAACCTCTTTGCGCCTGTACCTGTTATAACGATGAACTCTATAATCCTGCACTGTTTTCCTCTCGCTTAATGCCTGAATTACGAAATCTTTCGGGAGACTGCGGAGGAAAAAAGATTATTCGGAACCACTTGGAAGATTGCGTCCTTGTATCCTTTGATTCGCCAAAAGAAACATTGGATATAGATACAAGCGCTGACCTATTTCGCATCCCAACTTAATAGAAGCAAAATAATTGTGACTCACGACGCATCTAGTCAAATCCATATTTGCGTGTAAATTGCCTTTAGGTATCTGATGGGTTCCGTCATTTGCCATCGAGTTATCCACCTCCAATCTGATGTTTCTTTAATACCCCGTTTGAACCGGTCTTTTTTTACGCGCGCCCCCGTGCCGGTCACATTTTGCCGCCATTGTAGAGATTTTGACCGCCCCAGCCCCTATTCCGAGTATTGCATTTGTTTCACTTTTGCATTACAATATTCTCAAAAAGGGAGGATTTGTCATGCAAAAGACAGCAAATATTAATCTTCGTATTGCACCGGAGATTAAAACCAAAGCAGAAGATGTATTTTCAAGCCTTGGCATCTCGGTTACTGATGCTATCAATGTTTTTCTTCACGCTTCCATCATGGAAGGCGGTTTTCCGTTCCAGCCAAAGCAGCCACGATATAATCGTGAAACTGT
Source organism: uncultured Selenomonadaceae bacterium (assembly GCA_937902665.1). Classification (GTDB taxonomy): domain Bacteria; phylum Bacillota; class Negativicutes; order Selenomonadales; family Selenomonadaceae; genus CALELM01. The sequence continues at coordinate 28,302 of CALELM010000060.1, forward strand.
AATGGCCATGCAGGAAGCACGGGACATCATAACTGGAAAAGTCGAAGCAAAACGCTACAGTTCCTTGAATGACATTTTAGCTGACATGGATGCGGAGGATGCCCATGTTTGACTTAGTAACCACCACGCAGTTTAGAAAAGACTTAAAACGCATCCGCAAGAGAGGCTATGATTTAGCCAAACTAAATGATGTACTGCAAACATTGCAAAAAGAAGAACCCTTAAACGAAAAATATCGTGACCATGCTTTGACTGGAGATTACATAGGATTTCGTGAATGTCATATTGAACCAGATTGGCTTCTTGTCTATGCCATAAACAAAAGTCAGCTGATTTTGACTGCTTCACGCACAGGAACACATTCTGATTTATTTTGACGGCTTATTATTAGCCGTCTTTTTTCTTGCGTTGATGTATCTTCTCGTGACAGGAAATACAAAGTGACATAATCAAGGATACCGTCAATAGTTTTTCGCAAATTCTTTCCTAAGACCTGACCGCCTAATTGT
>CALELM010000061.1 GCA_937902665.1 uncultured Selenomonadaceae bacterium
TGATAAGCAGTCGTTTGACAAGTGAAGATAATTCTGGCACAATAGCCCCCACTCAAAATTGGGTTGTGATTTTGAGAAGATGTTTAAGAAAAGGAGACGTTGAAATCATGGAAAGAAAGCAAAAGCGGCAGTTTGCAATCTGCGGCAAAGTGAAAAATGAATCTCAGATCGTGGTGCATGAGGTCATCCAGAAGTACGGTCATAAGGCAGTGACGATGGCAGAGGTTCACATCGTCAGGGACACCAAGGACAGCTCCGTGCTGCATATCAGCATGGAGAACTGTGGAAACAAGCTGGTGCAGCCCTTTATGCTCCGCACTGAGAGCTGGCAGCATGACGGTGAAGTGGTGTGGCTGTTTATCGAGGAAGGGGGATTCTTTAATCTCGTTGATAAGCAGGAGCTGGAGGAATACGTTCCGTTCTAAGAAAGACTGTGATGTGATGTCACGGTCTTTTCTGTTTATTAGGCAGTAAAGGATTTTCAATAAGGCATTGCAGCGCATATCGTGTGGTTCTCAAAATTTTTGAAAATTGTGAGTTGCTGTGAGCATTGCAAAAACGGCAGACAGTAGGCGAAAAATCCGCTATTCATTGGGCTGAAAAATTGATAAGCAGTAGTGCAAAAATCAAAGACAGTCAGGGCGGTTACAGCATTTCGGCTGAAATGGTTATGTTTGTTTGCAGTTATTGTAAAGGGGTAAAATGAGCATCGACACTCAAAAAACACACGGTATGCAGTAGAAGAACAATATAAACATAAATAAAGAAAGGTCGTGGTGAACGATGGCAAAGACAGCGGTATGTAAGCTGATGCTTGGCAGAACGAGAGATGCGGGATGGCTGGTTTATGACAGCAGCACCTATGCTTTTAACGAGCTGACGAATAGTGAGGTCAGGCGGCTGATTTTGGACGAAGGCATCAATGGGCTGGAAATCAGCAGCAGGGGTGAAATCGTTCTGGACAGACGGTTTTATCTTACAAGAAATATGATGGCACGGAGCGGCGTAGGACGTTATCACCTGATGGTGGAGGATGACACGCTGGATACGGATGAAATCTTCTTCCTGACAAAGGTGATGAAATTCCCTGCTGGCAATCTCTATGAGGTGGTCAATAACAAATGTGCCAGACTTCCGTTCAAGGTGGAGACGGTCAAGCGCCTGTATGCTGAGGGGCTGTTGAACGGAGCAACGGATGTGGACGGTGAAATCATCCCCTGTGAAGGCGTGGAAGTGGAGGACTTCGGAAAGGAGGATGAGGATGCAGATCGTTTATCTGATGGCTGGGGTGATGTTGTACATGGTTTTGGGTCTAATGCAGCTTGTGGTGCTGCTGAGTCTGGTCAAGCTGATGCTCCCTGTCATGTAGAATTTGACGATATCGGCGATTGGCTGAAGGATCCCGAGCCGGAGACTGTTGAGGAACAGACAAAGACACCTAAAAAGAGCAGCACGGCTAAGAAATCTAAAAAGGGAGCTGTGAAAAGCAATGCGAGAGCAAAGAATTAGAGTGTTGAAGCTTGCACCGGGCAAAGCCCCTCAGGTGGTGGAGCTGGAAAATACATTAGAGGGCTTGCAGGATGCAGTAGCTGAGGGCATGACGGACAGAGGCATGATTGAGCTGGTGCGTCTGCCCCATGTGGATGTGCTGCTGATCCACGAGGAAGGCAAGCTGCTGAATCTCCCTGTCAACAGGCGACTCAGCAGTTTTGGATATGAGACTTCGGATGTGCTGTGCGGCAACGTGTTCATTTGTGCAGAAATCGAGGATGAAGATGATGTGCATTTGGCTTCACTTCCAGAGGACAGGCTAAAGGCATAT
>CALELM010000062.1 GCA_937902665.1 uncultured Selenomonadaceae bacterium
GTTGCCAGCAAAACCTCCATGCATGCTGTCCGTCCGCCACTGGCAAGGGGAACCAGCATTTGTGAAAGAATCGCCGTAACACAACCGGCTAGCTGGTCACGCACGGAATCCCGCTCCGATGCCTGAAACATTCCCTCCACCCGCATTGCCGCCTCTGCAACCGACTTGGAATGAAGCGTCCCCAGCACTAAAATCCCGGACTCCGCCGCCATCAATGCCGTCCGCACGGTTTCCGGATCCCGAAGCTCCCCTACCATAATAATGTCCGGCATTTCCCGCAATGCGCTTCGCAATGCCTGCGGAAAGGAATGAAAATCTGTTCCCAGCTCCCGCTGGCTGATGAACGCATGTTTCGGTGGATGAACATATTCCACAGGATCCTCCAGCGTAATGACATGGATTGGTTTTTGCAGAGTGATTGCCTCCAAATAAGAAGCGATTGTCGTTGACTTTCCTGAGCCAGTCCTTCCCGTAACCAAAACAAGCCCATGCTCCACCTGCAAGAGCCTCTGAAAAACCGCCCCTGCCCCAATCTCCTGCAAGGACGGAATCCGATTGGGAACAAGCCGCAAGACCACAGAGGGCTTTCCCCCTGCCATAAACACATTCCCCCGAAAACGCCTTCCCTGCGTTTCCCATGAAAAATCCAGCTCCCACTCCGCAGAAAAGCGTTCCCTCTGCTGCGGAGACAGCATTTCCTCCAAAATGCTCTCCACTTCTTCCAAAGAAAAAACCGCATCGCATGCTTCCATTTTTCCGTCCATACGGAAAAAGCATTTCCTCTCTGCCGCAAGATAAATATCAGATGCATTTCCTGCAATGGCAAGCGATATCATCCGTTGAAATTCAACATTCATAAAGCACCCGCCTCACTTCCTGCCAAGTCGTGCTTCCAGCCAGCACCTTGGAAATCCCGTCCTCCAGAAGCGTCCGAAAGCCTTGCTTCCGCTTCTTTGCCGCCTCCATCATGCCCTGCCTGTCTGCTCCCAGCCTTACCGCAGTACGCAAGCTCTCGTCCATCACCAGAATCTCGTGCAGGGGAAGCCGTCCGGCAAATCCCGTACCATGGCAATGTTCGCACCCTTTTCCCTGAAACAGCCTTGCCCCTCTCGGAATTTCATGGAAAAAAGAAGCTTCCTCCTCGCCAGCCTCATAGCTTTCTGCACAATGCGGGCAAATTTTCCGCACCAAGCGCTGTGCCACGATTCCTGTCAGTGTCGCCGTCAAAAGATACGGTGTCACACCCATTTCCAGCAAGCGAAACAGGGAAGTGATACTGTCCCTTGCATGAATCGTGGTAAAAATACGGTGCCCCGTCAATGCCGCCCGTACTGCAATTTCACAGGATACCTCGTCACGAATCTCGCCAATCATAACCGCATCCGTATCGCATCTGAGAATCCCTCGAAGCCCTTCCGCAAAGCCCAAACCAGCTTTTGGATTCACTTCAATCTGATTCACGCCAGCAATCACCCCTTCCACAGGGTCTTCAATGGTCATGATATGAATGTCCTCCCGATTGATTTCCTGCAATCCGGCGTAAAGCGTTGTCGTCTTTCCGGAATTCATGGGGCCGCAGGCAGCCAATAGCCCCGTTGGCGTATGCACCAGCCTGCGAAAAATCTCTTGGTTTTCTGCCGTAAAGCCAAGCTCCTCCAGCGTTCTCAGCCGCCTCTCCCCATTCAGCAGGCGAACGACCATCGTTTCCCCGTGCTTTACCGGCATGCTCGCCACACGCAGGTCAATGCTTCTTCCATCCGCAAGATAGCTGATATGACCGTCCAACGGTTTCCTGCGCTCGCTCGTGTCCATCCCTGCCATGATCTTCAAACGTGACGTAAACACATCCTGTATTTTTTTAGGCAACAGTTCCGACAGCCCCAAAAGCTGCCCATCCACTCGATACCTGATTCTCAAGCCTTCCTCCACTGGCTCGACATGAATATCGCTTGCCGAAAGCTCCACCCCTAATTCAATCACTTCATTCACCAAGCGAACAATGGGGGCTGACTCATAATTTCCTGTCGCCTGCCCGTTTCGCTCCCGTATGCCATGCAAAACCTGATGGGACAACTGATGCAAAAGACTCTCTTTTTCTTTCATGCCTGCTCCTCCAACATCTACCTTCAATAAACATTTGTATTTATATTTTACCACACTCCCATAAAAACAAACTATTTATTTTTCCCAAATGCCAAATCTTGCCTGTGCAGGCAGTTAGATGCAGCGTCTTTCGTTGGCGATAAAAGAATCCATGCTTATCAGGAAAATCCGCAGCTTATCAAAGTTACATATGTTTTGCTCTGTTTCAAGAAGGATATTTACATAAAAAGTGAGAACCTAGGAAATGTAGCTAAAAAATAGTTGCTCTCCCCTTCCGACGCTCGCTGTACCGCACAAAAATCTATCATCAGGAATCGAAAGCCTGCTCCTCAAGGGCAGGATTACAATCAAGAAAAAGCTACCAGACAAAAAAACATTCAAAAAGGAGATTGCATAATTGGCGCTATTATCTTTGAATTAAGGGCGGTAAGCAGTGACCGCCTGCCGCTGAATCACGGACACAGCAGATGTCCTGCCGTTGCAGCGGCAAGGGAAAATTTTTTAAGGAAAAGAGAGGGATTATCGTGAGCAACATGACACTCATGCCTATGGTTATTGAACGTGAAGGCAATGGCGAACGGGCTATGGACTTAGGTTCCCGTCTCCTGAAAGACCGCATTATTATGTGCAGCGGTTTAATTGACACAGCAATGGCTGAGATTATTAAGATGGAGCTTTACTACTTGGAATCCGAAGATCCGACGGCTGATATCAAGATGTACATCAACAGCTCCGGCGGCAGCATAGTAGCTGGCATGGCTATCTATGATGCCATGCAATATGTAAGGCCTGATGTGTGTACCATCGTCAATGGCATGGCCGCCTCCATGGGAAGCCTGCTGGCAATGGCAGGAACCAAGGGCAAGCGCTGGGCTCTTCCCAATGCGGAGTTCATGATCCACCAGCCTTCCGGCGGCAGCCATGGCAAGGCGAGCGACATGGAAATTAGCTGGGAACACATGAAGCGTACCAAGGACAAGCTGCACAATATTTACATGAAGCATACGGGAAAGTCCCTTGATGAGATCGTGTCCGCCATGGATCGTGACAACTGGCTCACACCGGAAGAAGCCGTGGAATTCGGGCTTATCGATGCCATACAGATGACACACTGATTAAAATCAGAAAGGAGGCGTACCACGTTTTCTTCGGTTTGTCCTGAGGATTCTTGTGATACGAAGCCCAATGAGAAATAATAAAAACAACAAAAACAAATTGGATATGATTTGCGATTTCTGCGGAGAAGTTGTGCCTCCAGGAGTCCTAGTAGCTTGTGGGCAGACAGGCAAGAAAATGCTTATTGCATTTTCTTGAACAATGGCGTTATCATCTCCCCTCTTTGGCATATTTGGGCTGCTAGTGGGTAGCGCCCTTATGTGCCTTTTCTTTTCTCCTAAAAATAAAAAACCTCAGCTTATACTGAGGACAACAAACAAGCCGTCCGCATCATGCGGACGGCTGTTTTGCTACGATACTGTACTTTACTGCAAAAAATAAGGAGCTGCTGCACGTTACATTACGTGCAGCAGCTCCTTATTTTTCCATTAAATTGACAAATATCCGCTCATTTCATTTTTCAAAGGCATCTGCCAAAGCAGCAAATTCCTGCAAGGAAAGGGTTTCTCCTCTACGTTCCGCCGCAATGCCTGCCTGTTCCATGGCAAGGCGAATCTCGTCCTTCAAGAACCCTGCTCCCTTCAAGGCATTGAAAAGCGTCTTGCGGCGTTGCCCGAATGCCGCCCTGACCACTCGGAAGAATCTCTTTTCATCCTTGACCTTGACTGCTGGCTCTGTCCGCACCCTGCAAGCAATAACAACGGAATCGACTTCCGGTGCAGGGATAAAAGATTTCGGCGGAACATCGAGAACAATCTCAGGCTGCGTGTAATACTGCACGGCAACCGACAAGGCGCCATAGGTCTTGCTCCCCGGCTTTGCCGTCATGCGTTCCGCCACTTCCTTCTGCACCATTGTCACCATGGTCGTAATCGGCAAGTGACGTTCCAAGAGTGTCATGAGAATCGGTGTCGTGATGTAGTACGGCAAATTCGCCGCAACTTTGAACGCCCCTTCTCCCATAAGCTCCGGAATATTGACCTTCAGGATATCCCCCGGCACAATACGGACATTATCATAGCCTGCCAAGGTTTCTGCCAAAACTGCCGGCAGCTTCTTGTCCAGCTCTACTGCCGTCACCTGCGCTCCTGCCTCTGCCAAGCCCTGCGTCAAGGTACCAATCCCGGGGCCAATCTCCAGTACCCTGTCGCCTTCCTCTATCTCGGCAGCCTCCACGATTCCCCGCACAATGGACGAATCCACCAAAAAATTCTGTCCCAGCTTCTTGCTGGCGCGTAAATGAAAGGTTTTTAGAATATGATTCGTCACCTCACGGCTTGCAATGTTCGGATGAAGCTTTCCTGTCATGCACGACCTTCCTCTCTGTCCAGTGCCTCCACGGCATTCTCAAATTCTTCCCGCGTCACGCCATAATGATTCAATCGAAGCAAAAACGTCTTGGCATTGGCAAACCCAATGCCAAGCATTGCGCCAATTCTTGCACGCCTTTCCGAAGCTCTCTCCGTGCCGCTCAATCCGGCAAGAATCAACTCGGATGCCCGAAATTCCTCCTTGGGATTCCATTCCAAGGCGCGAACCTTTTCCAGTGCCGCACGGATGGCTGATGGACTCGCCTGCTCAATACCGATATCATCGTTTGCGGTTGCGTCCTCTTTTGGAACAAAGGCATGCTTTGCCTCTGGAAACCGCTTTGCCAAAAACTTGCGAATTCGTTCCCCTGCGGAATCTGGATCGGTCAGAATGATGATGCCACGCTTCTTATATGCCTGCTCAATATTTTTCAGTGCCTGCGGCTTGAGGTTGAATCCCTCCGTAATAATGCAGTCCGCCTCGACTGCCTTGCGAACAGCCACTACGTCCATCTTGCCCTCGACAACCAAAACTTCCTTTATCATGTTAAACTCCTGCTTCTCCTACTCTACAACCATGCTCTGAAAGCCGCTTGCCTTGCGCATACGATTCATAATAGCAAGCCCAAGCCCGTCCTCCGTTGTTCCTTCCGCCAAAAGGCAATCCACCGGCTTGTCATCAAAGCTCCGAAGTGCCTCATAAATATTTGCCGCAATGCTTGGGAAGTCTCCCTGCCTTCCGTAATCCACCAAGAACTCCTGCGGCAGGATTCCCTTCAATCCTGCAATCACCTCCGTGCTTGCTATCACGCCTGCCTGCCTGCCCTGCTCACGCAGTCTCCTTGCTTCCTTTTCAAAGGCGAAAAGCATTCCCTTGGGCGATCCTTCCAGCAGTGTCATCGGTGCTTTCGGCGCATAATGACGATACTTCATGCCGGGAGCCCTCGGCACGGTGTCCTCGCCGACCAGTGCGGGATCCAATTCCACCTCGCCGAGAACCTCCCTCAGCATTTCCCTTGTAATAGCACCCGGACGCAGAATCATCGCCGTTCCTGCCGTGCAATCCACGATAGTCGATTCCACGCCAAAACGGCAAGCCCCGCCGTCCAGAATCATCGGGATTCTCCCGTCCATATCCTTCCGTACTGCCTCTGCCGTTGTAGGGCTTGGCCTTCCGGAAAGATTGGCGCTCGGTGCAGCAATCGGTACGCCTGCCGCCTGAATCATCGCCCTTGCGACATCATGATCCGGCATACGGATTCCTACCGTAGACAAACCGCCCGTAATGCTTTTCGGCACAGCATCCGACTTTTCCATGATGAGCGTAATCGGTCCCGGACAAAATGCCGCCATCAGCTTTTCTGCCATCAAGGGAACGGATTTCACGGCACAGTCCACCATCGCCCGATTCGCCACATGCAAAATGAGCGGATTGTCCGACGGCCTGCCCTTCGCATGATAAATCTCAGCACAGGCACTCCCATCCAGCCCGTTTCCGCCCAAGCCATAGACTGTTTCCGTTGGAAATGCCACAAGCCCACCGTGGCGCAGGATGCTTCCTGCCTCTTCCAAGGCGGCACTGCACTCTCTCACATTTTCTATCCTTGCTATCTTCGTATCCATTGCAAGCCATTCATCCTTCCGCTTTCCATGCAAGAACCACCCGATTTATTCCTGCCAAATCTTTTCGCACTTCCGTTCTCCCGATCTGTGGATTTGCCTTCGCCAAGCGCTCCACCTCTTTCGCCTGATGGATTCCAACCTCAAAAGCAAGGAAGCCACCTTCCTTCAGCATCCTCGGCGCATCTGCGCAAAGCCTGCGGTAAAAGTCCATGCCGTCCCTGCCGCCAAAAAGTGCGAGCCTTGGCTCATTTCTTACCTCCACGGACAGCCCCTGCATATCCATTTCCGAAATATAGGGAGGATTGGAAAGGATCGCATCAAACGTCCTTCCCTCCAGTGGCTTCAGCAGGTCTCCCGTAAAAAATTCCACACGGTCAGAAACCTCCAGCCGTCTCGCATTTTCCTCTGCCACCCTGCGAGCCTTTTCCGAAATATCCACGGTTGCCGCATGCGCAGCAGGCAAAAAACGCAGAACAGACAAGCAAATCGCTCCCGTTCCCGTGCCGATATCTGCAAATTCCACATCCCGACCTCTGTCTGCCAGTCTTCGCAGGAAGTCCACTGCCGCCTGCACCAAGATTTCCGTATCCGGTCGTGGAATCAGCGTATCCTCTGTTACCAGGAAAGGAAGTCCCATGAACTCCCTCTGCCCAATCAAGTAGGCAGTTGGGATGCCCTGCACCCGTTTCTTGATAAGCTCCCGATAAGCTGCCTGCTCCTCTTGCTCCAACGGTTCGTCAAAATGCACATAGAGATAAATCCGTTCCTTTTTCAAAACATGGGAAAGCAGCACCTCAGCATCAAGGCGCGGAGAATCCACCCCCTTATCCCTAAAGTACTGCTCCGTCCATTTCAATATGCTGCCAATCGTCCATACCTTCCCCGACATTAGTTCACCTGCTTCAATCGTTCTGTTTGGTCAGCCGTAATCAATGCATTCAAGATCTCTTCCAAATCGCCATTCAGCACGGAATCCAGCTTGTGGAGGGTCAGCCCAATCCTATGGTCGGTCATGCGCCCCTGCGGGAAATTATAGGTGCGAATTCTCTCACTGCGGTCTCCCGAACCAACCTGACTGCGGCGATCCGCCGCAACAGCCTCCGCCTGCTCCTGCATTGCCTTATCCTGAATCCTTGCCCGCAAGACCTTCATTGCCTTTTCCTTGTTCTTGAGCTGGGACTTCTCGTCTTGGCACTGGACCACGATTCCCGTCGGCAAATGCGTAATACGGATTGCCGTTTCCGTGCGGTTGACGTACTGCCCGCCGGCACCGCTGGCACAATAGGTATCGATTCTAAGCTCGTTGGGGTCAATGCTGACCTCAACCTCCTCCATTTCCGGAAGCACTGCCACTGTCACGGCTGACGTATGAATACGTCCTCCCGACTCCGTTACGGGAACACGCTGCACCCTGTGCGTTCCGCTCTCGTACTTCAGCTTGCTGTAAGCCCCATAGCCGTCCACGGTGAAGGAAATTTCCTTGTAACCGCCAATCTCCGTTGCATTTGCGTCAATAAGCTCCACTCTCCAGCCCTGCTTTTCCGCATAACGGGAATACATGCGGAACAAATCGCCGGCAAAAAGTGCCGCCTCCTCGCCGCCAACACCCCCGCGGATTTCCACGATTACGTTTTTCTCGTCATTTGGATCCTTGGGAAGCAGCAAAAGGGGCATTTCCCTGTCCATCTCTTCCTTTTGCTTCTTGAGTTCCGCCAGCTCCTCCTCCACAAGCTTTCGCATCTCATCATCCAATGGCTCGTCAAACATCGCCCGATCGTCTTCTATCCCTTGGCAAATCTTCTTGTACTTGCAAATTTTTTCCACAATGGGAGCAAGGGATGCATGCTCCTTGCTGTAACGCTGCCATTTCACCATATCCTGCAAAACATCAGGATCGCTAATCAAGGATTCCAGTTCCAAATACTTATCTTCCAATGCCTGCAATTTATCCAGCAAATCACTCACCTGCCTAACATCATGCTTCTGCCATCGTTCCTGCATCTTCCGCCGAAAGATAGTTTCCGCTTCCTTCCAATATTTCCTCCTCCGGAAGCACTGCCTTCAGCGACTCAATCGCCACCTCAACCATATCATCCTCCGGAGGTCTTGTCGTCAAATACTGCAGCCACAGCCCCGGCAGGATTGCCGCATGAATGACGGCATTTTTTGACCTGCCTGCCAATCGAATAATCTCATAGGAAATCCCTGCCACGACAGGAAGCAAAATCACTCGGCTCAAAATACGCTCCCACAGGCTTGGCCAGCCGAGAAAAGCAAACACAAAGATACTGACCAGCATGACAATCAGCAAAAACGCCGTGCCACAGCGTGGGTGAAGCCTTGGAAACGTCTGCACGTTCTCCACCGTCAGGGGAAGTCCCGCCTCATAGCAAAAAATCGTCTGATGCTCTGCTCCGTGATACTGAAACACCCGCTGGATATCCTTTGCTCTCGAAATCGCCAAAATATAGAGAAGAAAAATAACGAGACGCAGGACACCCTCCATCAGGTTCAGGAAAACAGGATCCTCCGTAAGAAAATGAAACAGCTTTGCTGCCCCTGTCGGAATGGCCAAAAACAAAACACAAGCCAGTGCAATAGCAAGCACGATCGTCCCTGCCAGTTCCTTGTCGGAAAGCTGCTCGTCCTCCTCACCTGCCATCTGCGCCGAATAAGAAAGCGATCTTATGCCAATAACCAGCGATTCCACCAGTGCCACTACGCCTCGCAGCAAAGGCTTCTTTAAAATAGGATAACGATCCGAAATGGAATTCACGGGCTTCACCTGCACCGCAATCTTCCCGCTCGGCTCCCGTACCGCTGTCGCCGTCAGCTTCGGGCCCCGCATCATCACGCCCTCAATCACGGCTTGACCGCCCACTGTCAACTTGTCCTTCAATGAAAATCCCCCTCCTAAAGAAAGCCCTTGCACATTTGCCCCCTATTCTACTACGAACCTGAAGCCCTGCGCAAGCCTACCTCATAAGTCCCAGTGCCTTGGGAAGCCACAAAGACAGCTCAGGAACACAAACAATCAGCATCAGCCCAGCAAGCAATGCGACATAAAACGGCAATGCCGCTTTTGCCGCAAGCTTACGCGAAGTCCCTGCCACCTTGCAGCCGGCAACAAAAGCGCCCCCTATCCTAGGAATGCACAATCCCATGGAAAACGAGTATATCATCACGATCCCAAAATGAATGGGATGCAGGCCGCAGACCTTTATCAATGGAGCAAGCAGGACAGGCATAATAAAAAGCAGCGGAATAATATCCACAAATGCGCCAAGAAGAAGCAACAGCAAAACGATGCCAAAAAGCAGGACAGGTGGCTGCGTCGTAAAGCCCAGCACATAGCTTGCCAAAAGGTTCGGCATGTCAAACACATGAATCATCCATATCACTGGAAGAGAACCTGCCATCAGCGAAACAGGAACCGCTATGCTTTTCAATGCAGACAGAAACACAGACGGCAGCATGGAAAACTTGATGTCCCTATAAACAAACAAGGAAAGAAGGATAAGATAACCACAGGCAAGCGCAGCGGAATCATCCACGGATACTCCCCAAAAAAAGGGACAAACCAAAAGAATCACAGGTGCCACGCTCACCAGCCCCGCATCTCCTGCAATAGAGAAAGCCTGTCCATGGGAAAGCTGCCGAATCTCCTTTGGATAGTGATATCGCCTCGACAACAAAAAAGACATAGCAAGAAGAATTGCCGCCATCAGCACGAAAGGAATCATGCCTGCCGCAAAAATGGCAGTAACAGAAAGCCCCCCCATTCCCGTAGCCAAAATGACCATATTCGGAGACACCGGAAACAGTATGCTCTGACATGCCCCCATCACCGTAACCGCCGTTGCAAATTCCGATGCATAACCTGACTGCTTCATCAGGGAGATTGCCTCTGCCCCCATGCCTTTAATCTTGGAAAAAGCGCGCCCGGAAAAGCATCCCAAAGAAAGCATTTCCAAAATAGCAATATGGGAACGCCCTCCCGAAAATCTTCCTACAAGAACATTCACCAATGCTGTCATTCTCTCCAGCAGGGTTCCCCTTTGCAAAAGCTTGAAAGACAAAATCATAAAAACGAAAGCCTCAAGAGAATCATTTTCTGTCAGCATAGCCATTTGCGGGACAAAGGAAAGCATCTGCGGCTTGATATACAAAAATACAGCAGTCACAGATGCCAGCATCGAAAACACCATAGGAACCCGAAGCATCGTCAAAAAGAAAAAAGTTCCCAGCATGACCGAAGCAGCCCAAAGTGCCAAACTCTCATTCATTTTTTTGTTCCTCCGGTTCATTCATCAGGAAAAATTCCGTATAATGGTATTCTTCCCAACCCATGAGCTCCATAAATGCAAAATAAAAAATATAAAATCCGCATAAAAAAAGACTGACCGCCCACATTTGCTTCGAAATATCCATGCAATACGCTTCCATTGACATGAAACCTTCTTCATAGAGAATTCCCGAATAGGCAAAAAGGAATCCAAAAACCACCATAACAGAAAGCCGCAGCCTGTCTGCCAGCCAAGACGACTTGCCTTCCACATAGGTTTCCAAAACAGCATGATTCTTTTGCTGAACCCCAACCGTCAAGGAACAGAACATGATACTCCCCAATGCAATCGTCTCAACACTCCCGACATAATCAAAGCCTTCCCCCCAAAAAAACAGCAATACCACATTCAAGAATGAATTTAGCAGAAGCACCACGATTCCTGCACACAACAATCGAAGCAAAACTCCATAGAAAAAATCAAGAACATAGAGCACACCATCCAAAAATGGATGTGCGGCATGATGCCTAACCCTTTTCATCGATTGCCACCCCCTTCATGCCTGCAAGCAGGCCCAATCCTTACGACCTGCGAATTTTTTCCAAAAGCTCCGCATGTTCTCCCGTGAATTCATCATAAAAATCCTGCGTCTTCTTTTTGAACAGCTTTTTTTCCTCCCTGCTCAATTCCCGAATTACAACCCCCTGTTCCAGCAGGCGAGTCTCTGCCTCCGAATCCATCTTGTCCCAAATGCTTCGCTCATAACGCTCCGCCTCCTCGGCACATGCACGAATAATTTCCCAATCCTCTTCCGAAAGCTCTTCCTTGACTTCTCTGGAAATTATCTGCACACCCGGCGTGCAGGTATGTGCGTCCTTTACACAAAATCTCGCAAACTGGTAATGTCCCTCGGACTCATAGGAAATAAAGTTGTTCTCTGCTCCTTCAACGGCTTGAATCTGGAAGCCTGCAAGAAGCTCCGAAAAGGGCATGCTGACAGGAATCGCCCCAAACGAACGAGCCAATCCCCTCATCTCCTCAGTATCCTGTACGCGAAGCTTCCTGCCTGCAAAATCCTCTAAGCTGCAAATCTCCTGCCCCGAAAAATAGAAATGCCGAAAGCCGCAATGATGCCAAGCCAAGCCCACCATCCCATAGCTTTCCAATTCTGCCAGCATGTCCTCGCCGATTTCTCCATCCAATACCCGCAGCAAATGCTCCTTGTCACGAAAAAGATAGGGATACTGCAGAACCTTCATCCCATCGGACTCCACAGAAAGTGCCGCCGCACTGACACGGGCAAAATCTACACATCCTGATTGAACAAGATTCACAACCGTCTGTTCTGAGCCCAGCCTGCCGGCTGCATAGACAAGAATCTGAATTCTGCCATTGGTACGTTCCTTCACCAGCTCAGAAAAATAATGCGCCGCCATCACGGTCGGTGTCCCCTCCGCATTTGCTTCCGCATAAATCATGTAATCATCGGTTCTTCTTTCCCTGAAGTGATATATAAACAGAACGGTTCCCAACATCAAAACGACCAGAAAAAATGAAAAAATCTTCCTGCCAAGCACCCTATCACCTCCCAAGCTACCAAAAAAACAAAGCTGCCCCACAGAACCCTGCGTGACAGCCTTGGCACTTCGCTTAATCTTACTTCTTATAACGCTTGTTGAACTTCTCAATGCGACCGCCTGCCTGAACGTCACGCTGACGACCCGTAAAAAACGGATGGCACTTGGAGCAAACATCAACACGGAGCTCCTGCTTCGTGGAACCCGTCTTGAACGTGTTGCCGCAACCGCAAGTTACCGTCGCTTCAAAGAATTCCGGATGAATCCCCTGCTTCATACCTATACACCTCTCTTTCCCCCAAATCAGCAAATACTGCCTGGAATTGATACAAGGAAACTCTGCGCCTCCTTGGTTTAGACCTAGCTCACCGCCAATGGGGGCAAGACCAGTCAAAAGACCTGGAACCAGACGTCACTACGTCCGATACGAAGTTATTATAGCACAGTAAAAACAGCCATGCAAGGAATCCTGCTTCAATTTTTATCTGCCGCCAGCACCTTCTTAACGTCATCACCATAAATGGTTTTCCAATCACTCCGCATGGAAACAGGAATCCAGCCGCGTTCCTCACAAGTTTTCTTCATTGCCTCTGCCTTTTCCAGATTCCCATATTCACGCTCAACATCATCGCAACAAAGAGAAAACGCCAAGGCACGATATTTCTTGTTAGAAAGCGTATATTCATGCATTGAGGTATCTCCCATGCTATTCCCAAAGGACAGGACTGGATGCTTCCCAATTTCCCGTGCCATCTTGATTGCCTTTTGGCATCCCTCTGTACGTTCCAAGATTTCTCCTGTCGTCACAATTTCATCTACGTTTCGTTGAAAGCGGTATTTCTCCACAGGCGTATCCCCCTGATGCAGAGCCTTCAAGGAAACATCCGCTCCAATGATATGATTCGGATAAATCTGCGGCAGCGCATCCCATGCGACCGCACGAACAATCTGGCGGCAGCCTCCCGATACCACATATATCGTAAAATCATTGGCACGAAGATAGGACAGCACCTCCACCATCGGCAGGTACAATGCCTCGCCACGCTTCAGGTTCTCCATGCCGTCTGCCGGCCTGTCCATCGTCCTCTGCACGACTGCACGAAATTCCTCATCCCCCAAGCCAGCAAGGACGATTGCCTTGTCCCTCGTTTCCATCGCATCAATTTCAGGCGTTACCGCTCGATGGTCAACTGCCTCCTGCACGATTTCCGCCGTTTTCAAGATCTCCTCTGTCGGCTGATAAGAGGGGTCCCTGTAAATGCGGTCTAAGTAGACCATCCATTCAAAATAGTACGGCGTTGTCTCGCTAAGCAACGTCCCATCCATATCAAAGACCGCAATTCTGTCCTCCACAGGAACAAAATTCTTGCTGCTTGGATCCACTGCCTCCCGAACATATTCCACCAGTCTCGCCATCGGCTCGGAATTCTCCTCCCAATACCGAAAATCCGAGCCATCCCTCTGCACATGCACCTGCGCAATTTCCGCACGGGTCATCGCTTGCGAAGCAGGCATATTCCCGCCAAGCAGCACAGCGGCCGCTGCAAGCACAGCACACCATTTCCCTTTCTTCATAAAAAACTCTCCTTCCATAATTCTATCCTTCACTATTTTACCACAAAAATCCTATTTGCAGGTATCTCCACAAAGCCTCTTGCCTCCAATTCATAAAAGTTTCTGCTTGAAAAACCGTTCCCGATAAGGGATAATATATAAAGTTACATCTATCAAAGGAGAGATAAAAATGTCATCCAAGGAACCCCTTCAGCACCAATGCAGCTTTTGCAAGCGCATCATCAAGGTGCATGATCAATACGATATGCCAATTTACGATCCGCACACAGGATTTGCTATCTGCAAGAACTGCATCAAGGAGATCTACCGCTTCATTGAAGAACATGACGCAAGCGAGGCAACCAGCGAAACCAAGGATTTCGCAAACCAGCTCAATGATATCCTCTCAAAAAGCAAGCCGCACATCATCAAGGACTACCTTGACCAATACATCATCAACCAAGACCGAGCAAAGAAAATCCTCGCCGTTGCCGTGTACAACCATTACAAGCGCATGAAATACGGGTACGAAAATGCAGATGGTACGGAGATTGAAAAATCGAACGTCATCATGCTTGGGCCTTCCGGCTGCGGGAAAACTGCGCTCCTCTCCCACCTTTCCAAGCTTCTCGACATCCCGTTTGCCGTCACGGATGCCTCCAGCCTTACGGAAGCAGGCTTTGTCGGTGCTGACGTAGAGGTTGCTGTCCGCAATCTTTACTATGCGGCAGACAAGAACATCGAAAAGGCAGAGCACGGCATCATCTATCTGGATGAATTCGACAAGATCGCCAGAAAATCCGGTGCCAACAACTCCATCACGGCAGATCCGGGACATGAAGGCGTACAGCAGGCACTCCTCAAAATGCTGGAGGGCAGTGTCGTAGAGTTTACGGCACGGGGGCAGCGCAAGCACCCCGAAGCGCCTACCATCAAGGTAGATACCACGAATATCCTCTTCATCGTCGGCGGTGCCTTTGTCGGCATTGACAAGGTCATTGCAAAGAGGCTTCAGGATTCCGATAGCTGCATCGGCTTTGGCGCAGAGGTGCAGAGCAAGGACGAAAAGCCGAAATTCGATGAGCTCATCTGCAAGGTTCGTCCCGAGGATCTGATGGAATACGGCATTATCCCCGAAATCATCGGTCGCCTTCCTATCATCTGCACCTTGGAGACCTTGGATGAGAATGCTCTTCTCCGTATTCTGACAGAGCCGAAAAACGCCCCCATCAAGCAATACGAAAAACTGCTCTCAATGGACAACGTGACCCTCGAATTCCAAAAGGATGCCCTCCTTGCCGTTGCAAAGAAAGCAATCGAGCGCAAGACGGGCGCACGTTCCCTCAAGGGCATTATCGAGGACACCATGCTCGATGTCATGTTCGATATCCCACGTTCCGATAGACCACGCAAGGTCATCATCACAAAGGAATGCATCGAAGAAGGCAAAAAACCTTCCATCGAGGAAGTGCAATAACGATTTCCTGCGCTTTTGCCAGCAAGCGGAATCCCTCAAAAGAAAATATCGTGCATGTCTTGTAGCCGCAAGACATGCACGATATTTTTTATCTTCATTCCTTTTTTTAGAATGCCCAGTTAAGTCCTACATTGGCAGAGATACCCCGTTGTTTTCCTGCGTATCCCGTGAGGTTTACGTCAATCGCTACAGGGTTCT
>CALELM010000063.1 GCA_937902665.1 uncultured Selenomonadaceae bacterium
TTAGTTTTCAAGGAACATCTGCTTTCCCGAAGCACCGCTTCGTTCAAGCGACTTACTCAGTATATCTCATCAGGCTTTCTTTGTCAAGGACTTTTTCGCTCCCTGCCTGACCGAACCGACCGGGGAAGCACTGGCTGCCATGCCGTGAACCCTTCTCCCGAGCCTGTCACCTTGCGGCGACTTGTACTATGTTACACGCATCTGGCTTCTCTGTCAATACCCTTTTAAGAAAAATTGCAACGCCTTGAATCCGGAAACTTGCTACCGCAAGTTTCCGGATTCAAGGCGTTTCTTTCATTTCTTCCAAGCCTTTGCCATAGCTTTTACCTGTTTTTGCGCATCCTCTCGAACGATATCCTGATAGTCAAATACAGCAAATCCATCCACTTTCTTTTTGTAAGCATATTTTATCATTTTTTTCAATGTATCTGCTTCCTTGAACTCTCTCTTTTCCTCAGGATTGCTCCCGGTATCCTTCCCCATCCTGTAAGCAGGCAGACCAATGTAGAGCTTCACCTTGGACTGGTCTACTATGCTGCTCCAGCGGTCCAGCACCTTATCGTATTTTGCGAATGTGTGATGAAATCCCCAATAAATCTGCGGCGTAATATAATCCACATATTCGGTACTGGAACACCACTTCTCGATATCCACATAATACTGGCGCTCACTCGTAAGGTTGTCGATGTTTCCAGCCGGGCTGATGCCAAAGGTCACATCCGGACGAATGTTCTTGACAGCCGCATGAAGGCCGAAAACCAAAAGATTCACCTGTTCCCTGCGATAGTCCTGTATGCTCATTCCTTGTTCCTTCTCAACAGAATGGTTGTACTCCTCCGCATCGAACACGTCCCTGTAATCTTCCATTGTAAAGGACGGGTAGAAGTAATCGTCCAAATGAATCCCGTCCACGTCATAGTTCCGCACAATTTCCTTTGCGCCATTGATAATCAGTTCCCGCACCTCGGGCTTCGACGGATTAAAGTACAGCCTTCCGTCATACTCCAAAACATTGCGCTGCTCGGATGCAGATTGAGATTCATGCCACCTTCGTGCAGGATTGTTTTTTGCAAGTTCCTTGTAATCCGTACTGCTGGCAACACGGTAAGGATTGAGCCATGCTTCAATCGCCATTCCCTTCTCATGGGCTTCTGCTACCATGACCTTCAGCGGGTCATAGGTGATGGACGCTCCCTGCTTCCCTGCGATTCGGGCAGACATGGGGTAATAGGCGGACGCATACACAGCATCCGCAGCCGGCCGCACATGCACAAGAATGCGATTGAATCCTTTTTCCTTGCAGTTATCCAGCACCTCATCAAAAAATTCCTTGAAATTCTCCTCCGTATTTTCGCTATAGCGTTCCAAAAAAGCATCGTAATCATAAAATGCAAACCATATTGCTCGATAAGTCTGGCTGCTGGCTGGCATCTCGGATTGATCTGCCGCCTGCCCGCCTGCAGGACATGCCATCGCAAAAGCCAGTGCCGCCATCGCCAAAAGCAGCCATCTTCTCATTCCTTGTCTCATGAAAATTCCCCTCTCCATTTCTTGCAGGAAGCAAGGCTCACGCAAGAATGCCAAGCCCGCAAAGCACTTCCTCCACTTTCTCCAATTCCAAAGGCTTTGCGGCATAAGCATCACAGCCCAGCGCAAAGGCTTGATCTACATGTTCCACGTCCGAAAGCGCACTCATCACGATGACAGGAAGATGCTCCTCCTCTGCAACACCCTGCTTTTCCTCCAAAGAACGCACGACCTTCAACACCTTGATGCCATCCATTCTCGGCATGATAATATCAAGGAACAAAGCACGATACGGATTCCCCGTCTCTATGGAATTCATCACAAGCTCCAAAACCTCCATGCCATCCTTTGCTTCCACCACCTCGCCGTAATTCTTCATGTATTGCACCAAAACTGTGCGGTTCAGGCGATCGTCATCTGCAATCAAAAACCTCATGAACTCACCTCTTTCTGTTAAATTCTCTCCTTAGCGTCTTATATTCCATGCATCCCTCTCAATTTCCTGCTGAAATACAGAAAAACGCCCCTGTTTCCCTCAAAATCTCGCAAACTGCGCCCCTGCAAGTAGAAAAACCTCCTCAATTTGTGGTATAATCGTTTCATTAACAACATACTTGCACCAAATGATTCTATGAACAAGAGGTATTTTATGATAAAACTTGCAATTTGTGACGATACGGAACTGCAAGTCGAGCTGCTTTTGGACTTGCTTTCCGATTACCAAACAACATCAGGAAAACAACTGGATATCCGCACATATTCCTCCGGCGAGGAGCTTTTAGCCGCACGGGAAAAGGAAGGCTGCTTTGACATCTATATGCTCGATATCCTCATGGGAGACCTCAACGGCATCGAGACAGCAAAGGCGTTGCGCCTCCAAAAGGACAAAGGAAAGCTCCTCTTTCTCACGTCTTCTCCTGATTATGTATTTGCGGCCTTTTCTGTCAAAGCTGCCAATTATCTGCTGAAACCGCTCGATCCAAAACAGCTTTTCTCCGAGCTCGACCTCCTGATACAGGAGATTGAGCAGGAGCGCC
This sequence comes from uncultured Selenomonadaceae bacterium, assembly GCA_937902665.1. Lineage (GTDB taxonomy): Bacteria > Bacillota > Negativicutes > Selenomonadales > Selenomonadaceae > CALELM01. Next base: position 2,565 of record CALELM010000063.1, read on the forward strand.
CTCCCGTCATTCTCCTAAAAACGACCAAGGGCGAGCAGCGGATCCTTGTTGATGACATTATTTACATTGACTACCTGAACCGCCGTCCCGTCTTTCATCTGCGAAACCACATGACTGTGGAAGGCTTCTCCCAACGCCAGCGCTTCCAAGATTATCTGGCAGAAGTCTTGAACGATTCTCGCTTCAGCCGTTGCCATATCAGCATTGCGGTAAACCTCAAGCATGTGATCTCCCTGAAAAGAAACCAGCTCACTCTCGATGACGGCACGGAGCTGCAATGCACACGAACGATGCGCCAAAGCTTCCGCGAGTCATTGCAGAACTTCCAAGAACATCTGTCTCCCTGACCTCCCGCCTGCAAGCGGGAGGCATTTTGTTATAACGCCATTGTTCAAGAAAATGCCATTCGAGTTTCAACGAAACGAAAATTTGCTCACCGCTTGTTAAAATTTAGTTTCCCCCACTTACAGCAAGCTGTGGAAGAATGGGACATCTTAGCTTCGTTATTATTGTTTTAGTCTTGGATATGCCACATGGCAGCAACTGCCTGTCCCAAGCAGATTCCCCCGTCATTGGGAGGTATCATGCTGTGCAGGAGCGGCCGAAAGTCTTCCCTTTCAAGCCTTTGGCAAACGAGACTCGCAAGCAGGGTATTCTGAAAGACACCGCCGCTCAGGGCGACAACAGACAGTCCTGTGCGCTCCCGAATTTTTCGGCAGGCAGACAGGAGCATTTCTGCAAGCGTATCATGAAAGGCATAGGCAAGCAGGCAAACGGAAGTACCTCGAAGGGCTTCTTCCAAGATATGCTGGAACAGCTCATTCGTGAAGAGAATTATAAAATTTTCCTGTGCTTCCTGCAAGAGCCGTCCCATCGGGAGGGAACAGCCGTCCGTCTGCCTCTCAGCCTCATATTGCAGGCACATAGCCGCTTCCCCCTCAAAGCTGGACTGCTTCTTGATACCCAGAACCGCACTGACCGCATCAAAGAGCCGCCCTGCGCTCGTAGATACTACCGTATTTACCTGCTGATCCAACAGGAAAAATTGTGCCTTAAGCTCCTGCTCCGTGCAAAGCTGCAGCGCGCGGCAAATTTCCACAGTCTTGTCCTTGTCCCGCTTGCAGGCATCATAAATCATGGAAACAGCAATCCTCCAACCTTCCAAGGACGAGCGATCCCCCCCTGCCTGCTTAAAGGGCGCAATCGAGCCAACTCGCTGAAAACCATCGGGAGAAGCCACTAGAATTTCACCGCCCCAAATCGTCCCATCCGTCCCATAGCCCGTGCCGTCCAAAGAAATGCCAATGACAGGCTTCAAAAAATCATTCTCTGCCATGCAGGAAAGAACATGCGCATAATGATGCTGCACAGGAAAAACGGGAAGCCCAAACGCGTGGGAAAGCTGTACCGTCTGGTAACGTGGATGCATATCGCAGGCAACAACCTTCGGACGAATTTCCAGCAGGGATTCCATGAGGGAAACCGAATCCTTCCATGCCTCCACCGTCCGCAAATCACTCATGTCACCAATGTACGGCGAAGGATAGAAAAGCCCGTTTTTCCCAAGGCAAAAGGAATTTTTCAGCTCTCCTCCCACGGCAAGGACTTCTCCCCGAAGCCCCCTGCTCACCCGAAAGGGAATCGGGGAAAAGCCGCGACTCCTGCGGATCATATAGGGCTTGTCCCCCAGCCAGTCCATCACGGAGTCATCTGCCCTAAGACGGATCCTCCGATTGTGCGTCAAGATAATGTCCGCAATGCCGCCCAGTGCAGAAGACGCTTCCTCGTCCGTATGGCAAATAGGCGCACCCGATGGATTTCCGCTGGTCATCACCAAGGCATCAGGCATATCCACTCCGTCCGGAAAATCAAACAGCAAAAGATGAATCGGTGCATAAGGAAGCAGAACGCCAAGCCTCCTGCTTTTAGGAGCAACCGCCTCGCAAATCGTACTGGAATCCTTTCTATGCAAAAGAAGAATCGGTTTTTGCGCACCGTCCAGCCAATCTTCCTGCCTGCCAGAAAGCAGGCATTCTTTTTGCACTGCGGAAAGGTCACGCAGCATGACAGCAAACGGCTTTGCTGGCCTGTGCTTGCGCTTGCGCAAACGGTCTACCGCATCGGCATTTCGGGCATCACAGCAAAGATGAAAGCCCCCGATTCCCTTGACGGCGGCAATCCCGCCAGAAGCAAGCACTTGACGGGTCTTTCTGACAGCCTCGTTTCCTCGGATATCCGTTCCCAAAAGGAACAGCTCAGGCCCGCAGCTTTTACAGCAGACCGGCTGCGCATCATATCTGCGATCATGCGGGGAATGGTATTCCTGTTCACATTCCTCACACATGGAGAACTCTTTCATGCTGGTTCTCTCCCGATCATAAGGCATGGATTCCATGATGGTGAGCCGTGGCCCACAGGAGGTGCAGTTAATGAACGGGTGCAGGTAGCGGCGGTCGGCAGGATTCATCAGCTCCTCCTTGCAGGCATCGCAGATGGCAAGATCGGGCGATACATAGACCTCCCCTGTTTCTTTCTGGCTCTCAATGATATCAAAGGAAAGATAGGGTACGTCCGTTTCCGCCGTTTCACAGGTTATGTTCAGTATGGAGGATTTCTTTGGTGCTTTTCGGGAAATATCCTGCAAAAAGGCATCCAGGACACATTTTTCTCCCTGCGCCATGATTTCCACGAAAGAACCGCAGTTGGAGACCGTCCCGCAAATTCCGTATTCCTTTGCAAGCAAGCTAATAAAGGGACGAAAGCCAACGCTTTGAACAATACCGTAAACCTTAATCTTCCATAAAACGCTCTCCATTCCTTCCTTACCCACTGGAACAGCCTCCTTGCACCCTCATTTTTTGCCCATAAAAAGATTACAAAAAAAGCCTCCCGATTCCTCGGAAGGCTTGACTTCACTGGAGCTAGCTATAGGATTCGAACCTACGACCTGCTCATTACGAATGAGCTGCTCTACCAACTGAGCTAAGCTAGCATGTATGTCACTCGCACTCTCGCAACTGACGAAGATTATTATACCGACAAACGAAACACCTGTCAACACTTTTTTCCTGCAACAAACAACTTTCTATAAAAAGCCACCGCAAAAAGCAAAGCAGCCCCAATATCCCCATGGCGGAGAGAGAGGGATTCGAACCCTCGGTACGTTTCCGTACACTTGATTTCGAGTCAAGCACCTTCGACCACTCGGACACCTCTCCAGTCAAGAACAAAAAACATTATAGCACGGGAACATAAATCTTGTAAAGGAAAAACTGCTCCCCAAGCAAAAGCCTCTCCCCCGCAATCAGTTTCATCCGTACCTACGCCTCCCTGCTGTTCTGTGCAGTCTCCTGCATCTTTCCTGCAAGACTTGCCAAGAAATGCGCCCCTGCCGCAAGCTCTTGGTTTGCCGCAGCCTGCTCCTCCGTCACAGCAAATACAGCCTGCGCATTCTCTGACACGCTTCGGCTCACTGTATCAATCTGATCGATGGAGCCAACAAGACATGCCATTGCTTCTTCCACTGCAGCCGCAGAACCCTCCATATCCTGCATTTTTCCGCAAATCCCATCGACCTTCCCCATAAGCTCCTGCAAGTTTCCATGAACCGCATGGATAAGCTCCATTCCCTCCTGTGCCTCACTGCATCCTTCCTGTATTTCCGCATCCATATCCTCCAAGGTACGCTGGAAATGGTTCCTGCATTCCTCAACCTCTTGTGCCTCCTCCTGCAGCCGCAAGAGCAACGAATCGGCATTGCCTGCCTCCTGCACCAAAGTAGCAGCCTGTTTTGCAAGAACGGACATTCCTTCCGCCATTTGGCAAACTCGCTCACATTCCCCGACCAATGCCCGAATTGCGCTTGCCGATTTACGAATGCATTGCTCGACAGAACCCATGCGCGCAGCCGCCTCATCCAGCAAATCCAATTCCATGCCCAGTTCCCCTGCAATCTCCTCAGAAATTGCCGCCGCCTCGTTCAGTGTTTCTCCCATCATGGAAGTATTCTCAAAAATACCATCTACATGTTGCTTGGCATCCTCTATTTCCTGAAGCTGCTGCTCCACGCCCATGCCAAGCGTGTTTGCCATCTCCGAAGCCTGCGTGGACATATCCGCAAACTGCTTGGCATTTGCCATCCATTCCAGCGAGAACTCCGTTACTTGTCCAGAAAGACTATCTACCTGTTCCAACCATGAATTCCTGCTCCCGCCCTTGTCGCGATTTTCCTCAGAGAAACGCTCCTCTTCCAGCCTTTCCACTGCCGCACCTCCTCTACTGATTTTTCTAAGAAATCGATAGGATTCCATTTCATGAAAACAAGCTCATTCTCATTTCTTCATCCGCATTTAGCTTTAAAGAAAATTTTGTAAATCCAATTACATCTTCTGTATTCAAATAGCTGATATATTCCGCTTTATCTTCTTTCGTCACAACAATGGGGGCAATACCTTTTTGCAAACAGGTATAGACCATCAAAGCACGACCGACACGGCCATTGCCGTCTGAGAAAGGATGACTACGTTCAAAAGCTATATGCTGCCTGCAGATTGCTTCGATTATCCCCTCTTTTTCTTGATTTTCCAATTGTGCTTCAAGATTCCATATCCATTCCTGCAATTCAGTTATAACCATATATGGCGGAACAGGGGTAAAACCAGCTCCTATAATCATATTGGGAATCGTCTTAAAAGCTCCTGCCATGCCATCTATTGCATTTTGGCAAAGCAGGAAATGTATTTTTTTGATCAGTTCCAAGCTAAGCGGAGGCAGCTCTTCTAAATTGTCACAAATAAACTGCATGAAGCTTTTGTAATTGATTACTTCATTCAATTCCCGCAAATTCATTGCCCTTGGGACGTACCCGTCAATGAGGATACTTTTTGTTTCACCTTGCGTTAAAGTGTTTCCTTCAATAGCTGTGCTGTGATGAGCCATGCGAACCAGCAAATCATCGAGATAATCATTTGATGTTTTCATGGTATTTATTTCCTTTCAAGCAATTTCCTCTCTCGCAAAAATCCCGTATCACCTTCAAGTCTTTTCTAGGTTTTTCTTTCTTCACAAAAACAAAATCTCCTGCTTTTCCTCAGGAAGCTTTGAACAAAAAAGAGAGTCCTCCTTCCCAGAAGACTCTCTCCCTGTCTTTTCTGTTTTTCCTTACTCAGAAGCCCCCTGCATTTGAGCTGAAGTTGCTCCCGTCAGTTCCTTTGCCCTGTCGTCAAAGCGCCTCATAATCTCCGCATGCGTATCCTCCGTGATCTGAGGCATCTTGTCCGTTCCGTAGACATTGTTAAACGCAATGCCTGCCTGCTTGAAGCCTTCCTCCACGGCGGAACGCATCTTCTCCAGCATTTCCGGATCATCGCCGGCAAGTGCCGATGCCATTCCAAAAATACGATCCGAAACAGCTTCCACGGACCACTGTCCGCCCTCGCTGATGGCTGCCTCCGCCTCTTCCGGAGTCGTTGCCACCTCAGGCATCGCAAACTGTGCCGCATCAAGCTCCACGCCATTCTCGAACCGCAGGATTCCCACGCCCTCATCCAGCCATTTTTGCAGCCTGTCGTTGTTTTCCGTCATCATGTCAATCATGAACTGCAAGGACTTTTGCTGAATATCCTGCTGCATGGCACTGATCGTGTCCGCATCCAGCCCCTTGCCCTTTGCCTGTTCCAGTTCGCCCTCCTGCAAAGCAGCCAAGGGATCTGCACCCAGACCCTTTGCCTGATTCTTCTCGTTTGCCTCCTTCCCTTCGCTTGAAATCGAAACCTCAAAGGCTTCCCCAATCTTCGCTTCTAAAGAATTGGAACTGTCATTCCCTGCCCCTTGGATTCCCTGCTTCTTCATCACTCCATAAGCATTTGCTACGCCCATTGGCTGGGTTTTTGCTATCGTGTTTACATCCATGTCAACTTCCTCCTTTTGTGCAATACCCGCTCCTTGCAGGCACAAAATCCCCTTACTTATATATCGTCACATTGAAGGAAAAATTAAACACCGCAAATATTTTTACTTACGATTTATGACCTTATCCTGAAAATCAAAACATTCCTTAGCAATATCGTTGGACAGCCACAGCAAGCAAATAAGGTTAGGAATAGCCATTAAGCCGTTTGCTGTATCCGAAAAATTCCAAACAATCTCCAAAGTCGTAGTTGCTCCGACAAACACGATCAAACTAAAAATGATCCTGTATGCCATGATAACCTTGCGATTCTTCACTATATATTCCAAAGCCTTTTCTCCGTAGTATTCCCAACCTAAAATCGTAGAAAAAGCAAACAATGTCAACGATATGGAAACAATCAGTCTGGAAGATTCGCCAAAAACCGTAGAAAAAGCTAAAATCGTAAGCTGGGCACCGGAAACCATTTTGCCAGTCTCCGGATCAACCGTACCCAAAACTCCAGAAGATGCTATCACCAGCCCCGTCAATGCGCAAATAATCATCGTGTCAAAAAACGTGCCGGTCATATTGATATATCCCTGACGGGAAGCATGATCGGTACGAGCCGCCGCAGCAGCGATTGGAGCAGAGCCTAAGCCTGCCTCATTGGAAAAAACGCCTCTCGCCACGCCCCAGCGCATTGCCGTCAGCATAGAAGCAATGATTGAACCATTGACACCCCCTGCCACCGCCTCAAACGAAAATGCCATCCTAAACATTTCCGCTACTCCGGCAGGAATAGCTGCATAATTAAAAGCTATTACGATGAGTGCCGTAACGAAATAAAACCCTGCCATAGTCGGTACGATCACACTGGATACCTTGCCTATACTGCGAATCCCCCGCACTATAACAAAAAGAGCGCAGAACACCAGCAAAACTCCCGTAAACCATGTGGGAATGGAAAAGCCGGATTCAAGAACTGCAGAGATGGAATTCGCTTGCGTCATGTTTCCGATACCGAAAGAAGCAATTACGGCAAAAACAGAAAACAACATAGCCAAGCTTCGCCCTACATATTTGTTCTTGATGCCGTTCTTCATGGCATACATAGGGCCGCCCGCCATTTCGCCGGCACTGTTCGTCTCACGATACTTGACAGCCAGCACAGACTCGCCGTATTTCGTGGACAGTCCAAACGCCGCACTGATCCACATCCAAACGAGTGCTCCCGGTCCTCCCAGCACAAGAGCTGTCGCCACCCCAACAATGTTGCCCGTGCCGACAGTCGCCGACAATGCCGTCATCAGCGATTGGAAAGGAGAAATATCCCCTTTTTCACCGCTTCTCTGCTGCATGATCATGCGTATAGCATAGCCCAAATTGCGCCACGGCAAGAATTTTAATCGAATCGTCAAAAAAACTCCTGTCCCGACCAGAAATGCCAGCATGATTGGTCCCCAAACAAAATCGTTTACCTCCGACAAAATCAAAGAAAGATCCATGAAAATTACCTCCAAATTGTATTTCACAATCATACATTATACAAAAAAACCTTCCCTTGTAAAACATGAAAATGTATGCCCTCAAAATTAACTGTGTAATGGGACATATAACGAAGCTAAAGATGTCCCCTTCTTCAACAGCTTGCTGTAAGTGGGGGGAAACCAAATTTAAACAAGCGGTGAGCATATCTCCCGCTTCGTTGAAACGCAAATTGGA
>CALELM010000064.1 GCA_937902665.1 uncultured Selenomonadaceae bacterium
ACGCAAATTGGAGGGAAAATGCTTATGGCATTTTCTTGAACAATGGCGTTATAAGAAAAGTTAGGGCTGCTGCATGGATTTTGATACGTGCAGCAGCCCGATATTTGTAGTAAGGTTTTGCTGTGACAGGATACTGCAAATGATGCAGTTCTTCAGCATAAGCCTTGGAAAAGAAGGGCAGAAGGTGAGATGAGAGTATGAGCAAGGTACCCGTTGAAGTGGGAAAAATATATGAAATTGAGATTCAGTCGCTTGGAACGAGCGGGGAGGGGGTAGGACGCTATCAGGATTTTACCGTATTTGTTCCGCAAGGCTTGCCAGGTGAAAAGGTTCGGGCAGTTATAGACGAGGTAAAGAAAAGCTATGCCAAGGGACATGTGGAGGAAATCCTGAGAAAAAGCAAGGATCGCGTCATGCCGATTTGCCCAATCTATGAATCCTGCGGCGGTTGCCAGCTGCAGCATTTGGACTATATGGCGCAGTTGAAAGCCAAAAGGCAGCAGGTTATAGACGCTGTGACGAGAATAGGGAAGCAAACGGACGTATTTGTTGAACCAACAATCGGTGCGCAGTCCCCTTGGAACTACCGGAACAAGATGCAGTTCCCCATCGGCCGCAAGAAGGGAAGGACTGTGATTGGTTGTTTTGCGCAGGGAAGCCATGAAATCATTGATACGAAGGACTGCCATATTCAAATGGAAGGAAACAATGCGATTGCCAACGCTGTGCGTGAAATCGTGACAAAGCTGAATATTTCTGTTTACGATGAGGATCGACATACGGGGGTGCTTCGCCATGTGGTAGGACGTGTTGGCAAGAAAGGCGACCTCATGGTGGTACTGGTGACGGCAACAGTGAAACTGCCACGGGAAAAGGAATTCATTAAGCTTTTGAGGGAAAAGCTGCCTAATGTGGTCAGTATCCAGCAGAACATTCAAACCTATCGCAACAACGTCATCATGGGAAGAGATACCAAGCTTCTGTGGGGAAAGCCGACCATCTTGGACAGCATAGGGAGACTTCATTTCCACATATCGCCTCGTTCCTTTTTTCAGGTCAACACAAGCCAAGCGGAAGTTCTTTACAACAAGGCACTGGAATTTGCAAATCTGACAGGAAGCGAAACCGTGATAGATGCCTATTGCGGAACAGGGACGATCACGCTGTTTTTGGCACAGAAGGCGTACAAGGTTTATGGCATAGAAATTGTCAAGCCTGCCATTTTGGATGCAAAGAAAAATGCGAGGGACAACAACGTGCGCAATGCAGAATTCATTGTCGGGGACGCAACCCATGTCATGCCGCACCTCTATCGGCAGGGCGTGTGTGCTGATGTTATCGTGGTTGACCCGCCAAGAGCAGGATGCACGCCGGTTGTCCTTGAAACCTTTGCCCAAATGCAGCCAAAACGTATCGTTTATGTTTCTTGCAACCCTGCAAGTCTCGCAAGAGACCTTGCCATTCTCGAACCACTCGGATACAAAGCAGAAAAAATACAACCCGTGGATATGTTTCCAAATACAAGCCATGTGGAAAGCATAGCACTGGTTAACAGAGTTGAAGAAGCTAAAAATGCCGATAAATAAAGGCTTTATAGGATATTTTTGATATAGGAAAACAAGCTGAATAGCTGTGCTTAAAAGACAGCAAAATGTAAAATTGATACCGTCAATAGTTTTTCGCAAATTCTTTCCTAAGACCTGACCGCCTAATTGTCTGATGCTTGTCAGAGCTTTCCCATCTACTCTGTACTTCGCCTGTCCTTGATGGGAAATGGACAGACTTGGCAGTGCCTTTTAAGACGGTTGTACTGGTAGAATTAAGTTGTCCTTTATTTATGATGCAGCCTCGTTTGTTTCACGGGCTATGATCATCGATTTTAAATGTTCCATATATGTGTTGATCGTTGTAAAAGATATAGAAAAATCCAGAAAATACTATCACGATCTCTTTGGACTCGAGCTGATGGTGGATAATGATGGTAATATGATTCTGACCGACGGACTGGTTCTGCAGGCAGAGTCATATTGGAAGCAATTTCTTAACACCAATGTGTCATGGAAGAATAACGCTTCAGAGTTGTATTTTGAAGAAAAGGATATAGAGGGATTCATTGAAAAGTTTGAGGCACTGTATCCGGAAACAGAATATGTAAATCATTTAATGAAACATAGCTGGGGACAGAAAGTTGTTCGCTTTTATGACCTTGATGGGAACCTTATTGAAGTAGGAACGCCGGTGTAACATGATAGAAACAAAGAGATTAAAAATATACTCATCGTCTAAGAAACAGATGGAAAGATTTATTGCTACTCAGACTATTGAAGTTCTGAAAGTAGCATACACAGAAATGTTGGATGGTTGTCTGTCACATCCTGATCAGTGGGATTGGTATGCAATCTGGATGATAGAACTAAAAGACTGTACTCACATTGGAGAGATATGCTTCAAAGGCCTTTCAGAGAAAGGCGTAGTAGAGATTGGTTATGGTATTGCAGATGAATATCAAGGCCGCGGATATGCGACTGAAGCAGTATCTGCAATTGTCGAATGGGCACTAATGCAATCTGGTGTAACGAATGTTGTAGCAGAAACGGAGAAGTCTAATATTGCTTCGCAGAGGGTACTGAATAAAGCGGGATTCTTACCAACAGGAGAAACCGGTGAAGAAGGTCCGCTATATGTTCGTTACAAAGACTAACAAATCTCAGTTTGTTGACATATTCCCTCACTCGAGCAAAGGTAATAAAATATTCCCTATTACGGGCGAAAGCATCAAAAACATAGATAAAATATTCCCTGTGTCGGAGAAAGACGATAAAATATTCCCTGACTCGAACAGGGGCAATCAAAAATTGCTCAAAAGCGATTTCGTATCGGGCGACTGAGCTTAAGACCTGTCAAGGCATGTCGAGTGCGTAGTATTGATGTCAAAAATTTCACAGTAGGAAGTGCTGCAAATCCTTATTTCAAGGGGTTTCAGCAATTTTGCCAAAATTTGGCAGATTGCCGAAACCCCTTGTTTTTGTGTTTTGACATCATTTCTGTAGCCTAGAAAATGGGGATAGTCGTGACAACAGGTTTGATTTTGGTATGTCGAGGCAACAGGATTGATGTTTTGGACATTTTGATAACGTATAATAAGTTTCGCAAATTCAATTCGGGTGCTGCCCGATCC
>CALELM010000065.1 GCA_937902665.1 uncultured Selenomonadaceae bacterium
CGGTAGCTTTTGATTGTCCGTGCGTCCACCTAGTCCGCCTTGTCCCTGGCTAGCTCCATAAGTTTCTCGCTGGCACGCATAAGGATTTCCTTGATGGTGGCTGCGTCTTTGGCGTTATCCATGTCGCGCTGTGCGTCTTTGACGATCTGTTCAACTGTGGTCAATTCCATGTCTATGCTACCTTAATGCTGACGTTTTCACCGATGCGGGCGCCGGGGATAACGGTGCCCTTCTTAAGTTCTGCCAGGATCTCCCGCTTCATGGGGGAGCGTTCCGTCTTCACGCGGATCCATTCCTCCGGCAGCTTGTCCATGTCTTCGATCACGCAGCACTTGCTGACGGTTCGCTTGATGTCGTATGCGTTGCCTTCCAGCTTCGTCTTGCCGTGGCTCTCCATGATCGCCAGGTACTTCACCTTGAGGAAGTTCAGCGTGTTCTCGTCGGTCTTGGCCTTGCGCTCCAGGCGCTTGGCCTCTTCACGCCGTGCCGCGATCCGTATTTCCGTCATGCGGAAGAACTGGGCTATGGAATCCACTTTTTCGGCACGCTCTCCGAAGCGTTCCTTTAGGTAGTCTTCCAAGGCTTTCTTCATTTCCTCTGAAAGGCTCTCGTAGTTTGCGTGTGCTTCGCCGGGCTCCACGTCTCCGAATGTGTCGATAATTGTCTGGATCTCTTCCTCGATCTGTTCAAGCGTTGGCATCTAGTCCTCCTTCATGGCGATAAACCAGACCGCATTGAGAATGCCTAAAAGGCAGACTTTTTCGGCCATGTCAGGTATTGCAAATAAAGTGAAGGCGCCCAGGAATATCCAAAAGGCGCCGATGGCTATTGTGTACATTGGCTTGTCCTGCCGCCTTCGCCGTATGTCATCTCGACCTCGTAGTCGGAGACAAGCCGGCCCTTTTCGTCGTTTATGGTGCGCCGGCGATGGACACGAATCTTATTCCTGCTCGTAGCCCATTCCTTTGCGTAGGTTACGATCAGATCCTCTACCCAGCCTTCCAGCTTCCTCAGATCCTGCCAGACGTTGCCGCCTTCAAGGTGGACGTAGCGCTGGCACGCATACTTAGTCGGCAAGTTCCGCCTCCGCGTCTTTGGCACCGTCTCCGCGGTGCATCTCAACAATGGCGGCATAGATGGCATGCTCAAAAGCATGATACTTCTCGATCTGCTTGCGGTAGTCCTCCGCGATGCCCAGCGCCTTGTCGAGGTCGGCCCGCAACTTGGCGAGCTCTGCGTCGGCCGGCTTGGCGTCCTTGTTTTCATGGGGAAGATTCTTCACCTGCTCCCAGCGAGCCTTGAGGTCTTCACGGCTGTGCCGGAGGCCGCAGTAGTAGACGCCGTTGATGATCTGCTTTGCTGATGCGCGGCGGAGATAAAGCGCCTTGCCCACGTCAAGGGTACTCATTTCCGGGTGTGCCAGGGCGAAGTCGACAACACGGTCATGCAGCGCCGGGCTGAAATGCCTGTTCCGGAATTTGCCTGCTGCATACCCAGACAGGACGTCGATAACGTCCTTCTCTTCTATGCCCATGTTGGCCGCGATCTGATCAATGGTGGATCCGCCCTTGATGTATGCGTCGAGAACAGCCGTTTCAAACGGCGTTTCCTTTCTCTTGTCACCGGACGGTTCCAGGGGGACTTCGATATTGGGTTCCTTTGTCACGGTTTCCTTCTCCAGTAGGCTGATCTGCTGCGGATCGAGATGCTTTTCGGAATCGTGGGCGAATGCAAATTTTGCTGTGCTAGTCATACGATCTCCTTTAGGTTTAGCTGAAAATATGGCCAGGTCGGTGCAATGCCTAAACCGATCTTCTATACAGCCTGGCTCTGTCCCCGCTGAAATGGAAAGACGGGTGTTCGCCGTTACACATCTGCTGCCGACCGAAATTAGAAAAAGTCAGCAGCCTGCACGGACGCGGCAGCAAAAAAAATGCCGGATATACAGCCGGCCCTGTCCGCTGGAGGTTTCTCAGCGAGTTCTCCGTTTTACGCTAGGTGGTCGTTATGATAGGCCTCTCCTTGCCCTTGGCCGCCACCCTGACACGGAAGCCGTCACGAAATTTCGCCGCTTCGCGCACCTTCCTTGGGGCTGATGACTATCTGGAAATGGGAGCCCCTGATTCCAGCTTATGCTGGGCGTATAGCGCTTTCCTATCCACGCTGCAGGTCAAGCCTTGGAGGCCTGCGATTCATACAGTAGACAGCGTCGGATTGGCGTCTTATCGGCCTACCCTAGGCCTTATCCGGGGAGCGGCGCAGACCCGGTCTTCCGGCAACGCGCCGGAAAATGTGCCAGGCATATACCGGCCTGGTCGGTCGTCCGAAGGAGTCAAGGACGGTTCGCCGTTGCGCTCAAGTATCGACGGATTGCTGTCCCTTGGCGGAATCGATACCCTGCACGGACGCGGCAGTATTAGAATGGTGCGTCATCCATCTCGGACGGCTGTGCATAGGACTGCGCCTGCTGGCGGCCGCCGTTGTCTTCCTTGCGGTCAAGGAACTGCACATGCTGGGCGCGAATGCTGTAGCTCTTGTGCTCGACGCCGTTGCTGTCGGTGTAGGTGTCGTTTTTGATGGTTCCCTCAACATAGACCTTGCTGCCCTTGTGGAGGTACCTGGCACAGGCTTCCGCTGCCTTGTCCCACACATTGACGCGGTGCCAGTCGGTGTTTTCCACACGGTTGCCGTTGCGGTCGGTGTAGCT
>CALELM010000066.1 GCA_937902665.1 uncultured Selenomonadaceae bacterium
CGGGCCCGCATGTGCTTTCGACAGGCAAGGTCAAGGCAATCAAGTTGCAGAGCGTGAATGGTGCCTATTGGCGCGGCAGTGAGAAGAACAAGATGCTGCAACGTATTTATGGCACGGCTTTTGAAAAGCAGGCAGATCTGGATGAGTACCTGCACATGCTGGAGGAAGCAGCAAAACGTGACCACCGCAAGCTGGGCAAGGAACTGGATCTCTTTAGCCTGCACGAGGAAGGCCCCGGATTTCCATTCTTCCATCCAAACGGCATGGTGGTTCGCAATGAACTGATCAACTACTGGCGTGATGTGCATCGCCGTTATGGCTATCAGGAAATCAAGACACCCATGATTATGAACCGCAAGCTGTGGGAACAGTCAGGGCATTGGGCGCATTACAAGGAGAATATGTATTTCACTCAGATTGACGAGGAAGATTATGCTGTCAAGCCGATGAACTGCCCAGGCGGCATGCTGGTTTACAAGTCCCATCAGCACAGTTATCGTGACCTGCCGCTTCGTCTTGGCGAGTTGGGGCTTGTGCATCGCCATGAGCTTTCCGGTGCGCTTCACGGTTTGTTCCGTGTCCGTAATTTTACGCAGGATGATGCCCATTTGTTCCTGACACCAAACCAGATTGAGGAAGAAATCCAGCATACGATTGACCTGTTTGATGAGGTATACAGCACCTTCCACCTGACCTATACGGCAGAGCTTTCGACCCGTCCCGAGGACTCTATGGGGTCGGATGAAATTTGGGAAAAGGCAACCGCAGCTCTTCAGAACGCATTGGAGCATCGTGGATTGAAGTATGTTGTCAATGAGGGGGATGGTGCTTTCTATGGACCCAAAATCGACTTCCACCTCAGGGATTCCATTGGTCGTACTTGGCAGTGCGGAACGATTCAGCTCGATATGCTTATGCCGGAGAAGTTTGACCTTACCTATGTTGGTGAGGATGGCGAGAAGCATCGCCCTGTGATGCTGCATCGAGTGGTATATGGCAGTATTGAGCGTTTCATCGGAATTTTGATCGAAAACTACGCAGGTGCTTTCCCGACATGGCTTGCACCAGTTCAGGTGAAGCTTCTCCCGATTACGGACAAGCACATGGATTATGCTTATGAATTAAAGAACAAGCTGTTTGCTCTCGGCATTCGTGCTGAGGTAGATGCCCGCAATGAAAAGACTGGCTACAAGATTCGTGAGGCACAGGTCAAGAAGATACCGTATGCCTTGGTCATTGGTGACAAGGAAGTGGAGGATCAGACGGTCAATGTCCGCAAGTATGGCGAAAAAGACAGCAATACGATGGGCGTGGATGCATTTGTTGCAATGATTCAGGAGGAAATCAGCACAAAGGCTGACCGCAAGTAACAGGATAAGCAAGGAATAAGAAAAATCCGTTTGCTTTGGCAGCTTCTGCTGCTAGGGCAAACGGATTTTGCTTTTGACGGCAGATAGAGGGCAGTGAGATATGCCAGTTTTTCATGGTGTGACAAATTGGTTTCTGTATGGTAGAATAGTGACTCATAGAGCATGGGAAAGGTCGGATGGAAATGGCAGATGGGAAGCTCCATCGTTTTTATAAGCTGTTGGTTTATGGCTGTCAGATGAATTTTGCAGAAGCCGAGCGCATGGAAGGGCAGCTGAGATCCATTGGCTATGAGGCAACGGATTCCATGGAGGAGGCAGATCTTGTCTTGATCCATACTTGCTGTGTTCGGGAGACTGCAGAGGACAAGGTTTATGGGAAGATTGGGGAGGTCAAGAACTGGAAGCGGAAGAAGCCAAGCTTGATTTTTGGCATTACCGGCTGCATGGCGCAAAAGGAGGCAGACCGCCTGATCAAGCGCGTGCCTCATATTGATTTCGTGCTTGGTACGGCGCAGGTGCAGGAACTGGCGCAGGTCGTGCGTGATATGGAGATTGAACGCAGGCATCTTGTTGATGTGGATATGGAGAAGGCAGGTAGTTTGGAGAACCTTCCCGTGGAGCGCAAGGGGACGCTTTCTGCTTGGATTCCTATTATGTATGGCTGCGATAACTTCTGTACCTATTGCATTGTCCCGTATGTGCGGGGACGGGAGCGAAGCCGTATTCCGGAAGATATTGTGAAGGAAGTGACAGATGCCGCAGCTGCTGGATTTCAGGAGATTACGCTCTTGGGACAGAATGTGAATTCCTATGGAAAGGATCATAAAAGGGCTGACTTTGCAGAGCTTTTGAAGATGGTGGATGAGGTTCCGGGAATTCGACGTGTCCGTTTTATGACATCGCACCCAAAGGATTTGAGCGATAAGGTCATTGATGTTATTCAGAATGGAAAGCATATTTGCGAGCATATTCATTTGCCAGTACAGCATGGAACGAATCCGATGCTCAAGGCGATGAACCGTGTCTATACGGTAGAAAAGTATCGTGACTTGGTTCGCAGGATTCGTGAGAAGTTGCCGATGGCTGCCTTGACGACGGACTTGATTGTTGGATTTCCGGGAGAGACAGAGGAGGATTTTGAGGGATTGGTGGATTTCCTGAAGGAAATTCGTTATGATTCGGCATACACCTTTATCTACTCCAAGCGTTCGGGAACGCCTGCGGCAGGCATGGAAAACCAAGTGGACGAGGAAATCAAGAAGCAAAGGCTGCAAAGGCTGATGGATGTGCAGAATGAGATTAGCAGGGAAATCAATGAATCGCTGAAAGGACAAAAGCTGGAAGTGATGGTGGAGGGCCCCAGCAAGAACGAGGATTTGGTGTGGACAGGGCGTACCCGCACGAACAAGATTGTTCTCTGGAAGCACGGTGATGAAAAAGTGGGAGATTTTGTTACAGTAAGGATAACGCACCCGCAGACATGGGTGCTGAAGGGCGAACTTGCGTGAGGCTTAGGAGGGACGAGGAGTCCTTCCTTTCTTTTGTTTAGGAACGGTGGGGGAGAGTTATGGAACTTACGCCTATGATGCGGCAGTATCTTGCTGCAAAAGAGAAGTATCCGGAGACGATTCTTTTCTTTCGGCTGGGTGATTTTTATGAGATGTTTTTTGAGGATGCCAAGCTGGCGGCAAGGGAACTTGGGCTGACCTTGACCAGCAGGAGCGGCGACATGGAGAAATCTCCGATGTGCGGCGTTCCGTACCATGCTGCGGAGTCTTATATCAACAAGCTGATACGAAAGGGCTACAAGGTGGCGATTGCCGAGCAGATCGGAGACCCGAAGGCAAAAGGACTGACACAGCGGGAGGTTATCAAGGTCGTAACGCCGGGAACGGTTCTTTCGGAGGAGGCATTTAGGGACGCACAGAATAATTACATTGCCCTGCTTTATGAAAAAGAGGAAGAAATCATATTGGCAGGCGCAGATGTTTCAACGGGAGAATGTTTTTATGGAATCTATCGGGGGCAGGACAGGCTGCAAATGCTTTTAGATGAGCTTTACCGCCTGATGATGGCAGAACTTTTGCTTGTTGGGGATATTTCCTTTCAGGAGAAGCTTCGGGAATTTGTATCGCTTCGCTTGCCAAGCTGTGCTTTTACCTCCTTGCAGGGGATTTCAGGGGCAGTGGAGGATCGTATTGTCGAGCATTTTGATTTGAGCCAGCGTCCCAAGGAAGAAGATGCGAAGGCGGCAGTTGCAACGCTTTTGGATTACCTCCATGAAACCGTCAAGACGGATTTGTCCCATCTTTCTCGATTGGTTTATTTGGATGTTTCCGAAAGTCTTGTGCTGGACAGCTATACGCTTCGGAATTTGGAGATTACGAGAAATCTCAGGGACGGCGGAAAGAAGGATACCTTGTTTTCCGTATTGGATTTTACGCAGACAGCGATGGGAAGCCGTCTCTTGAAAAAGTGGCTGGAAGCGCCGCTCTTGGACGTGGCAAAAATCCAGAACAGGCTGGATGCCGTGGAGGAGTTTTTCAAGGGCTTTGCGCTTCGCAAGGAGATACGGGAGGCTTGCAGGGAAATTCATGATTTTGAGCGCCTGCTGACGAGAATCGAGGTAGGGACGGCAAATGCGCGTGATTTGATTGCATTGAAGCTGTCACTTCGTTCCTTGCCGAAAATCCGCCAGCTTCTGTCATCGGCAAAAGCACGGCTTTTGCTGTCCTGCTATGAAAAAATGAATACCTATGACGAGCTTGTGGAATTGCTGGAAAAATCTATCATTGAAACTCCGGGGATTACGCTTCGGGAGGGCGGCATTATCAAGGACGGGTATTGCGCGGAGCTTGATGAATACCGCCGCATTGCGCATGACAGCAAGAGCATGCTTCAGGAGATGGAGGAACGAGAAAAGGAAGCTACCGGAATCCGTGCGCTCAAAATAGGCTACAACAAGGTGTTTGGCTACTACATTGAGGTACGCAACAGCGGAACGGAGCGAGTGCCTGCCCACTATGTCCGCAAGCAGACGCTTGCCAATGCGGAACGCTACATTACGGAAGAACTCAAGACGTTTGAGACGAAGATTCTGGGCGCGCAGGAAAAAATTGTTCAAATAGAATACCGCATCTTTTCTGAGATTCGAGAGGAAATCAAGTCCCATTTGCCAAGCATTCAGGAAACGGCACGCAAGGTAGCCTTGGTCGATGTGCTGGAGGGGCTTGCGGAGGCGGCAAGTGCATACAATTATGTTCGTCCACGGATTACGACAGACGGGGAAATTCATATCAAGGATGGGCGGCATCCCTTGGTGGAAAGAATTCTGACGAGGGATATTTTCGTGTCGAATGATACGAGGCTCAACCATCGGGATTGCGAGACTATGCTGATTACCGGCCCCAATATGGCAGGCAAGTCCACTTATATGCGGCAGACTGCGCTTTTGACGCTCATGGCACAGGCAGGGAGCTTTCTTCCTGCGAGAGAAGCGGCGGTTTCTCCCGTGGATCGCATTTTTACCCGTATTGGGGCAAGCGATGATCTGGTGAGCGGACAAAGCACCTTTATGGTGGAAATGAATGAGGTGTCACAAATCCTGAAATATGCAACGAAGGACAGCCTTGTAATCCTTGATGAGATTGGACGGGGGACGAGTACCTTTGATGGGATGAGCATTGCCCGTGCCGTCATAGAGCATTTGGACAAGAAGGTTCATGCCAAGACCTTGTTTGCAACGCATTACCATGAATTGACGGATATGGAAAATGACCATATCAAGAATTTTTGCGTGGCAGTCAAGGAGCGTGGGACGCAGGTAGCCTTCTTGCGCCGAATCGTGGCAGGCAGTGCGGATAAGTCCTATGGGATTCATGTGGCAAGACTGGCAGGGCTTCCCAAGGCAGTTACCCAAAGGGCGCAGGTGATTCTTGACAGCTTGGAAAAGGGGGATTCCTTGCAAGTGCCTTTGAAAACCGGCAGGAAGGAGCCTGCGGAGGCTGTGGCACAGCAAGAGCCGTCGCTCTTTGCGTCAGGCGTAAATGATGCAGTCTTGGCATTGGACATCATGACCATGACACCCTTGGAAGCGCTGAACGAGCTGTATAAATTGCAGGAGCAGGCAAGGCGGGAGGCAGGAAAGCAATGAGCAGTATTCAGGTACTCGATGACAATACCATCAACAAGATTGCCGCTGGCGAAGTAGTGGAGCGCCCTGCTTCCGTTATCAAGGAGCTGGTAGAAAATTCCATGGATGCCGGAGCAACGAGGATCGAGGTTGAGATTTTGGCAGGCGGCATTGGCTGCATGCGTGTGACGGATAATGGGAAGGGCATGAGCATGGAGGACGCAAGGCTTGCCATTCAGCGTCATGCAACCAGCAAAATCCGAAAGGTGGATGATTTGAGCGCTATAGGAACTTTGGGGTTTCGAGGCGAGGCACTTCCGACTATAGCGGCTGTTTCGAGGTTTTCCCTGCGAACCCGTCAGGAGGGCAGTGAGCTTGGGACGCAGGTGCAAATCACGGGAGGCAAGGAGATTGACATTCGGGAAACGGGCTGCAATATCGGGACAATCGTGCAGGCAGAGGATTTGTTCTTTAATACGCCGGCTCGCAAGAAATTCTTGAAAACCAACCATACGGAAGCAGGAAAAATCAATGATTTCCTCATCAAGCTGGCACTTTCCCGTCCCGAAATTACCTTTCGGTTTCTGAACAATGGAAAGACTGCGATAGAAACTCCGGGCAATGGGAATTTGTACGATACGATTCAGAGCATTTATGGTATTTCAACGGCACAGTCCCTTTTGGGAATCAGCTTGGAAAATGAGGACATTTCCATATCGGGCTATCTCACAAAGCCGTCCATGCTCAAGAGCAGCCGTGCATGGCAGACCTTGATCGTGAACGGGCGAATCATCCAGAATCGAGCCATCTTCAAGGCAATCGACAATGCCTACAAGTCGATGGTTCCAAAGTCTGGATTTCCTTTGGCTGTATTAAACATTAAAGTACCGCAGAATACGATAGACGTTAATGTTCATCCGCAGAAAAGCGAGATGAAATTTGAGAATGAAAGTCATGTATTTCAAGCGGTTTACAAGGCTGTCATAGATGCGGTTCGGCCTGTGAACCAGTCCTTGCAGCAGGTGGCGGCTGTCGTGCAGAAGCCGGAACGCCATTACAGCATGGAGCCTATGCAGTTCGTTCCTGCGGAAGCACCGCTGGAGGAGCCTGCTGTGGTGAAGCCACGAAGCTATGGGAGCATGTCTGTTGGGGGAAGGGAGACTGTTTTTGATGCAGTTTCTGCAAGGAGCGATGTCTCGGAATTTGATTTTCCCCATACAAAGGAAACGTGTCCTTCCGTGCAGGAGGAATGGGATTTTGTGCAGGGAGAGGGGAATTCTTTGACGGGGAAAGCCTTTACGGTTCAGGAGGAGCCAGCCAACGCCGTGAAGAAGAAAGAAAGCCTGTCCTTGGAAGGAGAGCTTCTGCCGATGGGACAGGTGGATCTTTGCTATATTGTTGCACGGGACTTGAAAGGGCTTTATATCATTGACCAGCATGCGGCGCACGAGAGGATTCTTTATGACAGGTTTTCCGAGCAGGCAGAGGGGATTCCGTCCCAGCAGCTTTTGATGCATTTGATTTTGCGCTTTGACAGCAAGGAAGCGGAGCTGATTGAGAAGAACCAAGAGCTTTTTTGTCATTTGGGGTTTTCGATGGAAGCGTGCGGCAGCATGGAATTTCGCTTGATGGAGGTACCAGCGGATATTCCGGTGGGGGAAGCAGAGGAAGTCATTCGGGAGATTCTGGTAAATTTGGCAGAGATGCATGCGGTTTCTGCAAAGGAGATCCGCCATCAGGTTCTGGCAACCACGGCATGCCGTGCCGCTATCAAGGCGGGCGAGGAGCTGAACCTGCGTCAAATGCAGATTATTTTAGAAGAGCTGTCCCATACCGCTTATCCCTATACCTGCCCGCATGGCAGACCTACCATCTTGAGGTTTTCCAGTGAGGAACTGGCAAAAATGTTCAAGCGGACGGGGTTTTGAGAAGGGGATGAAAATGACACCAAAGGCTGTATGCACGACAGGAAGGAAATATCATGAGGAAAGTGTCAGGCTTGCCAGAGAGACGGCGCAAAGGCTTGCGATTCCTTATGTCGAAAGAAAGAACGAATCCATACAGGAACTGCGAAAGCTTTATGGCTGTGAAACGATTTTGGTTGCAAAGAAGGGAATGCTTCTTTTGGAAACCTTGTCGGGAGAGCTTTTTTTCCATCCCAATATGGCACATCTCCGTATCAAGAACCTTCGGCTGGGACAGGAGGATCACATGGTATCTGCCATGAAGCTGGAAACGGGAATGAAGGTTTTGGATTGCACGCTTGGGTTTGGTGCAGATGCTATTGTGGCAAGCTATGCTGTTGGTGCTGAGGGAAGCGTGACGGGAGTTGAGATAAATCCATGTCTGGCAGAGGTAATCCGTTATGGAATGAGCCATGTCCTTGCAGAAAACTATGATATCCATGCGGCAATGCGGAGGATTCGGGTCATTTCTGCGGATTCCTTGGACTTTTTGAAAAGGCAGCAGACAGATGCTTTTGATGTAGTATATTTTGACCCAATGTTCCGTCACCCGCTGATGGAGAGCAAGAGCCTTGCTCCTTTGCGGGAAATTGCAGACCATAGGGCTGTGTCACTGGAAGCGATAGAGGAAGCCAAAAGAGTAGCAAGGCACCGAGTGGTTTTCAAGGAAAACAGCCGAAGCCTTGAATTTGAGCGTCTTGGATTTTCTGCCTTTCAAGGCGGCAGGTACAGCAAAATAAAATTCGGCGTGATGGAGCTTGGCAGAAGCTGAATCTGCAAGACGCAGGATACGTTACCCACATTCGATAGCCATGATACGGCAAACGACCGCACAAAAGGTTTTATCCTTAGGTGCGGCCGTTTTTTATGGAATCGGTATGAAACTGGAAAGTCTGGGGTATCCTGCATCCTTCAGGGACGTTTTGATGTAATCGAGAGGAGCGAGGACGGGGGCAAGTGTCAGGCGAAGCTTGAAGCGAAGGAGCGTGTGGGTATTTCCCCCAAAGATGGGAACACGGTCGAGCGTGTATGGATTGCTTTCCTTGGAGGCGAGTCCGTAGTTTACGGTAAAGCCACCGAGATAGCCGCAGTCCTCCGTGAGCTGGATCAAGTTGCCGTCATAAGCACCGCATGGGTAGGCGATGAATCGCACAGGCTTTTTCAGATGGTATTCCAATGCTTTTCTGGAATCCGTCAGCTGTTTTCTTGCTTCTTCCTCCGAGGCTACATCCTCGAGCAGGTTGACATGGCTCAGCGTATGGCTTTCAAAGTCAATCAGGTCGTTTTCCTGCATTTCTGCGATATTGTCCCAAGTAAGGTAATTCGGATAGACGTTCACATAGTCGGAAACAACGAAAATGACGGCTTTTTGCTGGTATTTTTTTAGGATAGGATAGGCATTTTTGTAATTGTCGGCATAGCCGTCGTCAAAGGTGATGATAACCGGCTTGTCGGGAAGTGCCGTTCCGTTTTTCCATGCGTCTATCATTTCTTGGGGCGTAATCGCATGATATCCATTTTCGCTCAGGTATTTTATTTGTGCATCAAATTGGTCAGATTCCACGGTCAAGGCATTCTTGTCCTTGTCATTGATTTGATGGTAGTTGAGGACAGGAATGGAATCCTTGGCTTGATAAAAGAGAACCCCTGTGATTCCTGCCAGCAGCAGGGCAAGGGCGGCGAGTGAGAGGAACAGGTACTTGATGGATGAACGCAAGCAAACACTTCCTTTGCAGTAGATTTGTATTTTCTTTTCAAAAGGATATAGCAAATCATAAAGCGTGTCAACTCTATTTGCAAAAACGGGGAGGATTCTGTTTTGCATCTTGGAGGGTATGTTTTGGGGGAGACTGTTCGGGTTGGCAAGATGCCATGCAAGCATAAAGGATTCCTTGCATTGACACAAATATTGGCTGATGATAGTATTTAGTAAATTGGAATACAGTTTCGTGAATACTGCATAAGAGGAAGGAATATGGGGTGGCACAGTCGCTTCTGTTTTTACGGTGATGTAAATGCGGAAGAAAATGAGGTGCGTATTTCTGGCGGGTTGGCAGAATCATTATAGGGGTACTCTGTTTGAATTCTGCTGTTGCAAAATGGGGGATGACGATGAATACTGCATATAAGAAGTGCAGATTGGTGTGCTTGTTTGCTTTTTATACGTTTGCTTTTTTGCTTACCGAAATAACGGTCAATATGAGGGCAGCAGTGCTGTGGGGCGAGGGAAGTGTCTTAGGCGTATATGCCGGAGGGTTAGTATGCACTGGCAGTGGCTATATTGCCTATACCTTTGCCCAGCGAATTATTTCCAATGAGAAATACCGAAAAATTGCATTGTTTTTGGCTAGTACAGTGGCAATGACGGGAATTGGCGTGCTGTTATCCACTTCGGGAGCTGTTGCAATTCCGTCAGGCTGGCTTGCCCTGTTTTGCATGGGTTTTTTGGCGGCGGCGATTTACTACTATATGTCTTGTGCCTTGCTGAATAACCACTATACTGGACGGATTGTGGGTGTCAGCATGTTTTTGGCTGTCGTGCTGCAGTATGTGGTCATGAACTTCCTCCAAGGAGAGTTGCTGGTACTGTCTGTTATAAGTCTTTCGGTGGTTGGCATTTGCAGCCTGATATGGAAACCGCTAGGCGACTGGTGCTTTGAGGATGCCCTTCCCTATGAGCAAAATCCGCCAGCGGTACCTCAGGCGGGGATAGTTGCCGCTGTCATGGTGGCACTGATGACTTTTGGATTTGCCTTTAGCGATGAGTGCGTGACCTTCCTTGATGCAAAGGGAGAACTGGATGTAGCGTCATGGCCTCGGCTTTTCTATGGGGCAGGGCTTCTTGTATCGGGATGGCTGGTGGATATTGGGAAAAGACGGTATATCTATATGGTGACAGGGATTGCTTTTTCCTTGGCTCTTCTGTCCCCTGCTCTTTTGCTGCCAAAGCTTTATCATGCCAGCATGAGCGTGATGTATCTGTATAGCGGTTTCTATGTAATGTTTCTTACAACAGCGTTCCTTGATGTGGCGCCTAAGACGGCAGAGCCTTGGCTGTGGGCTGGCATGGGGCGGATTGTGCGCTCTTTTGCAACCGCCGCGGTTATTTTCCCTGCTGACCTTGTCATGTCAAGATTTGGTATTTGGGGTGTTATTTTTGCTAATGCCCTAGCCACGATAGGAGTGCTTCTTTTGGTGGCTTATGTGACTGAGCGGCAGCGGCAGGCAGAAACGAAAAAGCTGGTGCAGGAGAATGAAATCCGTTTGGCAAGGATGGATGCGTTGGCAAAGGAAAAACTGGAAACAGCAGTATCCGCAGTGCGTCAGGAAGCATGGAAAGCAGAGAAACTTGCCCAGCAGAGGTTTGATGCGGCACAGGCTACGGCAAAGAAGGCTCTCATGGAACTGGAGCAGGCAAGGAACGCTTTGGATGACAGCAAGGCACAGGTACAGGCTTTGAAGGAATCCCAAAATAAGGAACCTAAGCTGCAGTCTTTTGCAGATTGTCATGAGCTTACGCCGAGAGAGAAGGACGTGATGGAGCTGATTTTGAGCAGGGAAGGGACTGTAAAGGAGCTGGCAAAGGAACTGCTGATTTCGGAGAGGGTTTTTCAGCGGTATCTCACAAGCATATATGACAAGACAGGCACGAACTCTAAGGTAGGGCTGATACTCCATTATTACGGCAAGTGAGTGGGGTTAGCAAGCGATAACGAAGCTAAAGATGTCCCCTTCTTCCACAGCTTGCTGTAAGTGGGGGAAACCA
>CALELM010000067.1 GCA_937902665.1 uncultured Selenomonadaceae bacterium
CAATTAGGCGGTCAGGTCTTAGGAAAGAATTTGCGAAAAACTATTGACGGTATCCCTCCCCCCATCTCAATTACATGTATATTCGGTATAGCAACCGCCCGTGATTTCAGTAATCTTTCTTTTTACCAAATGTGCCGTAATTACAGTACAAAACCTAAACTCAAATAAAGGACTCCACTCAATGCAAAGCCGATTATCGCATACGGCAACTGCGTTCTTGCATGATCCATGGCCTCTATGTCACAGCAGCTTGCTGTAAGGACTGTTGCATCAGAATAAAAGCAAGCATGGCTGCAAAATACGCCGCCAGATATTACAGCCCCCATTGTCAACAATATATTTGCACCACAAGCACCTGCTAACGGCATGATAATTGGCACGCATACTGCAGGAACGCCCCAACTATCGCCTGTCACAAAAGCAAGAATACTTACCAGAACAAATGCAACAACCGGAAATGTTTGAGCTGTTACATAGGGCAGGCAGCATCCCACCACATATTCCGGCAGAGCTATATCTGCACAAGCTTGTTTCATAAAGAAAGCAAACAGCAAAACAGCCAGTGTAGGAATTAAATTGCCAAAACCTTTTATCCACAGATCACAAAATTCAGACAGCGAAATAATTTTTCTAGGTACATACAAAAGGAAACACACGAGAATCGCCGCGATCAATGCAATAAACATATCGCCAAAGCCAATGGCAAGAACGATCATCGTCAGTATAGGTACAAAGAAATCAATTATTTTCCCTTGGCGTTTTTCATTTTCAACCGTTTCTGCATAATTGGTGTAGTTCAAGTAAGCTTCTTTCATGGGGCCAATCGGCGGGATTATTTTAAGGATAAAAAGAGGTACAATAATCAATGCGATACTAGCATAAAACGTATACGGTATTGCATGAATGAAAGAACTCATCGCTGATCCCAGCCCAAGCTGCTGTACGGCTTCCTGCTCAAAAAAACTAGAAGCATAAAAAATAGCCCAAGTTGAAAATGGCACTAATACACATGCTGGAGCACCTGTTGAGTCAATGATGTAAGCAAGGGCTTGGCGTGGTATTCCCTTTTTATCACATAGTTTCTTCATGCAGGAACTAATTGTCATGATATTCATATAGTCATCAATAAAAATAATGATTCCAAGCAACCACGAAGACATCAATACGGTTTTAGCTTTTTTACAGTATCTGCCTATAAGCTCAGCAATAGCTATCGTACTGCCAGAAGCATGCAACAAGGCTATTAAGCTGCCAAACAATCCGCATACCATAAGCAACCACACATTATCGTAATTTGTCGCAGTCTTAAAAAATGCTTTTACTGTAATATCTATAAAATTTTGCCCCGTTGCCGCCGCAATAATAGCATAGGCTGAAATACATCCTATCAATAGTGACTCTATTGGTTTTTTAGATAAAATTGCTATTGCAATTACAATGATTGGTGGCACCAAAGTCATCAATCCAAAACTCATATCATCTTCATCCTCTTGGTATTTTTATCATATTGCCGAATTCAAGATCCACTCGTTCTGCATACTTTTATTCATGCTCTCGCATCAGCTTATCTTGAGGGATTTCAAGTATTCCTTCGTTTCTTCTGAAATCCTCCTGCTCTCCCTCGCCTTTTGAATCGTCTTGTTATGAACCCATTTCCCTAATCGCTGTTCCAAAAGATAAGGCAGGACTGCCTCGTACTGCTTGGCAAGGGCTGTTGCATAAAACCAAGCAATCATCATATTGACGTAGTATTCTTCACTCTTGATTGCTGCTGGAATCTCTAGGCACTCTTCCTTGAAATCCTTGTCCAAGAAATGCCCCATAAGCATACCTATCCCAAAACGGCAAGTATAGGCCTTGTCCGATTGTGACCATTCCTTGATTTTTACCAAGAGATGGTCTTTTTTCTTTTTCAGCACCTTCGGGCTCATAATGTCGCAAACTGCCCAGTTGTCCACATACGGCAGGAACCTATCAATTTCTGCAATGCATGTATCGTAATCCTTGATTTGCTCCACCAAAAGCCCATGCAACATGTTTTCATCATAATACTTGTGCGGAAGCTCCTGCATAAAAGCAACATGCTCTTCCTCCCTGCTGTATTCCTTGGCAAACCTGCGAAGAACCGGCACACGCACTCCCATTGTATTTTCCGGCAAAAGCCCCGGCGTTAGCTTGATTTGCAATGCCGCATACTTTTCATCAGACAGTTCCTTCAATCTCTTCTGCAATCCTGTCATCATACGCTCTCATCCCTTTTCATCTGCTTCTTCATCCAAGGCTTCCAAATAAAAACTCACTGGACGAAACCCGTCATTGCAGGAAATCATAGCAGATTTCTTGTTTTTCATCCAGCCATCATAAAAATTTTCTCCCCCATGCGAAAGCGTCATCACGAAGGGAGACATGCTTTCCCATGCACTCTCGCAAAGACCTTCCGGCTTTTCCCATCCATTGGCAAGAAAGACCTGCCCTACCTGCATATCGCAGGCATGTTCCAAAGGATTTTCGTAGTCAGCAATCAAGTCATCATAACGTGCCATGCGCATAACTGTAATTCTCACCTTTTTCATGCCTCGTCACCAGCCAGCTTTTCAGAGTAAAATGCTTTCAATAAATCTGTCAACGCTTTCTGATCCTTGCACCCCATCGTTTCCCGTGCAGAATGCATGGCGAGAAGCGGCACTCCAATGTCCATCGTGCGAATAGGAAGGAAAGCAGACGCAATCGAGCCAAGGGTAGAACCGCCCCGCACACCTGCCCGATTCACAAATCGTTGGAAAGGGATGTCATGCTGTCTGCAAAGCTCCGACACAACAGCAATCGCCTCCGCATCTCCTGCATACGACTGGCTTGCCGACTGCTTCAATACCACGCCTCCCCCAAGAACAGGCTGATTCTTCGGGTCGCTCTTGTCCACATGATTGGGATGAATCGCATGCGCAACATCCACGGAAAGCATAAAGCCCGCTGCCATATCGCAAAGCAAATTTTCCTTGAAATACCCCAAAGAAGCATAGATTCGTTCCAGCACATGGAGCAGCACCGCAGAACCAGCGCCTTGCTTGGTTTGGCTGCCAACCTCCTCATTGTCAAACAATGCACAGAAGCGAATCCCCTCCCATGCAGCATCCTTTGCATGAATCAAGGCATCCAAGCAGGCTTTTGCAGACGTTAAATTATCCAAGCGTGGAGACGAGCACATAGCTTCATCTAATCCCACTGCACAGCCATCTTCCGCTGCATATACGCTCATGTCATAGGAAAGAATTTCTTCTTCCTCGCATGACAGCTCCGATGCCAGAAATGACAAAAAGGAGCTTTCCTTTTCATCTTCCCCACCTCCCAGCAGTTTTATGACAGGAAGCAATTCCTTTTGCGCATCAATGGCAACACCTTGATTTACCTCACGATTCATATGAATAGCAAGACTGGGTATCGTCAAGACTGGGCGTTGAACATCAAGTAGCACCGTTCGAGGCGAGAAAGCATCTTTTCCACGAAGCATTACCTTGCCTGCAAGCGACAACGGACGATCCAGCCATGAGGAATAAATCAAGCCCCCATACGTTTCCACATTCAGCCGCTCATAACCGCCTGATATCATGTTGGGCATAGGCTTAATCCTAAGGCACGGGAAATCCGTGTGCGCCGCCGCAATACGAAGTGCATTTGCAGAACCATGACGCATATTTTTCCCAATACAAAACGCAAACAGTGTGGAACCATAAATTTCTGCAAAATAACGTCCTCCATGCCGAAGCTCCCATGCCTGCGAAAGCTCCAATTCTTCAAACCCCGCCTGTAAAAGCATGCCTTTTCCTGTCTGGACGGTACCAAACGGAGACGTGCATTTTTTGATAAAATGCAAAAGAGAATCTATTTCCGCATCCTTCATTTTCCTTATCCTCCCAATTACAGAAATCAATTGCTAGGGGCGTTAAGCTCTCAAAATTATTCTGTCTCGAACTCCATCAGCTGCTCCACAATGTCGCGATCTATTCTTGCTTCTTTTTTCTTTCCTGTTTTTTCGTAAGCAGCCGCACGGTTCATGTATGCCAGCTGATATTTGGGATTTATTTCCACTGCCTTTGTGTAGTCATCAATAGCTGCCGCATAATTTTTTTGGCAGGCATGGGTATAGCCCCGATCGTTGTAGTATTCCGCAATCTGCGGAGCAAGCTCTATCGCCTTGCTGAAATCCTCCAGTGCCAACTCATACACACCACGCATCCCCCTGCAAAGTCCCCTCTGATGATACGGTTCTGCCTCAGAAGGATATTTCTCAATCAGCGTGGAGTAATCCTGCCCTGCCGAGATTATGTCGTCAAGCTTCTGATAAGCCTGTGCCCGATGAAAATAAGGAACATAGCTTTCCTCTGCCGAAATCGCTTCCGTAAAAATTTTTACTGCATTTTGGTAATCCTTCCGATAACAGGCAGCCTGCCCCATCACGTCAAGAACCAGTGACTTTTCCGAATCCGTCTTGCAAAGAGCCAGTGCCTTATTCAAATAAGATTCTGCTTTTTCCATATCGCCCCATTTCAAAAAAATGAGTCCCACATAGTAATTTGCCTGCATGGAATCCGGACTTGTATCCAATACCTGCGAAAAATCCTCAATGGCATGATCTAAATCCCCCAAGGAAAAATATGCTGCTCCCCGATAGGAGCGAATTTCTTCTTCTTCCGGATATTTTGCCAAAAGACTGCTGTACAAATCGATTGCTTTCTGTTCATGCCCAAGAGCTATTTCCTCTTTTCCCTGTTCCAAGACCTGCATGTAAGCTTCATCCGAAACCTCCGCAAATACATGCCTGATTCCCATAGGGCAAAGGCCAAAAGCCAACAGCACAGCTGCATACAAAACCAAACGCAAACCCTTCAATACTTTCAACCCTTTCCTAAACGAAAAACATATCTTGGGTCTTTTATAACGCCATTGTTCAAGAAAATGCCATAAGCATTTTCCCTCCAATTCG
>CALELM010000068.1 GCA_937902665.1 uncultured Selenomonadaceae bacterium
AGAAGACCTATTTATTCGATATGATATCAATTTACAGAGATTTTTTCATACACTCGAAAGTTTCTTGGAATTTATTAAGAATGATGAGCATTATAAACGATACTATGATGGTATGTTTATCCTCTTTAAAACCGGACTTCGTATTTCAGAGTTCTGCGGATTGACACTTTCTGATATTGATTTTGAAGAAAAACAAATAAGCGTAAATCATCAGCTTCAAAGAACCAGAGGAATGAAGTATATTATTGAGGATACAAAAACATCAAGTGGAACCAGAATCATTCCTATGACCGAAGAAGTGTATGAATGTTTTAAGCGTATTGTTGAAAATCGGAAAAAACCCAAGAAGGAACCTGTGATTGATGAATATAAGGGATTTTTGTTTTTGGATAAGAAAGATATGCCGGAAGTTGCCTTACATTGGGAAAAACATTTTGAGTGGGCATTGGCAAAACATAATCGAATCTATAAGGAACAATTACCAAAGATCACACCTCATGTTTGCAGACATACCTATTGCAGCAACATGGAAAAAAGCGGAATGAATCCCAAGACACTTCAATATTTAATGGGGCATTCTGATATAGGAGTTACATTGAATACATATACGCATCTGGGAGCAGAGGATGCCAAGGAAGAACTTGGCAAATATGCTAAAATGGCTTAAAATTTTAAAATAATGATACAACTAAAAGAAAACCTAAGTGGAAAAAGTCTTTAGTAAAATGAGAAAATCGAGCTGTTTTACTAAGATTTTTACTAAATTTGGATGACAAAATATACGAATTTATGCCACGATATGCGACGAAAACGAAGAAAACAATCTATCACAGCAAATCGTATAAAGTGGCGTAAAATCAAGGAAAATCAGCATTTTCAAGGAGTTTTTAAGGCATGATTAAAATATTATTCATCTGCCACGGCAATATTTGCAGGAGTACGATGGCTGAGTTTGTGATGAAGCATTTGGTCAAGCAGGCAGGCTTGGAGTCGGAGTTTTGCATTCAGTCGGCGGCGGCTCATCGTGATGAGCTTGGTTCAGATACGCACTATGGGACGAAGGCAAAACTGCGGGAGATGGGGATTCCATTTACGCCTCGGCGGGCGGTGCTTCTGAAGCGGGAGGATTACGAGAAATACGATTATATTATTGGCATGGATAGGGAGAACATGCGGGATATTCCACGGATTACGGGCGGAGATCCCGATGGAAAGATCAGCAAGCTTCTCAGCTTTGCGGGAGAAAGCCGTGATGTTGCCGACCCGTGGTACACGGGGGATTTTACCGCAACGTACCAAGATGTCCTGAAAGGATGCCAAGCACTTTTGAAAAGAGTATCCTCATAGAAGAAAAAAGCCATTTTCGTGGCTACGAAATAAAGTAAGTATTGACAGCATAAGTTGACATACGGGGCTGTTGCATGAGTGAGAAATCACTTATGCACAGCCTCATTATTTTTATCATTAATCTTTTTAATTTACTCATTTAATCCAAAATGAGTAAATTGATATTGATTATGATGAAATTGCGTGATACTATCTAATTGCATCACAATATGGTGGTGTGAGTGAGTAAATTGAACGCTCTATGAGGATATTAAAATGAGATCATTTGATTACAGTAAAAAATGGGAGAAGATGCTTGTTCCGGATATAGTGGCTTTGCTTACGCAAATTCATGAGTTTAAGGGTGAGCAGTCTTTGTTTATAGAAGCTAAAGCTGATGCACTTACCCAGCTTGTGGAAATTGCAAAGATACAAAGTACAGAGGCATCCAACAAAATCGAGGGTATCCATACTTCGAATGCTAGGCTAAAAATGCTTGTAAAGGGTAAGACCGCTCCCAAGACAAGAAATGAGCGTGAAATTGCAGGCTATAGAGATGTATTAAATACAATTCACGAGAGTCATGATTATATTCCAATCAGATCGAATATGATTCTGCAGTTTCATCGAGATTTGTATAAATTTGAAGGTTATGACATTGGGGGAAAATATAAAAGCTCGGACAACATCATTGAGGAAGAAGATGCTGATGGAAATAAGCATGTGCGGTTCAGTCCAGTTTCTGCATGGGAAACACCGGAAGCAATAGAAAACCTCTGTGCGGAATTTGACAAAGCATTGGGTAGTGGGATGATAGATCCGCTGATTCTGATTCCCATGTTTATATTGGATTTTCTATGTGTGCACCCTTTCAATGATGGTAATGGAAGAATGAGTAGATTGCTTACTCTTTTGCTTTTATACAGGTCAGGCTATATCGTCGGAAAATATATTAGTGTGGAGCATTTAATTGAGAAAACAAAGGATTCATATTATGACTGCCTTCAGGAGAGCTCGATTGGATGGCATGAGGAAGAAAATAATTATGCTCCATTTGTTCAATATATGCTTGGAGTAATTGTTGCTGCTTATAGAGATTTTTCTACCAGAGTGCAGACTTTAGTTACGAGTAGATTATCAAAGCCAGATAGAATCGCTGAACTTATAAAGAATACTTATGGGGAGATAACTAAGACACAGATTATGGAGAAGTGCCCAGATATCAGCCAAATTACAGTTCAGAGAACCTTGGCAGATTTATTGGACAGCCAAAGTATTATAAAGATAGGTGGGGGCAGATACACTAAATATGTTTGGAACTGGGATAAAGAATAGCATTGGCTCTGCGATTTAGATTATAACGAAGCTGAGGATGTCCCCTTCTTCAACAGCTTGCTGTAAGTGGGGAAACCAAATTTTAACAAGCGGGGAGCATATCTCCCGCTTCGTTGAAACGCTGTCAAGGAAGAAAATGCTTATGGCATTTTCTTGAACAATGGCGTTATAACGCCATTGTTCAAGGGGCTGTTGCATGAAGGCGGCACGGACGAAGGCTATTTGTTTTCTTTGCTAGGGAGCATCATTCGGATTCCGATGATGAGGAAGAATATGCTGAATACTTTTCCGAGGGCTATTTCGTCAAGGTTGTTTGCGATGGAGGAGCCGATGAGGCTTCCCAAGATGCCAAAGATGACAAGCTGCTTGGCAACCTCTTTGTGAATGAGTCCTGCTTTTCTGTGCTTGAGGACGGCGACGAGTGCCGTCGGAATCATGGCGGCAAGGGCTGCGCCTTGGGCGATGTGCTGGGGGATATCCATGTAGGCAACGGCGATAGCGACCATGATCGCACCGCCGCCGATGCCAAGCATGCCACTGCAGATCCCTGTGATAAGTCCTGTGAGAATTCCGAAAACAATCAGGTTTTCCATCAGAAGATTCCCCCAATCTTGAACGCTGTCCAGATACAGATGAGTCCCATGATGCGGCGCAGGACGGAGGGGTTGACATGAGGCATGATGGCAGCCCCCAAGTAGCCGCCGATGATGCCGCCGGCTGCGAACGTGGCAGCCAGCCTGAGGTCAAGATTGCCATAGCAGGCATAGGAGATGGCACCGATGGCGCCAAGCGGCAGGATAGCTGTCAGGGAGGTAGCGTTTGCCATGTGCTGCTTGACTCCGAGATAGTAAACCATGCCGGGAACCATGATGAGGCCGCCTCCAATGCCAATGAGGCCAGAGGCGATACCGGCAATCATGCCGAGAATTATTGCTTTTTTGTTCATGATTTTGTTCCTTTCGATAACGTGTTGTCTGATATTTGCCAAAGGATGCGATTAACAGGATAATAATAGCATAAATTCTTGTTTTCCAGTAGTGGGAGGGGGCTTGCGTGAGAATCTGGTTTTTGATGGACAATGCGGAGAGCGAGGGCTTGCTGTATGGAAGGAGATTTTTGGCAGCTGTGTTGCAGAGATGCATTCGGGGATGGAACTTTGCAAAGAGTGAGGCGGATTTTCTGAAAATTTCCAGTATATAGGACTTTTGGGTGATGATTTTTTTTTGAGCTTTTGTTATAATTTAAACAATTTATGGGGTTCGGCTTTTGGTTGCACATAGTGAGCGAAAAGGGCGTGTTGTGGAAAACATATTCAAAAAAAATAATGAGTTTTGTATTTTTTTGAAGGATTTTCGGAAACTGAGGTCGAATAGATAATAAAAGGCTAAAAGTATGAGTGCCGAGTGGATGTATTGGTGGAATCATGCTATATGTACTATTAAACGGAGGAATGAGACATGAATCTGCAGAAGAAAGCAATTGTTTTTTTCTCAGTGCTGCTGATTGTGACGTGTGCGATTTTGGGCTTCATGGGTTACAGGTCAGCGGGCGAGGGCTTTGAGTTCTTGCTGGGAGAAAAAGCAAAGTCAGATGTCGGTTTGGCATCGAAGCTGATTGAGGCGAAAATTCCGGGAGCTTGGGAGACGAGGAACGGGGCTCTTTACAAGGGCGATTTCAAGTTCAACGACGCAAATGACTTGGTGGATTCCATCAAGGAATTGACTGGAAATAATGTCACGGTGTTTATGGGTGACACGCGTATAGCAACCACAGTCCAGAAGGAAGGAAGCCGTGCAACGGGAACGAAGTCGAGTGCTGAGGTGGCGGACAAGGTGCTCAACAAGGGCGAGACCTACGTTGGCGAAGCCATGATTTTGGATAATCCCTACATTTGTTCCTATGCACCGATAAAGGATGCCTCCGGCAAGAATATCGGCATGCTGTTCATGGGAGTTCCGCAGTCGGAGATTCAGGAACAGCAAACAAGCTTCGTGGTGTCCTTGATAACGGCATCGTTTTTCATCATTGTCGTGATTGCTGTCATCGTTGTTTGGGTGATTCGGAGAACGCTTCGCCCATTGAAGCCTGTGCAGGAAATGATGCAGCAGATTGCAGGCGGGAATCTCAGCATGCCGGATGTGGCAGTTTCTTCCTCGGATGAGATTGGCGAGATGGCGACAAGCGTGAACCAGATGAAGGGGACGCTCAAGACACTGATGCAGTCCATTGTTTCGTCTTCGCAGCAGGTGGCGGCAGCGAGCCAGCAGCTGACGGCGAGCGCCGAGCAGACGGCGGACAGCATTCATCAGGTGGCGGACAACATTGTTGAGATGTCGGCAAATACGGAGACGCAGTCCGAGTCGCTGGACGGGATTTCTGTCAGTGTCAATGAACTGACGCAGAATCTGTCTGTCCTGCATGACAGTGCAGAGAACATGCAGAAGGTAGCAGAAAACAGCCGTATCGGAGCAAAGAAGGGACGCGAGGCAGACGAGCGTTCGATTCAGGCAATGAAGGGCTTGGTAGAAAAGATAGATACGTCTTCGCAGGTGGTTGCTGCACTGGGCGAGCGTTCCAAGGAGATTGGCAAGATTGTTGATATGATTTCCGGCATTGCGGAGCAGACGAACTTGCTTGCGCTCAATGCAGCGATTGAGGCAGCAAGAGCTGGCGAGGCTGGCCGTGGCTTTGCAGTCGTGGCAGATGAGGTTCGCAAGCTGGCAGAGGAGTCCGGTTCTGCGGCACAGAACATTTCTTCCTTGATTACGGCAATCCGCACAGATACAGAGCGTGCGGTGCAGGCGATGAAGGAAGGCGATGCGGATGTGAAGTCTACGCAGCAATGCGTTCATGAGAGCGGCGAGGCATTCAAGGTTATCGAGCAGCAGGTAGACGACCTTTACGAGCATGTGAAGCTGGCACTTCAGAAGATTGGCGTAACGAGCGATGAGTGCCTCCGTGTAGCGGAAACCGCAAACGAGGCGAATGACAAGCTTCGGAATATGGCATCTGATGCACAGAATGTTTCGGCGGCAACGGAGGAGCAGACTTCCATGATGAGCGAGATTGCAAAGGCAAGCCATTCGCTTGCGCAGCTTGCGCAGAATTTGCAGGACGAAGTGGGAAAATTCAAGTTCTGAGGAAGCACGGAAGCAAAAACGTGCTTCCATAGCATAAATCCCCATTAGGAGCCGATGTTCTCAAAGAGAACGTCGGCTTCTGTGCTTTTGGGGCAAAATGGAATTTAGGGGAAAATGATTTGCAAGACGGATAGAGTGCAGAAGGTGGGGAGATGCGACGTGATTTGCACGGTGACGCTTAATGCAGGGATCGATTTGATAGTACGGCTGGATTCTTTTGAGGAGGGCGGGCTGAACCGCACCATGTACGAAAGAACCTATGCAGGGGGCAAGGGCCTGAACGTGTCAACGGTTCTTGCGAATCTTGGCGTGGAGAGCAGGGCGCTTGGTTTCGTGGCAGGGTTTACCGGAGCGGAAATTGAGAGGCAAATGGCAGAGAGGAAGATTGCCTGTGATTTCGTGCGTCTGCCGGAGGGCTTTTCGAGAATCAACGTGAAGATGAAGGTAGGCAGGGAAGAAACGGAAATCAATGGCATGGGGCCTTGCATATCGGAGGAGACGCAGGAGAAATTTTTTCAGAAGCTGGATGCGTTGCAGGCAGGTGATACCTTGGTCTTGGCAGGCTCGATTCCTAGCACAATGCCGAGGGATACTTATGAGCAGATTTTGAAGCGGCTGCAGGCTCGTGATGTTTGCATCGTAGTAGATGCGGCAAAGGAGCTTTTGAGGAACGTGCTTCGATATCGGCCCTTCTTGATCAAGCCGAACCATCATGAGCTGGGGGAGCTTTTCGGTGTGACGGTTTCAAGTGATGCGGAAATCAAGGACTATGCGCAAAGGCTTCAGCAGGAGGGCGCACGAAATGTCATGGTTTCCATGGCAGGCGATGGGGCGTTCCTGCTGACGGAGGAAGGTCGGACGTACCGCTTGCCGGCACCCAAGGGCAAGGTAAAAAACTCAGTCGGTGCAGGAGATTCTATGGTGGCTGGATTCCTTGCAGGAATGGTGAGGTATGGCGGCGATATGGAAAAGGCATTTCGCTTGGCAGTTGCCGCAGGCTCGGCATCGGCGTTTTCGGACGGATTGGCAACGGCAGAAAAAGTGACGGAATTATTGAAAGATAAAAAGAATTGACAAGTAATAGTTGGTTCATAAGGAGGAAACACAATGAGTTTTTATGGGAAAAGGATATGCTTCTTGCTTATGCTGTCAGCGGTACTTTTGACGAGCGTGGTTTTCGCAGGGTGCAAGGGCATGCCGGAGGCATCGAAAGCACAGGATGGGAGCGGAACGTCAGCATCGTCCGTGGATTCCAAGGTGGAGGAGGTTTTGGCTTCCATGTCCTTGACGGAGAAGCTTGGGCAGATGGTGATGATTGGCATTGGCAATCCCAGTGCGGATCAGGATGCGCTTTACATGCTGCACCAGTTTCACTTTGGCGGCGTGATTCTCTTTGATCGCAATATGGAATCCAAGGAGCAGGTGGCAAAGCTGACGGCTGATTTGCAGAAGGGCGCAGAGGAGAAGGTGCCTCTCTTTATTGCGATTGACGAGGAGGGCGGAAGGGTTGCGAGAATGAAGGAGAAGCTGGCGCCTCCACCGTCCCAGCTTTCCATCGGGCAGACGGGCGACCCGAAGAATGCCGAGAAGTGGGCGATTTCCATTTCCAAGGAACTGAAGGCAATGGGAATCAATGTGAATTTTGCGCCGGTGGCTGACCTTGGCTCGTTCAAGGAGCGCCATTACAGCGAAGATCCCGAGACGGTTGCCGCTTTCGTGAATGCGGCGGCGGATGGTTATGAGGCCGAGGGGGAATTCTATTCCTTGAAGCATTTCCCAGGAATCGGAAAGGGGCAGACGGATACGCATTTGGATATGGTCGTGGTTGATGCCCCGAAGGAAACCTTGATGGCGGAGGACGTGCTTCCTTTTCAGAGCGTGATAAAGAGCAGGAAGCCAGAGAATTATTTTGTCATGGTTTCGCATATCATTTATCCGCAGATTTCGGGCGATGTGCCGTCCTCTCTTTCCGAGAGCGTTATGACGGGGCTTTTGCGTAAGGAGCTTGGCTTTGATGGGATCATCATTACGGACGATATGGAAATGGGAGCCATAGCCAAATATTACGGAACGCGTGAGATTGGCGTGAAGGCTGTCAAGGCAGGTGCGGATATTGTTATGGTATGTCAGGAATACCCGCATCAGGAAGATGTCTACATGGGCTTGCTGGAGGCAGTCAAGGCAGGGGAAATTTCTGAGGAGCGTGTCAATGCATCCGTGAGAAGGATTCTGAAGGCGAAGCTCTCACACTTGAACTGACGGGAACCGACTGCATGGAAGGGTAAAGCCTTTTGCGCGGTCGGTTTTTTTGTGGAACTTTTCTTCGTTGCATTTTTGTGGAACTGTGCTATGATAATTTTTTAGTAGAAATATCTGGAAAGGTGGATGCAGGGCAATGGCAGAGGCGAAGCAGAAAAAGGGCGAGATGAACATGCTCCGTGGTTCTCTTTGGGACAAAATCATCTTGTTTGCTATACCGATGGCTTTGACGGGGGTGCTTCAGCAGCTTTACAATGCGGCTGATGTAGCTGTTTTGGGGCAGTTTGTCGGCAAAAATGCGATGGCGGCTGTGGGGAACAATATTTCCCTTATTGGCTTGCTCGTCAATCTGTTTTTGGGGCTTTCCCTTGGCGCAAACGTGGTTATTGCCCAGAATGCAGGGGGAAGGCGGTTTGACCGTGTAAAGAATACGGTGCATACGGCGTTCCTCATGGCACTTTTTGTTGGTGCTGGCATTGCCGTGCTGGGAGAAATGCTGGCAGGCCCTGTCATGGAGTTCATGGAGGTTCCCGCTGAGGTTCGGGACATGGCGGAAACTTATTTCAGGGTATACCTTTTGGGAATGCCGTTCCTTGGGCTGTACAATTTCGAGTCAGCGATTTTCCGAAGCCGAGGGGATACGAGAACGCCTCTTTTGGCTCTTATCGTGTCAAGCTCCTTTAATGTGGTCATGGATCTGGTGCTGGTGCTGGTCTTTGGCTTGGGGGTTGCGGGGGTTGCGATTGCAACGGCACTTGCCAATGTGGTCAGTTCCGGGATTCTCCTGTACTTCCTCCATCGGACGGACAGCTTTATCCATGTGGATTTTCATGCGCTTTCCATTGACAGGGACAGAATGAGGGAAATCGTGAAGATTGGATTGCCGGCAGGGATTCAAGGCATGGTGTTTTCCGTTTCCAACCTGCTGATCCAGTCGGCAATCAATGGCTTTGGCCCTGATACGATGGCGGCTTCGGCGGCGGCCTTTACGATTGAAATCAATGTTTACTGTGTCATTGGGGCGTTCAGCCAAGCAACGACAACCTTTACGGGGCAGAATTACGGTGCTGGCAAGCTCAAGCGGTGCCGCCGTGTTTTTTGGGTGGCAATGGGGCTGAATGCGCTCTTTATGGGGATTCTTTCTGCAGTCAGCTTGATTTTCGGAAAGACGCTTTTGGCATTTTTCAATCCAGATCCCAATGTTGTGGAGATAGGATATTTGCGTATGCTCTACATTATTGCGCCGGAAATGATCAATGTTGTGTTGGAGGGCTGCACGGGAGCGCTTCGGGGGTACGGGATTTCCATGGCTCCTGCGGCTCTTGCCTTGTTTGGCATTTGCGGTGTCCGTATCGTCTGGCTGTACACGATTTTTGTTTCCTCGCATACCTTTGAAACGCTGATGATGGCATATCCTGTGAGCTGGGTGATTACGACAGCTCTTACGGCAGGGGCGTATGTTTTTTACATAAACCACTTGAAACCAGTTCCGTCATGGAAGCAAGCGGAGGAATCCTAACCCCCTAGGGGGCTTACTGTCACGGCGTTGCTTTGCTAAAATAGGGGATATGAGAATAATTGGCAAAGGTTGTGACAAGATGCATATTCCAGAAAATTATTTAAGTCCGCAGACCTGCTTGGCAATGGGGGCTGCCATGCTTCCCGTGTGGTATATGACGGTGCAAAGGGTGAAGGAAGAAATCCCGAGGGAGCGGTTGCCTCTCCTTGGGATTTGCGCGGCGTTTTCCTTTCTTGGCATGATGTTCAATGTACCGCTTCCGGGAGGGACAACGGGACATGCCGTAGGGGGGACACTCCTTGCTGTTTTGCTTGGGCCGTGGGCGGCTTGCCTGACGGTATCGGCGGCGCTTTTGATACAGGCGGTTTTCTTTGGGGATGGGGGTATCCTGTCCTTTGCGGCAAATTGCTTCAATATGGCATTTGTCCTTCCGTTTGCCGGATTTTTTGCCTATCGGGGCTTGCGGCGTTTCGGTGAGCGGTTGGCGGCTGGCGTGGGGGCGTATATTGGGATCAATGCGGCGGCATTTTGCGCAGCGGTGGAGTTCGGTATTCAGCCGATGCTTTTTGCAGATTCCGCCGGACAGGCGCTTTATTGCCCGTATGGCTTGCAGGTGTCTGTTCCTGCGATGATGGCAGGGCATTTGACGCTCTTTGGGTTGGCTGAGGTCATTTTTACGGTGGCTGTGCTTTCTTATTTGAGGCGTACGGCACCGGCTCTTGTGGAGCATGCGGCAGTACAGCGATGTGAAAAGCCTGTCTATGCCTTGGTGGTGGCATTGATTGCCTGCACGCCGTTGGGGCTTTTGGCGGAGGGAACCGCTTGGGGCGAGTGGGGAACGGAGGAGATAGCAACCCTTTCGGAAACGGGAGCGCCGCTTGGCTATACGCCGAGCGGAATGGAAACAGGGTTTCGCTTTGCGTCTTTGCTTCCTGATTATGCAGTGGCAGGGTTGCCGGACAGCTTTGGCTATATCCTGTCGGCAGTGATAGGAACAGCCTTGCTCGTCCTGCTTTTCAAGGTGATTGCTTCCATGAGAAGGAAAGACGTGGATTATGATGAGGATTTCATGGGTTTGCATGAGGAATGACAAGCCATGAGCTAAGGGATGATTTTTTTGCGAGAGAAGATGGAATTGCCTGTGTGGGCAAAAAAAAAGGAAGAATATTTGCCAAACAGCGATCGGGATTTTTTTATGTCCCGGTCGCTTTTGCACCTTTTTTCGGTGCTTCTTCGCATGCGTGAGCAGTCGAAATGCGGTCTTTTGCCATCGGCAGGCGGTGCGGCAGTTTTTGTTCTTCTGTTGCTTGTCCTCGTCGCGCTTTCACGGGGAACGGGATTCTTGCTCGTGGTTTTGGCAGGGGAATTGGTATTGCTTTGCTTTTTGGGGGGAGAGCAGATTGTGGTGGCACTGCGCAGCTCCACGGCAGCGGCACTTGTTTCTGTGGTCGTTGTTTTTCCTGCGGTGTTCTTTGGCGGAGCGGGAGTTTCCCTGATACCATGCAAGACTTTTCTTACGGTGATGGCACTTACTATGCTGGTCCGTGCTGTTTCTTGGCACAGGCTGACCGAGGTGTTCCTTATTTTTCATGTGCCTTCCCTTTTT
The DNA here is from genome assembly GCA_937902665.1 of uncultured Selenomonadaceae bacterium. Taxonomy (GTDB): domain Bacteria; phylum Bacillota; class Negativicutes; order Selenomonadales; family Selenomonadaceae; genus CALELM01. The sequence goes on from CALELM010000068.1 coordinate 11,186, forward strand.
GTGCAGGTGCTGGATCTGGCACTGAAATATATTGTGCTTTTGGGAGAGGTCTCGCAGGATATGCTCTATGCCTTGAAGCTGCGGGCTGTTGGAAAAAATCCAAAGAAGCAGGAGGCTTTTTCTGCGGTGCTTGGCATGACATTCCTGAAGTCAAGGGAAATGGCGCAGGATATGCAGGACGCAATGACTTGCAGGTGCTATACGGGTGAATTGCCGAGAAAGCGGTTGCGTTGGAGCTGGGCTGATGCCGTGTTTGCAGGATGGAGCCTTTTGCTGTTCTTGTTCTGGTGGATGCTGGAATGAGTATGTGGAGGAAGCAAATAGATTGCCTAAAGATGGGTGTAAAAGTTTTTAGGGGTTTCCTGATGCAAAAAGGAGAAAAAACATGAATATCACGAAAAAAACAGAAGGCGGCAAAGTAACTATCCTACTGGAGGGTTGGCTTGATACAGTGGCGGCTCCGAATTTGAATGCGGCTGTCAGCGAATTGGGGGAAGCAGAGGAACTGATCTTTGATTTTGAAAAGGTAGATTATATCTCATCTTCGGGTTTGAGGGAAGTCGTGGTTGCTTTTAGAAAACAAATGGCTGCCAATCATGCTTTCTCGATAATTAATGTGAATGAAGATGTAAAGAGCATTTTCAAGCTGACGAAGATAGATACGAAAATAAAGATTTTATCAAAATAACGAGCTAAAGATGTCCCCTTCTTCAACAGCTTGCTGTAAGTGGGGGA
>CALELM010000069.1 GCA_937902665.1 uncultured Selenomonadaceae bacterium
CGCTCCAATCTCGTTCTAAACAGCCTGTTGTCGGGATCGTTGAGGAACTGCCGCAGGGCGCTGTCATCACGCATCAGGTCGATTCCCTGCGCCTTCGCCAGGTCAAAAACGGCCCGCGGAATAGACGCAACGCGCCTGTATGTTTCCGGTGCCTTGAAGCCGCAGCGCTGCACGCTATTCTGTGCAATCTTGTTTGCCTCGATGATGGCCGTAACATCCTGCACACGGCTAAGTGTGCCATCGTCCGTTACATAGTCCGTAATGCCGTCTTCATGGCTGTAAGCCTGTCCTCGTACGCCCTGGTTCAAATCCAACATAAAGAATCTCCCTTTTTGCTTCACCGTAGCATCGGCACCGGCTGCGGCGCATAAGAAAAGCCCCCATGCGCAAGAGGGAACGCATGGAGGCTATCAGCAGGGCGGGAGAATTTCAGGGAACCCTGCTAAATCCCTTAGGCCGTCTTAAGGTCGGCGATCATGCCCGAAGATTCAGGGCTGCGGGCTTCGAGGGTGCACTCGACCACAATCTGGCCCTTTTCGTTGTCGCCGGTATTGGCAAGACGGCTTTCCTTGAAGCCGCGGAGATAAGCCACTTTCCAGTACTGCGGATCGAGAATGAAGGCAGCCTTGGAAGAGTAGGTTTCGTAAGCCTGCACGCGGTTCGGAACGAGCTTCAGGGTGCCGAAGTCAGAGACGTAAACGTCAATGGTAGCGGTAGCCTTCTGCTTTTCCACCATTTCCATGCGTGTGCTGTCGCCGTAGAGAACCTTGGAGAGCTTGGCACGGATGTCAGGAGCGGCCATGATGGTATCGGGATCGCCGCCTGCGTTGTAGATGTTCACGAGGACGCCAGTAAGAAGATCCTGGGTGGGCACGCGGGTAGTACCGGCGGTGCAGGCTGCAGAGGCGGTACCAGCGGCACCGGAAGCGCCGAAGGAGCAGTTGGCAGCAGGCAGCCAGGTGGGAAGGCCACGCATCTTGCGGCCGGTGCTGCCGGATTCGTTGGCGGCAACGACGTTGGAGATAAGGGCAAATTCAAGATCCTTCTTGATCTCCTTCATCCTGCGGGCCATCTGGTAGTTGTACTGCTTGGAGACGCCATTCTGCTTGATAGCCTGGGCAGTGCCGGAGACGTTGATTGCCTTGGTAAGGATCTGCGTCTTGTTGGAAAGCTCAGTGGTATTGCTTTCGGCGTAGGAAGTGACGTCAGCGCCTTCCAGAGCGACGTTGGAGCCAGGAGTAGCAAGGGTATCGGTCTGCCATTCGTGCAGAGTCTGGGTAGCCTCAGACTTGCCGCACATGGTAAGGAAAGGCGTATCGGTAGGCGATACGTCAAAAATAAGGTTCATCAGGTCACGAGGACGACCATTGACGGAAGGGGACTTAAGCTGTCCGCTTACAGTAGCCATAAATGCCTCCTTTGGCATTTCCCTGCTTAGAGCAGGTTAAGCACCGCCGCAAGCGCCTCGGTGCTGTTGGGATTGTTACGAAGGCGGCCCATAGCCTTGCCCATGCGGCCGTCGCCTGTTGCCTGTACCGCACCAGTAGGCGCGGAAACTTTGGGAGCGTCTGCCACCTTCTGTGCGGCAGAATTGCGTGCCTGCATAAGCCGATCGTACAGCATGGCCTTTGCGGCCAGTTTGAGCTCGTAGCCCTTTTCGATCGAGTTTATTGCCTCCGTCGGCACGCCCTGAGAGCGCAGATACTGCGCCATATCGTTGGCAAACTGCTTGCCTTCAAACCCGGAGCCGACAAGCGCCTGCACTTCCGGCAAAACCTGCGCATACTCGTTATCAAGCTGGGCTTTCGCCTGCTGCTCGTTGTACTGCCGAATCTGCGCGGCCTTCTCCGTGATGTTCTGCTGCATGCCCTTGATGGTCTGCATGCGCTGCGCATACTGCTGCTGCAGCTGGACGTATGCGGCCGGATCTTCCTTGGCCACTGTCGCCCAATCAATGCCGCCGTATTCAGCCTCGACAATGGACTTGACCAGGGCAAGCGAGTTCCGCAGCTGTGCATCCACCTGCATGTTGTAGGCGTGCTGCTTGGCCATCAGATCCTGCTGCGCCTTCTTTTCTGTAGCGAGCGCCTTTGCATGATCCTGCACGGCCTGGTTTATGCGGCCCTGCACTTCAGGCGTAAGGCTCTGCCACATGGCAGCATCCCAGCCTTCAGGAAGAGGCACGGCAGACGCTTCTGCAGGTTCCTGCACTTCGCCTTCAGCCACTTCCGTATCGTCCGTGGCAGGTTCGGCAGGCTCGTCAGCTACGCCGTCCATCTCGTTGAGAGCGGCTACAATATCGTCCGTGCTGTCCAGGGCGCCGTCGTATCCGGAATCGCCACCATCAAAGCTATCGTCCGATCCTGTGCTTTCAACCGGAGCAGTATTCATTTCTTCAGCCATTCTTACGTCTCCTCTTTGTCTGCACATCCCTGAATGCGCTTGTTATTTCCTCATCCTTACCACGACAATCTACTGCGGCGGACTGGATTTCGCGGAAGAGTTCGGCCTCGATTTCGCCAAGCGTCATCTGTCTGTGCCACTGCTCTTCTCTGGCCTCCGGCGTCTTTGCTGCACGCCATGCGGCCACATATCGCTCGTCAAGCCGGCGGAGAACCTCCAGAAACACGTCGTTCTGAAGGATCCCCGCGGCCGCCAACGCCTTCTTTCTTTCGTCGTCGGTCATCAAATTCCTCTTATGTTAGTTAGACCTGATCCCCTGCCGCCCAGAGCAAGCCGCGTTGCATCCAGCTGCGTCTCCGCAGCCATCTCCTGCTGCTTCAGCTTCATCTTCTGCGCGGTCTCTTCCCTTTGCAGCTGCAGCTTTGCCTGCATTTCCATGCTCTTCAGCTGCGCATCCTGCTGCATCTTCTCCCGATCAAGCTGGATCTTTGCCTGCGTCTTCTGCAGATCGCCCTGCATCTTCGCCTGTGCCTTCTGCTTCTCGATGGCCACCATCGGATTTTCCTGCGGCGGCTGCATAGCCTGGCGCATTTCCGATTCCCTGGCCTCCTCTTCCGTGCCAAAGAAGCGCTCCGGAGCCTCCAGGCCCGCGGCCTCCGCAAGTTTGTGGCAGGTGTAGACGATATGCGAGAGATGCACGGGCGATGCCTGGCCAAGCTGCTGCATGAAAGCCTGCTGGATCTGCAGGATCTGCTGGTAGGTGCCGAGCATCTTGGAACGGTCGCCGGTGCCAAGGCCGACGGTCACGCTAATTTCCATGTCAGGATCCCACTTGCGGGGATCAAAGTGCATGAAGCGGCCCTTTAGGTGCAGCTGCTGCTCTTTGTCCTGGTACTTATGCACCAGGTGCAGCAGATAGCGGCCCAGCGGCTTGAAGAATGTTTCAGCGTACACACGAGCCACAAGCTCCAGACGCTGATTAAGAGCCTCTTCCTGGATGCTGGCGCCCGTTGCCGTGTTCTGCAGCGTATCGGCCTTGATCGACTGCGTACGGGAGCTAATGCCGGTGCGCCGTTCGATCAGATCCGAAGCCATTTCCAGGCCCTGCAGCGTCTCATTGGCGGAGCTGACAACCGTAAGAGGCGTGATGGACGCATCACCGCGGAGGCGATGGATGGAGCCCACACCGCGGGCAAGCAGGCTGTCGTATTCCACTTCGCCCACGCCCTGCGTGCCTTCGTTGACCACCAGTTCAGCGTTGTTTCCAAGCGCCAGGTTATCCAGCAGTCCGCGAGTAAGCTCAGAGCGCAGATCCTGCAGATCACCTACAAGATCGGCCACGCAAAGGCCCACCACCTGGTGCGGCATCGGCACGGAACAGGCAGCGAAAAGCGGCGCCCTGTAGAGCGGCCATTCCTCAAAGTCCATAACCACGCACTGCGCACCGTCGCCGCAGTAAGTCACCTTGACCTTTTCCGCGATGCCGTCGCCGTTCAGATCAATATCCAGCCAGGCTTCGTAAATCTTGTACTCACGATTGGCCCCGCTCAGATTGTCCTCATCGGAGATTTCAGAGTTCAGCGCACGGCCTACTTCTGTTTCCGGCATCTCGTCATCCGTGCCAAACTGCGGAAGCTCATCAATCAGATCCGCGTCATAGCCTTCCTTGCGCAGCTCCGAAGCCGTCTTGCGGCTCCAATGCGCGATAAAGCGGGCATGTTCCACGTCCTGCGCATCGCCGGAAAGAATGACCTGTTCGGATGGAATAGGATCAATGCGCACTTCGCGCTTTTCCGTTTCGCGGTGAATAGTCACATCGTACAGCGTGACCATCTGCGGCGGCAGCTGTTCCGGCGTGGCCGGCTGCTGCGGCATAGGCATGGGCATCTGCCCGCCCTGCTGCATCGGCTGCCCAGGCTGCGGCATAGGCTGCTGCGGCGCGGGTTGTCCCTGCTGCGGAGGCATCGGAGCCTGTCCAGGCTGCCCAGGCTGTTGTGGCTGCTGCTGCGGAGCCTGCTGCATGGGAGCAATTCCAGGCCCCTGCGGCTTCGGCCGCTTTTCCAGCGGAATGCTATCCAGCGGCACTTCGTACTGCACGACTTCGATGCCACCATCGGCAGCATCAATCGTCGGATCCGAAAGCACGGCAATAGCTTCTTCCTGCGTCAGGCCGGTTAGCTTATCCACCCTGCGCTCTACAGTCCGCGGAGCGTGTGCAAGGCACCATCCAACGCGCTGATACAGGCCGTCGGCCAGCGTATCGTGCACGATCCTGAACATGTTGCGCCCGAAGCACACCTGGTTGATATACGTCGTGGCGTCTTCAGCCGCCCGCTCATCGTCCGGCCGCTTCGGTTCAAATCGAACGATTTCATCACCAGAGAACACGCGCAGCAGGCCAGGCTTTGCCCATTCGACCACTTCCATCACGGTGCGATCGACATAGTTTGAAAGCCCGCGTGCCGCCCTGTTTTCGTCATCGGAATAACCATAGCCGAGATAGCGCCGCTTCAGCAGGCTACGAGCTTCAGACAGCTTGGATCCATCGCGGCCAAGCGCCTTTTCACTCTCCCGTCGTATGATCTTCGTGATCTTGTCACGCAGAGCGGCTTTCTTATCGCCCTGCTCTTCGTCTCGCATCATCAGCAGATCCTTGAGTTCTGAATTTTTCCTATCGGAGCGAACCCTTGTTTCACTGTAGGACGAAAACCTACTGCGGCGTAGCGGAACGCATCGGCACCATGAGACGTCCAGTCATGCAGCGGAGAATCCTTGAAGACCTGATGCACATCGTCGTATTCACGCTGATAGCCCCAGAGGCATTCCAGCCCCTTGGCACAGCGTTCCTTGTCAAACCACGCAGACGCAAGCACCTGCCTTGCCCCCTCGATTCCGTCTATCACCGGCAGACGCGGTGCTACGGTAAAATTAAGGCCCATCTGCCTGGCCGTTTCGATGCGGCTCTTGCCGGTTCCAAGTTCTCGCACAGCAATATCGTGCGGCCCAACGTGCACGCCGTAGTGGTAGCCTTTCTTGGCCAGCACCTCCGCGTAGTGCAGCAGGCCTTCGCCGTTGGCTTCGTAGTAGTCGATGAAACGCCATTCCCCAGCGCGGCCCACAGGCGCATACTGGAAGAACCATATCGCCACACTGTCGGCTATACCCAAGTCCCACGCCGTGTTTACAAGCAGGTTCGGCTCCACAGGAACCTTGCCCAGCCTGCCCTGCTCGTCCGCTTCCTTCAGCAGCTTGCCGTAGTACGAGCCCTGCGCCATAAGCCGCGGATTGCCTTCCCAGACATGATCGTACTTGTCTGGATCCGTAGCCTTACAGTGCTCCATTTCTTCACGCAGTACTTCAGGAAACCAGGGATTATCCCTGTACGTCACCTTCTTTACCCAGCTGCCTGGCGGAGGCGTGTTTACGACGAAGCGCTGCCACACCGGAGCGCCTATGCGATCAGGATTAAACGACATCCATATTTCGGAGCCTTCCGCACGCATCGTCGGCGTAAGCAGATCCAGCGACTTCTCGCTGACAGTCTCCGCTTCCTCGATCCAGCAGTGCGTCAGGGCTTCGTATGACTTGATCTTCTCAGGGCTGGAGCGCAGGCCGGAAAAGATAAACAGCGTGCCATTGGCTCCGCGTATCTCAAAGTCCGTTGACGTGTAGAAGTCGCGCAGGCCCAGCCTTTCAATCTCGTCATCCAGCAGACGCTTCACGGAATCGCGTATGGAAAGCTGGATTTCACGGGCACACAGGCAGCGTATCGGCCGCCTGTAGCCTTCCACCAGCAACGCCATTGCAAAGGCACGCGACTTGCCGCCACCGCGGCCGCCATAGCAGATCTTGTACCGATGCGGCTCAAAAAGCGGCCAGAAAGCTTCAGGCATACGAACGTCGATCATTTAGGCCTCACGAAGGTTACCTGGACGTCCTGCCGCGTTTCCACCGGCCCGCCATTGGGCCCGGTGATCACAGTCTCGTTTTTCTCAGTCCACAGGCCTAAATGCTTGCCCAACAGCTCCAGCGCCTTGTTTGCGCCGGCCGCGTTGAAGTCTTCCTCGACCATGCAGCGCTCCGCGATGTTGCGCAGATTATTCAGCACATAGTCGGCCGTTATCTCCGTGCGCTTTACACGCTCGTCCATCGCCTGCGCGATAGCCGCCTGCACTTCTGGATTCGCCATAAGCTTTCCCGCCCTTATCCCTGACGTTCGTTCAGAGTACCCGGCTCGTCTGGCTGCGCCACTCGCATTCAGATCCACCAGGTACTCCTGCACGAACAGCTTTTGTCTGTCTGTCATCTACATCCCAAAGAGCCTCCGCAGAATTTCGCATGCCGCTGCGCCTGCAAAAGCTGCGCCGGCTATCCAGCCGTTGCGGTAGATCTGCGCACGCTCCAGTTTACTGATCCGCACCTCGTGATCGTCCAGGGCTTTGAAGCGGCCGCTCATTGCGTCCAGCTTGTCCTCGATCCTTGCCAGGCGGATCTCGATTTCCATGTCACGCGGGGAATAGCTGCGCTCTTCGCTCACTTTGCCCCCTTCAGGAACTTGTCCTTTACCGCGCTGCCGCTTGACGATCCGATGTAGTAATTGACCACCGCACCGAAGGAGGAACACAGCACGCCCACAAGCATAAGGGCGGCTTCTCCCATCTTCGCGGCGCTGGCAAACAGCACGGTGAAAACCACCGCACTAAATACGGCCACAATGACAAGCGAAAGGACGAAGCGGCATACGCCCATCCAGTCCGCTGTTTCCTTGATGTCGTGCCAGCTCATCATCGCCCCCTGCTTGTCTTGTCCAGTTTAGCCAGGAGAACGAACACCCACACCATCCCGCGCCATAAGCGCACGATTAGATCCAACAGCCTCATCAAAGCCCCCTGGCGGCCATCTCGTCGCGGCCTTCCGTTGTCCACGGCGTATGCCGCATGTTGAAGTGCTTTACGCGGTCGTGCTCTTCGGCTGCCTTGGCATTATTGAACCTGTCCAAAGCGCCCACCAGATAGCCCGTAATGCGCCGAATGCGCTCAAAGCGTACTCCAGTGCCAATTATCCCGTTTTCGTCGACTAGAAGGCCATTGTAGGTCATTTGCTGACCTCCACAGACAGAGCGTTGACGCGGTTCATCCAGCCGCAGAGAAAATCACCAAGCTTCGGATTGCGTTCGACTAAGGCTTCATAGCGTGCGCGACGGAAGCCAAGCATATTGCATACGCCGATGAAGTCCGGCGTCTCCTTGATCGCAGCCCACGTCTTCTTTCCCCAAATGCCATCTTCCGTCGTTCCCACGGCACGCTGCACGAAACGCTTTGCAACGCCCAAACCCATGTTCACCGCCGTATCGTACGCGGCAAAAGCCATGCGCGGATGCGTGGCCGCGAAGCGTTCAAAATCATCCGGCCAGAAATGCTTTCGGAAAATCCGCCTTGCATCTTCCGGCGTCACGGCTCGCACGTCATCAACGTCAATATCGCCGTCATGATCTATGTCATAGCCCTCTTCCCTGAGGAACCGCAGCGAGACGCCGTATTTCGTCGCGCCGCCGGGATCGTTCTTGTCATTGCAAAAACCGCCTTCCCAACGCATCACGAACTTGTGCGCCGCTTCAAAAACAATGTTTTCAGCCATAAGCCCTCCAATTTAGCCTTTTTAACCCAGCTTACACCCTGCAACCATCGCGGCACATTGCGCACAGCAGATCAATTCCAGCGCTTCCCTTGCGCTTCTTGCCCTTCTGCTGCGCCTTCCAGTGCGGGCATTGCTGGCAAGCCATCGGCCCCGCTATCGCTTCGTCCGCGCACAGCTCGCAGGCAGAAGTCCACCCATCGGTCAGGCTGTTCTCGATCACATCTTCTCCCAGATCATGCAGCGCCCAGTCGTCCGGCATATCGTATTCAGCACGGAGCCCTGCCTCTTCTTCCCTGCGATCCGCCTTGCGTTCGTTGTCCGCATTCCTGCGGCAGGCTGCGCAGCAATAAAGGCGCCTTGTATTGGCCGTCTCAAAAGCTGTTCCGCAGTAATCGCAGTATTTGAGCATTCCATCCTAGCCCCGCAAATAGTCCTGGATCACGTCCATTGCCTCCGCAGCCCCTTTGCACACAGCCACACGATTGCCAGCACCCTCAAAATCGCTCAGAGCGGCCTTCTGTTCGTCGGAAAGCCTCCAATGCTTAGTCCGCTTCATCTCGATGTATAAAGCGCCGTAGGAGCCGCGTGGGACGGCTAAACAGAGGTCTGGCACTCCGGCCCGCATTCCTTCGGAGCGAAGACGTGCCGCAAGCGTGTAGGAACGGTGCGCCTCGTTGGGAATGTGGAACAGCAAACGTTCCGGTATCCCCTGCTGCTTGCAGTACACAGCCCACCACCGGCAGAGCGCTGCCTGTTCCTGGTGTTCCGTCGGAATCACGCCGGGAGCGAAGGTGTGCTTGACCGGAGGCATGGGCTACCACCGTGCAAACATGATGAAGCAGGCCACGAAGCCGATGCAGAAACCGACCACACCCGATACAGTCAAAAGTCCCGTCATAGCGCATACTCCAGAATTGTTGCCAGCCATTCATGCGGGCGTTTCTCGCCGTCGTATGGAAGCATTGTTATCACCACAGGGATCGGCTGCCGCCGCTTGTCCGTGAAGCCGACATGCCTGCACAGATCCAGCAAAGCGTCGCGGTATTGCTCCACTGCCACATCCAGCTGCCGGCTAGGGATCAGCATGAAGTGCACCCGCGTCGGCCTGGCACCTTCTGCCCTGATCGCCTGCCACATCCAGCTGCCGGCGTCGTACGTCTTTTCAAACCTGGCGTAGAGGTAGTCCCAGCCCGCATAGGCTCGCTTGCCTTTCTTCGTCCGGTTCACCGGCCAGCAGTTTTCAATGCTAAATGTCAGCGTGGGCACCTTCATACTCCCTAGACAGGAAGCGCACGCACGTTGCGATGACGTCCAGCGCCTCGTCCTCCTGCCGCTCCGTGGATTCGTGTTCCACGGCATGCTCAAACTCCCGCATCTCGTCAGAGATTACGCCCAGGGCGTAGTACTTGCCGTTTCCCGTCCATTCGTCGGCGTGCTTGGTGCGTGCCCAACGGACGCGCTCGCATATTCTGTCGAGGATCTGATCCATATCGCTACGAAGTCCCGTCATGTTATCTCCAGCTGTCTTCAATCTCTTTGGCACGCTCCAGCGCTTCCTGCTTCTGTTCCGCGTCCATCCGCTTCCATGCCATCCGGCAGGCTCCTTCAGGGCACGTTACAGGCTTCTGGCTCTCCGCCCAGCTGCGCCCCATGCGGAAGCTCCTGTTGCACACTGCGCAGCAAATGCGCTGGAATGCCCGCGGTACCTTGGTCTTCTCCGGATAGTTCGGGCATGTATGGTGGCACCATTCGTTGCGGCCGTGTTCCATCGGCGTATTGCTGCGGATATGCTGCCGTGCGCATTCGTATGTCAGAACCATTCGCATTCCTCCGCGGGCTTTATGACCTGCCTGGGCGCTTCGCCCGATAATAACCGCTGGATATTCTGCGGCGTATGATTGACCAGAGAAGTCTTGATCGGCTGCAGGCCAAGCACCTGCTCGTTTTTGAAGGCCACGAAGCCGCCAGGATACTTGTGCGGCATTACAAGCCACCCTTCCCTGCGCAGCTGGCTGTCAGTCTTCAGCTTGGCTTTGTCTTCACCTTCCGTGCAGCGCGGGCAGCGCCAAAAGATGTTGACGTACTGCAGCCTGGAGCCAGGAGCGTTGCGCTTGAAGCATTCCCAGCCGCCATGCCCTTCACACATCGGGCAGTAGGCCTTTTCGTGCGTGATGCCGTTTTCCGCCTGCCAGTTGAACCAATGGGCGATAATGGCCTTTCCGAGGTTCCTGGGCAGATCATCGCCGTCCTGGAGATGTTCCACGATATAGGTAGCCGCCTCTTCCTGAATGTCCGCCACGCGGTCGAAGATGGTCTGGAAAACGGCGCTGCCTCTTGCCGGTGCGCTCTTGCCGAACGTGGCATAGAGCGTGCACACCATCGCATAAGCCTGAT
>CALELM010000070.1 GCA_937902665.1 uncultured Selenomonadaceae bacterium
CGCTGTCAAGGAAGAAAATGCTTGTTGCATTTTCTTGATTGAGGGCGTTATAATTATCTGAGGAGGACGGAGCAGCTAATTTTTCTGCATGAAAGAAAGGGCATTAAGAGACAGCTTTTCTGATCGCAGTGTCGTTAACAAGTTTTTATAAAAAGATGATGAATCTGAGTTGAGAGATGGGAGTCTTTTATGACACAGTTTGATAAGCGCAATATCAGTATGATGATGGATTTTTATGAGATGACTATGGCAAATGGTTATTTTCAGGATTGCGATACGGAGACAAAAGTTGTCTTTGACGTATTTTATCGTCAAAATCCAGATAAGGGTGGTTTTGCTATTTTTGCAGGATTGGAACAAGTGATTGAATATGTGGAAAACATGAAGTTCTCAAATGAGGATATTGATTATTTTCGTAAGCAAAACTTGTTTTCTGAAGAATTCCTTCAATACTTAGCCAATTTTGAGTTCAAAGGGGATATTTATGCTTTTGCAGAAGGAACCGTCATGTACCCCGATGAGCCTGTGCTTACTGTTGTAGCTTCTCTTATTGATGCACAGTTAGTGGAAACTGCAATTTTAGCACAAATAAACCATCAATCCTTGATTGCTACCAAAGCAAGACGTATTGTAAGGGCGGCTGCTGGGAGAGCAGTATCTGATTTTGGTGCACGTCGGGCACATAATATGGATGCGGCAACTTATGGAGCAAGGGCTGCTTATATTGGCGGAGTGGTTGGAACTGCTACGGTATCAGCTGGTCAAATGTTTGAGATTCCTGTCAGCGGAACAATGGCGCATAGCTGGGTCATGTTTTTTGGTGATGAATTTGAGGCATTTAAGAAGTATGCGGAGGTCTATCCGGATTCTACGGTTTTTTTGGTAGATACCTATGATGTTATACATTCTGGGATTCCTAATGCTATTCGAGTGGCGAAAGAAGTTTTGGAACCTATGGGAAAGAGACTTAAGGGGATACGTATTGATTCTGGCGACTTGGCATATTTATCCAAACGTGTGCGCATGATGTTGGATGAAGCAGGGCTTGAGGATTGCAAGATCGTTGTATCAAACAGTTTGGATGAATTTACGATAACCTCTCTTTTAGGGCAAGGAGCTTGTATTGACAGCTTTGGTGTTGGGGAACGTTTGATTACAGCAAAGTCCCAGCCTGTTTTTGGTGCAGTCTATAAGCTGTCTGCTGTTGGTGAAAACGGAGTCTTTTTGCCGCGCATAAAGGTTTCTGAGAATGTGGAAAAGATTACGAATCCAGGACTTAAGGATGTTTACCGTGTTTATGACAAGGACGGGCATGCCGTGGCAGATCTTTTGGCGATTTGTGGAGAGACTGTTGATATGTCAAGCCCTTATCGCTATGTTGATCCTCAGAAACCGTGGAAGAATCGTTCTTTTGATGGATGTACGGTGAGGAATCTTCGCAAGCTTTATGTCAGGAATGGGAAACGTGTCGAAAAACTGCCTAAGCTGGATGCAATCCGTGATTATGTAAAAGAACAACTGAATCATGAAATTTGGGAAGAAGAACAACGATTTGAAAATCCGCATCGCCATTATCTTGACATGACACCGGATTATTATGATTTGAAGATGAGCCTTTTACACGAAACACGGAAGCAGCATACTTGAGAGGTAGATACATGATTACGGGAAATACGAAGAACCTTGGGGTAATTGGATATCCCATCGCACATTCCTTGTCTCCAGTCTTGCAGAATACGGCTTTGAAAAAAGAGGGGTTGGACTACATATATGTAGCATTTCCTGTTAAGCCTGAACAGCTGAAAGAGGCTGTAGATGGGATTCGTGCATTTCAAATTCGGGGAGTCAATGTAACGATACCCCACAAAACTTCTGTCGTAGAATATTTGGATAGAATTGATGAAGATGCAAAGATTATTGGTGCTGTGAATACCATCGTAAATGAAGATGGATATCTTGTGGGCTATAATACAGATGCGGCTGGTTTTATGGATGCTTTGCTGAGAAAGGGATTTCAGCCTAAAGGAAAAAGTGTTTCCGTGCTGGGCGCTGGCGGTGCTGCAAGAGCTGTCATTTGGAGCCTGATTAAAGGGCAGGCGGCACGGATTCGGTTGGTGGTGCGGAATGTTGCAAAAGCAAAGCCCGTGGCAGATTTTTTCTGTCATTATGCAGATATTGAGGTGTTGCCTTGGGAAGATGATGGTTTTCTTGAAATTTTAGGAGAAACTGATTTGCTCGTAAATACGACACCTTTGGGAATGTATCCAAAGGTGGAACAGATGCCTTTCGTAGATTTATCCCGATTAAAAAAGGGTGCATTGGTTTATGATATTATCTATACACCTGCAGAAACAAAATTATTGAGAAAAGCCAAGGAAGCTGGTTTTGATATATTGAATGGAGAAGGGATGCTTGCGGGGCAAGGAGCGGAGGCATTTCGGCTTTGGACGGGAATTTTGCCTGATGTTGAATCCATGAAGTCAGCATTAAGAGAATATTTGCAAGGAACTTCATAAGGAGAGGCGGAGATCGTTTTGGATGTGGGGAGCAAAGAGCGGGTCATTATTTGCCCATTAAAAAATTCTTCCGTAGAAATTATCACGGATGGAATGAGGATTATGGAATTGATTTATCACCCTGTGAAAATGGAAAAGCACACGAGCAAGGGGGCAGTTCCGCCGATTGCAAATCAAGCAGTGAGGGAATTGGAGGAATATTTTTCTGGAAAAAGAAAGAATTTTACGTTGCCGTTGAAGCTGTGCGGTTCAGATTTTCAATTAGAGGTGTGGACGCAGTTAAGAAAGATTCCTTATGGAGCAGTTCGTACCTATGGAGATATTGCAAAGGCATTGGGAAAACCGCAGGCAGTTCGAGCCGTTGGTCAAGCGGTTGGAAAAAATCCAGTGCAAATTATCATTCCGTGCCATCGAGTGGTTGGAAAAGATGGAAGTATGACGGGATATTCTGCTGATGGAGGAATAGAAGCAAAGAAAAAGCTCTTGTGTATGGAACAGTCGAGATGCTGCAATTAAAGTTAAAGCTAGGACGATTTCGGCTGCAGGGGAATGTAATAGAATTGGATTAATACCATGGATATAGGGTATCTGGGTATGAAACGTCATCTTTTGAGAGGTGGCGTTTTTTTATGTCTAATATCTTACATGTATTTTTATGAAAGACACTTGTGCTTTAATTAATATTTGATATAATATGAATATGTTCATTGTCAAAGGACAAAAGACCGTATAAGAAATTGGAAAGGGTGATTCTGTGAAAAAATTAAATCAACGAGGATTCACATTGATCGAGGTTCTTGTAGTTTGTACTTTACTTGGCGTGTTAGCAACGATTGCGGTACCTAGGTTCACTAAATCGGTAACATTGGCGAATACAGCCAAGGTACAAGCGGATTTACAGGTTTTGGACGCTGCTATTATTATGTATGCAACCGAGTATGGGACAGAGCCATCTAGTTTGTCTGACTTAAAAGAATATGTTACAGATATAGAGAACTTAAAGCCGCCCAAGGGAAAATGCAAGTTAAAAAATGGAAAAGTGATAGAACTTTCCGATACAGCTTATACGATTGCTGATGCCAAGGAAACAGAGGATGCCGTGGCTGGGACTCAGAAACGTGCGATGTGCGGTGGCATGACAGCAGGGGCATTTGGAAAGTGAGGAAATGCAATGGAAGATACCATGCGTTTTTCATGGGGGCTTTTGTGGAAGGACTGCAGCTGTATTTTGAGTGGAATCTTTGTTTTAGGTATTCCAGTTCTTGCAGTCAATGGATTGAGTTTGTATGGATTGGCAGGATGCTGTTTTTTGATAATGCTTTTTCTTATCGCTGTTTTGGATTACCGATACGGATATATTTTTGACTGTTTCACTTATCCTTTTTGGGGAACAGGGATGATGCTATCCTTGCTTCCTGTGCAGGTAGGTGTTTTCGATGCCTTCATCGGAAGTATATTGGGGGGAGGCTTCTTTTATATGGTGTACTGCATGAGCCATGGAGGTATGGGAGGCGGTGATGTGAAATTTGCGGCTGCAATTGGTGCATGGCTGGGATGGGAATTGTTATCGGTTGCAGTATTGCTTGCATTTTTTTTAGCAACTATGGTGGCATTCTATTTATTCAGCGTAGGGGATAAAAGACAATATCTTCCATTCGCTCCTTTTTTGTCGGTTGGTTCCTATATATCATATTTTTGGGGCGATCAAATTTATTTGGCAGTATGGAGCATTTGAAATGATTGAAAATGAGAGAGGATTTTTGTATCTGGAAGCAGTTTTTGTGATTTGCGCTATCTTTGTATTTTTAGGAATGGTTGCTATGGTAGGTCGTAATTATGTTGAAGAAGCGTTATTGGAATATGAAGCGATATCTCTTGCAAAAGATATTCGCTTGCTTCAGGAAGAACAAAGGACTAATTCATTTCATGGATTTAATTTTGAGGAGGAACGCAGGAAAAACAAATATTTTCATGTTTTGCGAATTCACGCAGATCGATATGAACTTTTGGATGATTCCTACCAGACTAGAGCGGTCCATACCTGTCTTCCATTGATTTCTTTGGTAGAAGTATTTGGCAAGAACGATATTGGTTTCTTGATTGATGGGACACCATGGAACCCGAGGACGATTGAGCTGCGAACGAAGCTGTCTGCAGAGCCACGAAGTCGGTATGTCATTATTGATCAAGCAGGGCGAGTAAGGATAGACAGGGTGCGGCCATGAAGATTGGGAATGAGAAGGGATTTTTTTTGATGGAAACCATTTTGCTATGCGGTATTCTGCTTTCGATGATTGGGCTGCTGACAGGATATCGGATGAGCCTTCAACTGCGAGAGGACAGCCGCAATCGCATTGCGGCAATTTATCTGGCTGAGGAAGAAATGGCAGGGGTTATTGCGGAGGGATCACATGGTTGTTTGCAAGAGCAAATGATGAAGCTTGCAGCAGGAGAAAAACAAGTTTTTCGGAATCAATGTTGTTATCTTGTCTCTGGAACGGCAAAATTTCAAGAAAGTTCTGTTTGTTTAGTTTGCATTAAGATTTCTTGGAAGGAAGGCGGCAAAGAAAAACATGTGGAATTGGAACGAAAGGTGCGAGATAAGGTTACGGAATGAGCATGGATATGTGCTGCTTGAGGCATTGCTGTCCTTGCCCATGATGATTTTTCTCATGACATTATTGGGCGGTATTTTTTTGTGGATGGGAAAAACGGCATATATCCAGTTAGCGGATTGGGAATTAGAAAATTCTATGACGATTGTTATGAATCGTTTGGTAGATGATTTGGTGAGGGCGAAACAGGTAGATTGGTATCATGGTGTTTATGATGATAACTTACGAATTTATGCGCATGCAGATGGGGATCCAAAGAGTGCAGAGAAATTTCCATTGGTAACGAAGCTTTATGCAAGAAAGCGAGATGGAGGGCATCACAGGTATCGTATTATTTATCAGACAGCAAGCGCACCACTTACGGGAAGCAGTATTTTGGGGAATGTTTATGTTTCCGATTTTCAATGCGAGAGAGTGGCACCTGATATTTTGCATATTATATGCACTGGGACAAGTGATAGAACGAATCATTCCTATACCTTGGAGACCTCTGTTTATTTGAAGGGCGAGTGACGTGCGGAATGAAATATTTCGATCAAAAAGGAATGTTTTCCGTAATTGCAGGGATTTTTTTGTTGACAGCATCGGTTGCAGGAATCAGCTTGCTTTCCGTTGGGAAGGCAAGTCAGGCTATGGCATTATCCTGCGAGCATGATTTGCAGCTGCGATATGACATGGAAGGTGCCATGGAGGATGTTGTCATGGAACTGGAAGAAAAAGGGATGCAGGTGGAAACCGACATGCCTATTTCCATAAAGAAGATATGCAAGGACGAATACAATCAAAGAGATGTGCATCTCATAGTATACGGAAAACGAATCGAAGAGGGGATCGTGCTTTTGAGTATTGCCGAAAATTTGAAGGGTGAAAAGCAAGAATCAAAATCCATGCAGGGATTCATGGAAAAAAGGGGAGATCGTTACAAATGGGCATATTGGATTCCTTGGACGCAAAATTAAGAAAAAACTATTCCGAAGGAACGGGAGTTTGTTTTTCAAAGGATAGGATGTATATTCTCCATATAAAAAAAGAAGAAAGCTGGGTAGTTTCAGAGTTTGTGGAAATTCCATGGAATCATCATGCGGTTCTGGAGAATGAGGCCGTTGATACGGCTGAATTGTATTATTTGCATTCTATGAGGATGCCAAAAAAGGAAGAAAATTTGGCTGTTTGTATTCCCGATGATGAGATCTATTATTGTACTGGAAAATTTCCAAACCTGATGGATAACGAATTGCAGGAAGCAGCTTATTGGGAAATAGAGGGGAGCGGATGGTTTGGAGAAGCTGCTTTTCGGTCAGCCGCAAAAAAAAAAGAATCATCTGGCGATGAATATCATATATTAGCCGTGAATGATGGATATGCAAAGACATGGGAAAAAGCTTGGGCAGAAGCAGGAACCCCCATTAATTTTTTAATGGGGGTGTATGATTGGAAAGAGCAAGCATATTATGATGATATCTGCCTTACTGTTTATGAAAATGAAATAAGATTGCCGGAACATATAGAAAAAATTCCAGAAGATGCCATTCCTGCTGTTTGTGCGGCTATGAGTGCATGTCAGGAGCCGCTTCCCTGTTGCATGGATGTGACATGTTTAGAGCGCAAAGAGCGATGGGATTGGAAGAAAATTAATATACTGGCAGCCTGTTTTTTTATAGTGCCTTTGCTGTTTCTTTCCGGCATGGATTTATGGACGTTATCTGATGTGAGATATGAAAAAGAGGATACGCACAGGAAATACATGGAATTTGCAACGGAAAAGAGAAAGATGGAGGAATTAGAAGATTGTTGCAGGCAGACAGAGCGGAAGAATCATCAATTAGTGCAACTTTCAAAAGCATCTATACCTTGGAGAAGTATATTGGTCCATTTTGGAAGCATGACACAAGAAGGTGTCTATATAACAGAATTAGGGCAGACAGAAAACCATCAATTGGAAATCAAGGGAAAAGCGGTTAATTTTGATGCTTTGGCTGATTTTTTAAGAATGTTTGAAGAGGATAAGGATTTTTTTGCTGATGTTCCTTCGCTTAAAGAATCCAAAATACAAAAGGATGGAAAAGATGCGGGCATGGTAGAATTTTCTTTGCAGTTTAGCTTGTGAATTTGAAAGTGAGATTTTAGAGGGGCTTTATGGAATGGATTGGATTAGAACATGTATGGGAGAACGGATTTTTCTTTGTATTTGTATTGCAGGTATTTTATGTCATGTTGTATATTTTTTCTTTGTGCATTGTGCTTGGAAAAATGAAATTAGCGAGTTGAAAGAAAATCAGCTCGCGGAAGTGCAGGAAATTTCTATGATTGAAAATTACATGAATGCACATCCCAATTATGCTGAGGACAAGAAAAAAGCAGAAAAATTGAATGCATCCGTCCAAACTATGCTTCCTAATGAGTTGGAGCAGGGAAATGTATTGTTGGGATTGCAGTCTATGGCAGTGGAGAACCGAGTCGAGTTGTCTGGAATAACTCCCGGAAAAAAAGAAACAAATGGAGAAATGGAGCAACTTCCGATTGAAGTTAAATTTCAATGCGGATATTTTGGCTTGTTGGATTATTTAAAAAGTCTGCAAGAAAGCAGGCGGTATTTGCAGATTCAGGGAATGAATGTAAAAAGCAATCAGGAAAGGCTGGATTGCCAGATAAAGGTTCTTGTTTATTCCATGAAGAATTGAGATACTTGATTTATGCTGGTGGATAGCCTAAACTATTAGTTAAAAAATCCATCAGTGAGGTGTCGTTATGAGTGCGTTGCGTTTTATGACAGCAGGGGAATCCCATGGACCATGCTTGACCGCTGTTTTAGAAGGATTGCCGGCAGGCTTGCGGGTAAACATGGACGAAATCAACGGTGAGTTGGCACGTCGCCAGCAAGGATATGGACGTGGCGGTCGAATGAAAATCGAAAAAGACAGCATCGAAATCTTGTCAGGTGTTCGTTTTGGGGAAAGCTTGGGCGGACCCATTACCTTGCGGGTTGTTAATAAGGATTGGGAAAATTGGACAGAACGCATGTCGGTTGCAGGAAGTCCGTCAGGCGAGACGGTAACAGCCGCACGTCCGGGACATGCAGACTTGACTGGCTATAAAAAATATGCACGCAAAGATATCCGTGATATTTTGGAGCGTTCCAGTGCAAGAGAAACTACCATGCGGGTGGCAGTAGGGGCGCTTTGCAAGCAATTTTTGAGGGAGTGTGGTATACAGGTCGTTTCTCATGTGACAAACATTGGTGGCATTGAAATTGATAAAGATAAAATAAAACAGGATGATATTCATAAAACGGATTCGGATCTGAATTGCTATGATGCAATGGCTGAAGAAAAAATGAAAGAAAAAATACGTGCAGCAAAAGAAAAAGGCGATACGCTTGGCGGAATTTTTGAAGTCATTGTTCGTGGGGTTCCTGTTGGACTGGGTTCTCATATTCAATGGGATCGTCGATTGGATACCAAAATTGCTGGAGCAATCATGTCCATTCAGGCAATTAAGGGTGTGGAGATTGGTGCCGGATTTGAATATGCCAATTTGCCCGGAAGCCAAATGCATGATGAAATGTATTTTGATATGGAGAAAAATGTTTATCGCAAGACCAATCGAGCAGGCGGGTTGGAGGGCGGCATGAGCAATGGCGAGGACATTGTTGTGCGTGCTGTTATGAAGCCGATTCCAACGCTTATGAAGCCGTTGCATTCCATTGACGTGCATAGCAAGGAGGAAGTGCTTGCGTGCAAGGAACGCAGTGATACCTGTGCAGTATCGGCTGCTTCTGTGGTGGGGGAGGCTATGATGGCATTTGTTATAGCGCAGGCTGTTTGCGAAAAGTTTGGAAATGATGCAATGGTGGACTTGCTTTCCTTTATGGATGCATACAAGAATCGTATGGAAAATGCATGGTGATTACTATGAAAAACATTATATTGATTGGATTTATGGGAACGGGAAAGACCAGCACAGGGAAAAGGCTAGCTTCAAAGCTGGGGCTTGCCTTTGTGGATATTGATCAAGCCATTGAAAAGGAATATGAAATGACGATTCCGGAAATGTTTGCAAAATGTGGTGAGGACTATTTCCGAACATGTGAAAAACAAATGGTGAAACGTTTATCAGAAAGAAAAAAAACTGTGATAGCCACGGGCGGAGGCACCGTGAAGGATGCAGAGAACGTAAAAATTCTAAAAGAAAATGGCGTAATGATTTGCTTGTCAGCATCTGTTGATGCAATTTTGGAGAGAACTGCGCACAAAGGAAATCGCCCTGTGCTAGATGCGAGGGATGAAGGCAATCGCCGCAAAGCCGTGGAAGTTTTGATGGAGGAACGCAGGGAACTCTATAAACAAGCAGATTATACGGTAGATACGAGTGAATGGTCGCCTTTGCAGGTCGTTGATGATATCGTCCATTATCTGAGGAACAGGGGGCTGTGATTATGCGTAAAGTAAGGGTAGACCTTGGTGAAAACAGTTATGATATTTTTATTGGTCATTGCCTGAAGGATGAAATTATCAAGTTTATTCAGGCGAAGGGCTATTCCTGCCATGCTCTTGTCGTTACAGATACAAATGTGGGAGCTTTGTACGGGGAAACGGTGCTTCAAATTTTGAAAGAGGCTGGACTGCAGTCTGTGCTGTATACAGTAACTGCTGGAGAAACCTCAAAAAGCATGGAGATACTGGAAGGGATTTACACAAAAGCAATTGAATGGAAGCTTGACCGCAAGTCGCCAATTTTTGCGCTTGGCGGTGGTGTGGTAGGAGATTTGACAGGATTTATCGCCGCTACTTATATGCGGGGCGTGCCGTTTATCCAGTTGCCGACCAGCCTTTTGGCACAGGTGGATTCGAGCGTTGGAGGCAAGGTGGCAGTCAACCATCCGCTTGGCAAGAATTTGATAGGTTGTTTTTATCAGCCAGATGCTGTTTTTATGGATCTGGATTACATGAAAACCTTGCCTGAGCGTGAGATTTATACGGGATTGGCTGAAATTATCAAATATGGCATTATTTATGATGAGAGTTTTTTCTGCTTTTTGGAAAATCATGTAGAGGAAATACTCGCCCTCCATTCGGAAACCATGATGCATATAATAGCACGGTCTTGTGAAATCAAAGCGCTTGTTGTTGGAAAGGATGAAAAGGAATCCGGACTGCGAAGAATTCTAAATTTTGGACATACGATGGCACATGCAATCGAGCAGGAGACAAAATATACTCGCTACAATCATGGAGAAGCAGTTGCAGTAGGAATGATAGGTGCCGCCTATATTAGTCTGTTCATGGGATATATTGAGGAAAAGACCGTGCAAAGAATAAAGCAGCTGATTGATGCACTGCGGCTTCCGCAGCAGGCAGAGGGCTGTACGGCAGACAATATGTATGAATCAATTTTTCACGATAAAAAGACAATTCAAGGGAAGGTTCATTGGGTGTTGATGCAATCCATTGGAAGCGTTGTGGTGGAAAACGAGATTCCAGAGACTGTGGTAAGGGACTCTATGGGAAAATGCTTGCTTCGTTAAAAAATGCGGCAAGTCCAAATTTTGGACTTGCCGTATTTTTGCTTATTGAATTTCCGATAAAGCAAGCTCAAGAGCATTGAGCAGGTTATGAATATCTTCTTCGGTGATGACAAGCGGTGGCTGGAATGCCATGACGTTTCTTGCAACACCATTTTTTCCGATAATAAAGCCACGATTTTTTAAGGTTTCGAGAAGCTCATCCAGAAGATCGGGATAAGGTTCTTTGGTTTCCGGATGAACGAATTCCGCTCCTACCATAAGTCCTAATCCTCGAATATCACCAATAACAGGATATTTCTTTTGAAGCTCTGCCAAGCCTGCTTGAAGTTGGTTGCCACGCAGGCGGGCATTTTCCATGAGCTGATGTTCTGCGATATAGTCGAGAACAGCAAGGCCTGCCGTAGAGGATACCGGATTTCCGCCCAATGTGGAAGCCCCCGGTTTCGTATAGGTATCCGCAATTTCTGCAGTAGAAATGAAAGCACTGATGGGAGCACCATTTCCTAAAGCTTTTGCCATTGTCATGATATCCGGAACGGTTTCAAAGTTTTCAATAGCAAACATTTTTCCGCTGCGGGCAAATCCCGTTTGAACCTCATCAACAATCAGCAGGCTATGATATTTTTCAAGAATTTCTTTGACACGCTTAAAATAATTTTTCGGAGGAACAACGATACCTGCATTTCCCTGAATAGATTCTGCAATCAAGGCTGCAGGATGGCCGGAGGTTGAAGTTTTGATGACATCCTCTATCATGTTTGCGCAGGCGAGGTCGCACTCCGGATATTTTTTCTTGAGCGGGCAACGGTAGCAGTAGGGGTTGGGGGCGAAACTGATGCCATTGACAGGATTGGAATCCGTTCGCCACATTTGGATTCCCGTGAGGCTCATACCTAGCTTAGTCCTGCCATGCAGTCCGTTACGCAGGGATATAAATTCATTGCTTCCCGTATAAATGGATGCGAGGAGCGCCGCTCCCTCGTTTGCTTCGGAGCCAGTAGAGCAGAAGAAGGATTTTTGAAGCTTCCCCGGCGTGACTTCTGCCAAGCGTTCTGCGAGAAGCAGCATGTTCTCTGTGAGATAAATATTGCAGACATGCTGCAAGGTGTTTACCTGCCTGCAAACCTTTTCGGTGATTTCTGGATTGCAATGCCCACAGTTGATAACAGAAACTCCAGCAAAGCAATCCAAGTATTTTCTGCCTTCGCTGTCATAGAGGTACTGCATTTCACCGCGAACGATTTGGCGAGGTTCTTTGTAAAAATGCCCCAAGCATGGCATGATGTATTTTTTCTTCTTTTCCAAAATGGATTCAGGCCCTATATAGTTTGGCATGTTTCATCACTCCTTATCCCATAAAGTTTCCTTAAATTGAGTTTCTGCTCTTGCGGAAACGGTAAGTGCCTATACCAAATTTCCGAGGGCTTAGCTGCTGTAATTCATCCAGTGCCTTTAGGTCTTTGATCGGTTCTTTGGTTGAAAGGGAATCCAATCGCTGACGATAAAGATGCGTAACTTTTGCGGTCAATTCCGGAGAATAGTCTTGTGCTTCAATGCGGTAAGAAGCAATGCCGTTGAATTTTTCAAGATAAGGATACAGGCAGAGATCCTTTGCAAAGCAAATATGATTGCGTCCATACTGGTCAATGCGAATAGAGTGGATTTCGTCGGCACGGTCCAATAATGCATAGTGCCTATCCATTAACTCTGGCTGATTTAATTCGTTGAAATTTGGCAGGCTCATGGCTGGAATGTTGTGGTCGCAGATCATGGACTCATAAGTGCCATGCACGATTGCCTCAATGGGAAGCTCAGACTTTTCAACGATGTCCTTTAACTGTGCAAAGGAAAGCTCCAGTGAGGCAGTCGCCATGGAAATACCATTTTCTTTCATGAATTTTGCGGCTAAATGGTTGAAAAGGTTGAAGGATATGTCTGCCTGCACAGGAAGCTGCGTTAGTTCCTGTACGAGCCGCAAGGTACCAAGATTGCTGACCATGATACCGTCTGGGGACATATTCTTTATAGCCGAAAGGAATTGCTCCAGCTCGCCACATTCCCGTCTCATGGTGGTGCGTGGCGTATTGATGATAACCTTAGCCCCGTGTTCCTTGGCAAAGGAGAGGATTTCTTGGTAATCGGAAAGCTTCCATGGAACCAATGGCTTGAAGGCTTCTCCTCCGACATAGATTCTGTCTGCGCCGTTTTCAATCGCAGATTTTGCAGATGCCAACGTATTGACCCGCACGGAAAGCTGTCGCTTCCTGTCGTTTTCTTTTTCGATAGGAGGTTCTTGGTGCAAGATATCGTCTTGGAAGCCTGCTTCCTTGACAGCTTCGCTAAAGAAACGAGGCTCACGGCTGCCATCAAACCCAATATCCTTTTTTGTTGGCTGCCCAAAAGCGAAGGTCGTTGTGAAATCTCTTGCACGGTTGTGATACAAATCCTGCCAATCTTCTTCGTTCCATGAAAAACCATTGGGATCGCTGAGATACGAGTCAATGGCACGGCGATAAATGCTTACGATGCGGCGTATAAATTCAGGCGGTCGCATGCGTCCTTCAATTTTAAAGGAAAAAACACCTGCTTGAATTAACTGAGGAATGCTTCGGTACATGCACATGTCCTTGAGGGCAAGCTTGTAAGGTCCCGGCCCATTTTGGTCAAGAACTTCCTTCGTGTTCTCATCGATCAGTTGATATGGCCAGCGGCAAGGCTTGAGGCAGCGCCCGCGATTGCCGCTTTGCCCAAAGAGAACACCGGAATGAATGCATTGACCGCTTTCGGAAATGCACATATCGCCATGCATGAAATATTCCACTTCAATTCCTGTACGTTCACGGAAAAGACTGAGTTCAGAAAGCGTCATCTCTCTGCCGACAACGGTACGGGTAATGCCGTAGTCCTTCAGCTTTTGGATGGCATGTTCGTTATGGGTATTCATCATGACAGAAGTATGGAGTGGTATATCAATTCCCATCTCATGCACAAGTTCCAGTACAGCAAAATCTTGTACCAAAATTGCATCTGGACGAATCTCATTCAGATAGGAAAGGTAGTTTTTCAGCTCAGGAATCTCTTCATCACTGATTAAATTATTAAGCGTAACGTAAATCTTGACATCATGCTCATGGGCGTAAGCAATGGCTTTTTTGAGCATTTCATTATCAAAATTGAAATATCCCTCATGCATACGCATATTAAAGTGCTTGCCGCCTAGGTAGACAGCATCTGCTCCAGCTTCTATGCCGGCAACCAGTGCGTCCCAAGTCCCTGCGGGAGCAAGTAATTCTACGGATTTGCGATTTAGTATCATCAGAAAATCGGCTCCTTTTTTGCGTGTATTTTACGTCACTAGTATAGCAGGTATCGGAGTTTTCATCAATGAAACCGCTTCGGGCTTGCAAGGAAGTTTTCTTGTGTCTTTTTTCGTGGTATGGTAGTATGAATTTACTCAGGTATGATAATTTTTCTTTTGGAAAGAAGGTTCATGACAGTGCATAGATATCAGAAAAAAATGGTTTGTTTTTCCAAAATAATTTTCATTCTTTTGTGCTTGCTGCTTTTTCCTTTGCTTTGCACGGCTGCACCTATGCCGCGAGAAGTGCAAGAGCAAGGACATTCCGTAAAGCTGGGAGATGAGGTTAAAAATCATTTGCAGTTTTTTACATGGCCGATGCGCATTACGCCTGATGGCTTCAATTATTGCTGGCGGAGTTACAAAAACTATACAAGTCCTGAGTTTATTTTGAGAACCAAAAAGGACAACAAGGTTATTTGGTGCATTGAAGTGGACAGAATCCCCGGAATTACTACCCCGCAGGGGATCGGGATTGGCTCCACGATGGAAGCAATAGAGGAGCAATATGGAAAAGCAAGCACCTACATTGCAAGAAACGGAGATCTTATTATGGCGTATGGCGGTCGGAACAAATCGGATTATTATATGCGGTTTCGTCTGCGCGGAAGAAAAGCAAAGACCGTGGTTTACATGACGATTGGCGACCCCATGACAGGAGAAGCCGTGAAGAAAAGAAAATAGCTTTAAAAAAGAATTTTATATACTGCAAATTGTAAATGTGATAAAATAAGAAAAGGATAACATTTGTCGAAAAATAAGGCGGAAGAGTTCGGTTTTTTGGTAGAAGCACAGCCATATCATTCACGCAATCGGCAGGGAAACGTATTTATTTGCATAGGGAGGCAGACGATTATGGAAAATAGAGTGAAAATGAAGAATATTATAGAATATCAAAGCACCATAGAAAAACCACGCAGTATTCCTGAACTGACAGCTCGTTACAATCTAAAGCGTGAGCAGTACAAGGAATTGAAAATGACGAGTGACAACAGTCCGGAAAAGCGTGAGCAGCTTGCCATGATATACGCAGAAGCAAAAGTTTTGGGATGGGCTTTGGGAAAAGATGAACGCAAAGTGATTAGGGAGATTAACTTTTAAGGGCAAATAAGGCAAAGAAAAAGAAACATCTCACGTTCTTTTTTGCGGAAGCAAGAATAGGAGATGTTTCTGTATTTTGCCCAGTGCGAAACAGGAAATAAAAAAACCTGCCGAAGCAGGTTCAGTCCACGCACTGTGGAGTCTCCGTAGAGACGATTTGAATAAATCATGTTTTTTGAACTTATGGATAGATAAATACTTTTTTTGTTTGAGAATGGTGTAATTTCTGATGGTACTCAAACCAAGATAGGACAGTAGAGGAGCAAGCGGATGTTTGAGAATGGTGTAATTTCTGATGGTACTCAAACGCCGTTAATGAAATGGTTAAAAAGATAGAGTCTATTAATGATAAAGTCCGTAAATTTCAGGTTAGGGGTAAGAAGTCGTAACCATAATATGAAAAGTTAATAGTTTATCAAAAGGCGGTGTGCTCCATGGATTATGAAGTAACAGAATACAAAGAAATATTTAGAGAGGTATTTGCTGGCTTGCTGGCAGATATTGACTGGGAAATAGAAAAACGTGGCATCAGTGACCAAGCGCATCCTTTGTATGTGTTCCAGTCAAAAATAAACATAATATGGGGCGAACTCCTGAGCGAGAAGTATTCGACCATGGAAGATATGTTGAAGCTCAAAGGGATTTTCGAGTTTTCTCAGGACTATGTAAGAGGTTTGGCTCAATGACATATAGCATGGAAGAGTTTGAAAAAGCAAAGGGCAAGATTTTATCTAAGCTGCTGCTCCCATATATAAGTCCTGCAGAAGAGCCACAGTTTGAGAATGGTGTAATTTCTGATGGTACTCAAACTATTAAGAAAATGACATAAGCATTTTCTTGAACAATGGCGTTATAAAAATCTTCAATACTTACCAGCAGTGTATTGACAGTACCTGATAATAGTTTTATAATATCATTTGTTGAAAATATGGCAAAGATAGTGATGACTCACTAGCTCAACTGGCAGAGCAACTGACTCTTAATCAGTAGGTTCACGGTTCGATTCCGTGGTGGGTCACCATT
>CALELM010000071.1 GCA_937902665.1 uncultured Selenomonadaceae bacterium
ATAACGAAGCTAAGATGTCCCCTTCTTCAACAGCTTGCTGTAAGTGGGGGAAACCCAATTTCAACGAAGCGGTGAGCATATCTTCCGCTTCGTTGAAACGTTATCATAGGAAGAAAATGCTTGTTGCATTTTCTTGATTGATGGTGTTATAAAAAATATTGACAACTATAGGCGTCTATACTAATATGAGATATTGTTGAGATTGGGGGATACATTTTATGTATCTTTTTTATTATACTGGGAGGTAATTGTTTAAGTGAGTACAAACGTCAAATTGAGAAATATTGCTATCATTGCCCATGTTGACCATGGCAAGACGACCTTGGTAGATGCCATGTTGAAGCAGAGCCATGTTTTTCGGTCTAATGAACAGGTTGAGGAACGTGTTATGGATTCTGGAGATATTGAGCGGGAACGTGGTATCACGATTTTATCGAAGAATACAGCGCTCATGTACAATGATACGAAGATCAATATTGTTGACACCCCTGGCCATGCGGATTTTGGCGGTGAGGTAGAGCGTGTTCTCAATATGGTTGATGGTGTTCTTTTGCTTGTTGATGCGTTTGAGGGACCAATGCCGCAGACTAAATATGTTTTGCGCAAGGCATTGGAGCAGAAGCTTAAGCCAATCGTTGTTATCAATAAGATTGACAAGCCCAATCAGCGTGTTGATGATGTTTATGATGAAGTACTTGAACTTTTTATGGAATTGGATGCAGATGATGAGCAGTTGGATTTCCCTGTCATTTATGCAACGGCACGTGATGGCATTGCAAAATATCAGATGGAAGATGAGAATGATAATCTTGATCCGTTGATGGAAACGATTATTAAAGAGATACCTGTTCCTCGCGGTGATGTCGAAGGTCCGCTTCAAATGATGGTTACGACATTGGAAGCAGATGAATATGTTGGCCGTGTAGCGATTGGCCGTATTATTCGAGGAAAGGTAAAAGCAAATCAGAGTGTTGTTGTTATTGATGGCGATCAAGAGAAAAAAGCTAGAATTGGCAAAGTTTTTGTTTATCAGGGATTGCAACGTGTTGAAGTGGAAGAAGCTGGTATGGGAGAGATCGTTGCTCTTACTGGTTTGGGGGATGTCAGTATCGGGTATACAGTAGCGGATGCTGAGAACCCGGAGGCACTTCCGACAATAAATATTGATGAGCCGACGCTTTCTATGACTTTTGGTGTTAATACAAGTCCATTTGCAGGTCGTGAGGGACAGTTTGTTACTTCACGTCATTTGCGTGACAGACTCTTTAAAGAAGTTGAAACGAATGTAGCGTTGCGTGTTGAGGAAACGGATTCTGCTGACGTATTTAAGGTTTCTGGACGTGGCGAGTTGCATCTTTCTATCTTGATTGAGCAAATGCGCCGTGAGGGATATGAATTGCAGGTTGGCAAGCCTGAGGTCGTTTACAAGACGATTCATGAACAGCGTTGCGAACCAATTGAGAATTTGACGGTCGAGGTTCCGCAAGAATATATGGGAACGGTTATGGAAAGCTTGGGAACTCGTAAGGCGGAGCTGTCCAATATGACGGAAACATCAGGCTATATGCGTCTTGAGTTTACGATTCCTGCGCGTGGCTTGATAGGTTTTCGTGGAGAGCTGCTTACCAATACGAAGGGCAATGGCATTATGAACCATATTTTCCATGGATATGCTCCATATAAGGGCGATATACCGGGGCGTTCTCGTGGTTCTTTGGTTGCCTTTGAGCAGGGAGAGACGACAGGATATGGTATTTTCACATTGCAGGATCGCGGGACGATGTTTATTTCTCCTGGTCAGCAGGTCTATGAAGGAATGATTGTTGGCGAAAATTCCAGGGAAAATGATATTGACATCAATCCCTGCAAGAAAAAGAATGTTTCCAATATGAGAACGTCATCTTCTGATGAGGCAATTCGTTTGGTACCTCCTCGTATTTTGAGTCTGGAGCAAGCTTTGGAATACATCAATGAAGATGAGCTTGTGGAGGTAACTCCGGAGAATATTCGTTTGCGCAAGGCTGTGTTGGATCGTACAGTTCGTGGCCGTGCTGCTAAAAATGCCCGCAAATAATTAAAATAAAGCAAAAGTCCCATAAGGAAAACAAAAAATTCTTTACAGGACTTTTGCTTTTTTTCACAAGATATGGTAGAATATGAGTGATGAAATCATATATATTTTTTATTCTGTAGTTCTAGGTGGGCAATAATAACATTTTAGAAGGGCGAGAGGTCAATGGATTGGTGGAGGAAGATTACTGATTTTATCATGCCAATAGAAGATGTTGTCGTGGAAGTGGAAGATGAATCGGTAAAGAAGCAGGAAACAGTTCAAAGGTCGGCAAGGCAGCAAGTTTATGAAGAGAAGATGGCAGTAAATTATGGAACAGTGCCGTATCCGGGTTCGTATGAATCTCAGCGGGAGACTGTAGCGGAGAAGGTAAAGCCTGTTAAGCCTCAGCTTACTGTTCATACGACCAAAATTCCGGAGATGAAGGTTCAGGTGTACGTTCCTACGGAGTACCAACAGGTTGTTGAAATGGCAGATGACTTAAAGGAGAAGAAGTCGATTGTTGTTAATTACGACAAGGTGGACAAGCCGTTGCAGCGACGTATTTGTGATTTTGTAAATGGTGTATGTTATGTGTCGGGTGGGGATGCCCGCCGCATCACTCGCAGTATTGTTCTTTATGTTCCGGCAGGCGTTGATATTACGGATGCTGAAGTTATGGCGTTGGTAGATTGATGGTAATATTTATAGGGAGCAAAGCAGTCTGTTATGATTGCTTTGCTTTCTTTTTAGGGGAGATTTTTTATGGAGAACAAAGAACCCATTTTAGAAGGTGTGTTGGAAGAATTTGGCAAGTTGTCTGTGATACCGCGACCATCTGGGCATGAAAAAAAAATTAGTGACTTTTTAAAGCATTATCTTATGAATCTTGGCTTGCATGTAGTGCAGGATGAGAGGTTTAATATTATTGCGGATAAGCCAGCAACAAAGGGTTGCGAGGACTCGGCACGTATCATTTTGCAAAGCCACATGGATATGGTTTGTGTGGCGGAGAATGGCGTTTTGTATGATGCTTTAAAAGATTCCATTCAAGTGGTACGCAAGGATGGATATTTGTCAGCAAAAGGAACAAGCTTGGGCGCAGATGATGGTATTGGGATAGCAGAAATTTTATATATTCTAAAAAATCTAAAGGAGCATGGTCCTCTTCGTGCAATTTTTACTGTAGATGAGGAACAGGGAATGAGCGGTGCGGAGTATTTGCACGAAAAATATCTTTTGGATGCGGAGTATCTGCTGAATTGTGATTCTGAGGATTATGATGTTTTGACGGTTGGTTCCGCTGGCAATGTAACCATAGATTTTAATCGTAGTATACATTTTGTTCCTGCGACATGTCCTTCTGCATATCGTATTTGTGTAGATGGCTTGAAAGGCGGACATTCCGGTGAAAGAATCGGTGACGGTCGCGGGAATGCAATACGAACCTTGGCATTGGCTATTTTAGCGCTTCAAAAAGAAGGAAATGTGGAGCTTCGTTTTGCAGAAGGAGGGACTGCGCGAAATGCAATACCATCGGAAGCTAGTGCGGTAATTCAGACAGATTTATCGGAAAAAACGATAAAAAGAATTTTGGAAGGTCAGGAAACTCGATTTCATGAGATGTATGGAATTGCAGATTGCGTAAAAATAAGTGTATTTCCCGAAAAGGAAGTTTCAGAAGTATTTGCAAAGGAAGATATGAACCAGCTTTTGCAGCTTTTAACAATCCTGCATACAGGTGTCTATTCCATGAGCCCCTTGAAGCCAGAGCTAGTGGAGACCTCAGCAAATCTTGGAACAGTGCAAATGGAACAAGAAAGAATGACGGTATCTTTTTTGCCTCGCTCTGCAGTAGATCAAAAGATAGAGGAATTTTGCCAGCTTGCAGAAACTGTCGGAGAAATGACGGGATTCGAGGTTTCCATTTCGGGAAAATCACATGGCTGGAAAGAAAATCCAAATAGCAGGCTTGCAAAATTGATGCCGAAAATCTTTCAAGAGCAGACAGGTCGTGAAATGATTGTAAAAACGATTCATGCTGGCTTGGAATGTGGTTGGCATCATAAAAAAAATCCGAAGCTTGATATTGTATCCATTGGGGTTACGACAAAAGATATTCATACTCCGAAGGAACGATTATTGTTATCGACAGTTAAGCCTCAGGTGGAATTGATTATGGAAACAATTCGCAGATTATCGAAACATGGACTTGAGCATGTTTGAAAACTGAGTTTGTAAGTCGCATGATGGGTATATGGGAGGAAATAGAAAATGGGTTCAGGAAATACTTTGGAGAAAATTGCTGCAGGAGCGGCAGTCGTGATAATTGGGTGGATTGCTTTCAAAATAGCAATTTTTTGTTTGAGTTCAGCTTTTTCGATTTTATGGATTGTTATTGAAATTGCTGTTTTCTATCTGATTGGCAAGCTTGCTATTAAGATTATACGTAATATTTTCAATCGATGATAAATAAAACAAGCGTACCCCATAGCTATGGGATACGCTTGTTTTACGATATATCGGTTTCTGACACTTGCGCAAGAATCAGATTAAAGAGCGCGCTGAACCTTACCGGAACGCAAGCAACGAGTGCAAACATTGATACGCTTTACTTCGCCATCAACAACCGCACGCACGCGCTGAATGTTTGGCTTCCAGCTACGCTTTGTCTTTAAATGGGAATGGCTGACATTCATACCTGCCATTACACCCTTTGCGCAAACCTCGCAAACACATGCCATGTGACACACCTCCTATTCTAATATATATGGAGCACAAACTCACATACATAACGAGAGTATTTTATCATATTTAGTTGACCAATGCAAGGCTTTCTGTATTTTACCTTGACACTTTGACGGTGTTTTGGCAACGTTTGTCAGACTGTGTGTTGATAAAACCGGTACGGATAGCTTCCTGCAATGATGATGGAACATACGCTCGGAAATATCTGTATCTTTGAATTGGCACATTGGGAAATGTCGAAACTTTTTGGCAGCACTTTTACTTATGAATCGAAAAGTTGTATAACGAAGCTGAGGATGTCCCCTTCTTCAAAAGCTTGCTGTAAGTGGGGGAAACCAAATTTTAACAAGCGGCGAGCATATCTCCCGCTTCGTTGAAACGCTGTCAAGGAAGAAAATGCTTGTTGCATTTTCTTGATTGAGGGCGTTATAATT
>CALELM010000072.1 GCA_937902665.1 uncultured Selenomonadaceae bacterium
CGCGAATTGGAGGGAAAATGCTTATGGCATTTTCTTGAACAATGGCGTTATAATTATCATTTACTTCATGCGCATGGAGTTCAGGAGGACAAGGAGGGCTGCAAGAACAATGCCGGCAAAGGCAATAGAAGGATCGAGAAATGGACCGCCAAAGACGGTGAGCAGTCCCATGGAGAGTGGCAGGAAGATGAACCAATGCACGCAAGCAATCATGCGGTTTTGTTGTATGATGGTTTTTGCATTACGTGCCAGCTGAAGGACGGGAATGAGTGTTTGCAGGTTGCCGTGCAGGGTAATGTCGGCAGCATAGCTTGATACCTTTGGCGATGTTTCTTTTTTGGAGGCGGACTCTTCTCCAGCAAATTCTTCTTGGAGCAGGGCGGAGAGATCTGGGTTGCGAAGATCTTCTGCACTGTTTTTGGGAAGAAGCTTGATGGACACATCTGCTTCAGTGAAGGCAAGGTCATCGCTTTCGCTGTTTCCTACGAATGCAATCATGTTTCCTTTTGTGCGAAGCAGTTGGATTTCTCTTGCTTTTGTTGAAGGAGTCAGGTTTGGTTTGACATCATGGATGCAGGATGCTTTTTGCAGGAAGGATGCAATTCGTTGATTGTCGCTGGTAAATAGAATAGTGGAGTAACCGAGGCGGTGCAGAAAGTGTACCGTTTCTTTGTTGTCGGGAAGAATGTTGTCTGCCGTAGCAATGATACCTCTTGCATATTTTCCGTTGCATACAAAGACAGAAGACTTTCCGTGACAGGAAAATTGGTCTTGCTTTGTCAGAAGCTCTGCACTGACATTGATTTCTTCTTCCTGAATCCAGGAAAGTTTTCCAACGCGCACTGGAGAACCGCTGATGATGACTTCCGTTCCACAGCGAGGGATTTCATTGGCTGCAGAGACCCTCTGCAGCCGCAGGCCGCGCAGGAGGGCAGTTTCGTAAATCAGTTTTCCAACGGGGTGGGTGGAGTCCCGTTCGGCAGAGCCTGCCAGGCCGAGCAGGGTTGCCTTTGTCATGCCTTCCGGAAATATATCTGAGATGTATGGCTTGTTTTCCATTATAATTTCATTTCTGCCTAGGATAATGGTATCTACTGAGGCAAGCTGTTCTAGGACGTGACTGGATTTCAGATCAAAGCTTTGATTTTTTGCAGTTGCGGCAGCACGTTTTCCTACCAAGGTGGAAATAAAGTACATGGCTAATGGGCTTCCTGAAAACAGGATAGAGAGAAATACAGCGAAGCTGCGGAGCGTGCCTGCACCTGCACTCAGCCAGTAACATGCCATTAAACTGGCGAGAAAAAGGTCGGCAAGCAGGAAATATTTGATAGGAATTTGTTTTTTCATGAGACGTTACCTCGAATCCTTGTCTTTGTCTTTATGGGAACATTATCCTTCAAAGAAGAAAGTAATGTCAATAGAGGCTTGATGATTCCAAACAAAATTGATACAATCGGAAGTGCGTGGAAGCTCGCGCAATATGTTGGAATGGGTGTGTGTGCAATGGTGACGGTCAACGGAAATGCAAAAATCAATCTGACCTTGGATATTTTAGGGACACGGGAGGACGGCTTTCATGAGGTTTCTATGGTCATGCAGGAAATCGACTTGCATGATACCTTGGAATTGGAAAAAACGGGGGAAGGAATTTCCTTGGAAATAGATGCTCCTGGCTTGGAGGCGGATGAAAGAAATTTGGCATGGAAGGCAGCTGCACTTATGATGGAGGAATATGCCATCAAGGGCGGAGTAAGGATCAAGCTTGCAAAGCATATACCGATTGCGGCTGGATTGGCAGGCGGAAGTGCAGATGCAGCCGCCGTTTTGTGCGGCATGAATCAGCTTTATGGACTGGGACTTTCCAAAGAAGAACTTTGCAAGCAGGGTGCAAGGCTGGGATCTGATATTCCGTTCTGTATCATGGGTGGGACGATGCTGGCAACAGGCCGAGGGGAGATGCTGAGAGCTTTGCCAGAATGTCCCGAAGCTTATGTGGTGCTTGCGAAACCGCCGGTATCTGTTTCTACTGCTTGGGCTTACCAGCAATATGATTCTGTTGGCTCACCGAAGCATCCCGATAATGAGGCGATGGAAGAGGTTTTGCAAAAGCATGATATTATTGGGGTTGCAAAGCTGTTGTGCAATGTTTTGGAAAATGTTACGATTAAAAAGTACGAGATGATAGAGCAGTACAAGAAAATAATGCTGGAACAGGGTGCTATGGCAAGCATGATGTCAGGCAGCGGCCCAACGGTATTTGCGCTTGCAAGGACGAAATCTGAGGCAGAGAATATCGCTGCCTGCATGAAAGAAAGAACGGAGGCAGATATTTTTGTTGCGAAAACCGTGGGACGTGCTGCAAGCAACTAGACTCTGCTCATATATTACAAGTGAGGGATTTTTATGTGCAAGAGATTGGCACCTATTCGACTGGATAGTTATCAACCGCTTCGAGAGGTCGTGTGTGAATCCCTGCGGGAAGCTATCCGCAAGGGAGTGTTGAAGCCTGGGGAACGCTTGATGGAGATTCAGTTGTCGGAAGAACTGGGGGTGAGCCGCACTCCTGTCAGGGAAGCTATCCGAAAGCTGGAGCTTGAGGGCTATGTGGTTATGATGCCTCGTCGTGGAACCTATGTGGCAAGCATGTCGATTCGTGACGTGAATGAGATCTTTGAGATACGCACGGCATTGGAGTCGCTTTCCAATGGTCTGGCGGCAGAGCGCATTACGGATGAGGAACTGGAACAATTACAGCGGTTGATTGTTATGATTGGCGGATATGTCAAGGATGGCAATATAGACAAAATCGTTGAAACGGATATAGAGTTTCATGAGCTTTTGTACAAGGCAGCTCGCAACAATCGCTTGGTGGGAATCATTTCTAACCTGCGGGAACAGTTGACAAGATTCCGCACGTTGTCCATGTCTCATCCGGGACGTTTGGAGGCTACCTTGGACGAACACCGTGTGATTGTTGAGGCGATTGCACAGGGAGATGTGAAGGCGGCGCAACAGGCGGCGGAGCGGCACATGGAAAATTCAGAGAAGACCTTGATGAAGGCGATGGAGGCTTTGCAGAATTCCGAAGCAGAAGAAAATATAATGCAAGAGTAGATGATGGTTTTTTATTAGGAGGAAGGAATATGGCAGATTTGGTTACGGTTATTTTGGCAGCAGGAAAGGGAACTCGTATGAAGTCAGCACTTCCCAAGGTGCTTCATCGTGCTGGAGGAAAGTCCATGCTGCAGCATGTGATTGATGCTGCAGTGCATGCAGGTGCAAAGAGAAATATCGTTGTTACTGGCTTTGGCGGGGATATGGTTCGTGAAACGATTGGAGAACAGGCTGAGTTTGTTACGCAGGAGCAGCAGCTAGGTACAGGGCATGCGGTTCTTCAGGCAGAACCACTTTTGCGGGATGAGTGCGGTACTGTTATGGTGCTTTGCGGGGATACGCCTCTTTTGACGGGAGAACTTCTCAAGAATTTTTATGAGGAGCATGTGAAATCCGGAGCGAAGGCAACGGTTCTTACTGCTATTATGCCGGATGCTTCTGGTTATGGGAGAATCATTCGTACAGAGGATGGTTCTGTGGCAAAAATTGTTGAGCATAAGGATGCAACGGAGGAAGAACGCAAGGTCAAGGAAATCAATTCCGGTATATATTGCTTTGATGCAAAGAGCCTTTTTGAAGCTCTTTCTCAGGTGACGAACGACAATGCACAGGGAGAATATTATTTGCCGGATGTATTGGGGATTCTTCGCAAGCAAGGAGAGAAGATATGGGCGGTTGCTGCGGATGATTATGAATCTACACTTGGCATCAATTCCCGCCAGCAGCTTGCAGGTGCGGAGAAGATTTTGCGCCGCCGCAAGAATGAGCAGCTGATGGCAGACGGGGTTACGCTGATGGACCCGGAGACGACGTTCGTGGATGTTGATGTCAAGGTCGGCAGAGATACGGTCATTTACCCGTTTACTTGGATCGAGGGCGATTCGGTCATTGGTGAGAACTGCGAGATTGGGCCGAATGCCCGCCTGCAAAACGTCAAGATTGGGAACCATGTGCAGGGACAGTTTACCTATGTGCATGATGCCGTGCTGGATGATGGGGTCATCCTTGGGCAGTTCGTGCATATCCGTCCGGATACGCATCTGATGGAAGATGTCAAGATTGGTAATTTTGTTGAGGTCAAGAATTCAAATGTCGGAAAGGGAACAAAGCTGCCGCATCTGTCCTATATCGGCGATTGCGATATGGGGGCGAATGTCAACATGGGCTGTGGTACAATCACGGTCAATTATGACGGCAAGAAGAAATTCCGTACTGTAGTAGGCGATAACGCTTTCATTGGCTGCAACTCGAATCTTGTGGCACCTGTTACGGTGGAGGACAATGCGTATGTCGGTGCAGGTTCTACGATTACTAAGAATGTCCCATCGGATAATCTTGCTATTGCACGTTCCCGTCAGACGAATATTGACCATTGGGCTGACAAACGTAAATAAGGCTTCTCAAGGCATAAGCAGATTGCCTGCACATATCATTTTTGTGAAAAGCATGCAGGAATTTTCATTTTTGCTTGATTCGTTATGGGCTTTATGTAATAATGGATGTGCGGTTAATATGTCCGTAGGAAAGGCAAATTTTATATCATGGTTTGGAGGATTTAAAAAAGATGGCATTAGACACTGGAAACTTATGTATCCTGGCAGGTAATGCAAACCCAGATCTTGCAAAGAAAATTGCAGATTACATTGGTGTGGATCTTTGTGATGCGTATGTAGGTCATTTCAACAATGGTGAAACGCAGGTCATGATCAGCGAGAGTATCAGAGGCAAGGATATTTTTATCATTCAGCCAACTTCTCAGCCAGTCAACGACAATCTTATGGAGCTTCTCATCATGACGGATGCCTGCAAGCGTGCATCTGCACATAGTATTACGGCCGTAGTTCCTTACTATGCTTATGCGCGGCAGGATCGCAAGACTCGTGGACGCGAGCCAATTTCTGCGAAGCTGGTTGCAAACCTCATGGAAAAGGCGGGCGTTACCCGCGTGGTAACGGTTGATCTTCATGCAGGTCAGATTCAGGGCTTTTTTGATATTCCTGTGGATCATTTGGCTGCTGCTCCGGTTATTGCAAATTATTTCCGCTCCCAAAAGTTTGAGGATGTAGTTGTTGTTTCTCCAGACCTTGGCGGTGTTACGCGCGCACGTATTTTAGCGGATCACTTGCATGCGCCGATTGCCATTATTGAAAAGCGCCGTCCGAAGCCCGGTTGTGCCGAAGTTATGAATTTGATTGGTGACGTGAATGGCAAGACCGCTATCATGATCGATGATATCGTTGATACAGCAGGTTCTCTTTGCGAGGGGGCGAAGGCTTTGCAAAAGCTTGGGGCGAAGCGTGTCTTTGCTTCTTGCTCTCATGCAATTCTGAGTGATCCGGCTGTACAGAGAATCAACGATTCCTGTATTGAAAAGCTGATCATTACGGATACGATTCCGCTTCCTCCGGAAAAGCAGTCGGAAAAGCTGGTGCCGCTTTCCCTTGCTGAGGCGATTGGCGATGTCATCATTCGTATTCAGGCACATCGTTCCGTCAGCCAGCTTTTTCGTTAAGAGAAGAGTTGGGAAAAAAAGCATAAAATAATCTTGTGATGATATGACAGCAGCCTGTAGAGAATTTGCAGGCTGCTGTTTTTTGCAGGGCATGAGGGGAAAATCTTGAAACTATGGTCTGCTTGTGATTTAATGAAATGAGTTGGTTTCTTGAAGAGGCGGTGTGTGGATGACTGAGATTGTAGAGGAAAAACTGAAGCTCCTGCCAGAGTCTCCGGGTGTGTACATCATGAAGGATGCCAAGGGGACAATTATTTATGTAGGAAAGGCGATCGTCTTAAAAAATCGAGTACGGCAGTATTTTCAAAAGAACAAGAATCATGCGCCAAAGGTCTTGGCTATGGTTGCGAGGATTGCTGACTTTGAGATCATTATGACAAACTCTGAGGTTGAGGCATTGATTTTGGAGTGCAATCTCATCAAGAAGCATCGTCCGCATTACAATATTAGCTTGAAGGACGATAAAAGTTATCCGTATGTCAAGGTGACCTTGCAGGAGGAGTACCCTCGTGTTTTGATTACGCGCAGAGTAGTACAGGATGGCGCACGGTATTTTGGCCCCTATACGAATGCAACGGCAGTGCATGAAAGCTTGAAATTGCTTCGCAGACTTTTTCCGCTTCGTACTTGCAAGCGTATGGGAAAGTACCCTTGCTTGGAATACCATATCAAGCGATGCCTTGCCCCTTGCGCAAACCATGTGGAAAAGAGCGTGTACGATGACATGATACGTTCGGTTTGTCTTTTTTTGGAAGGCAGGACGGAGACTGTTGAGCATGAGCTGGACAATCAAATGAAAAATGCAGCAGAGCAATTTCAATTTGAACTTGCGGCAAGGCTTCGGGATCAGCTTTTTTCTGTACGAAAAATCAAAGAGAAGCAAAATATCGTGACGGGTTCCGGAGATCAGGATGCTATGGGCATGGCACGTTCAGCGCTTGGTGCCTGTGTTCAGGTCTTTTTTGTTCGAGGCGGAAAAATGATTGGGCGAGAAAACTTTTTGTTGCAAGGTAGCGAGGAGGAAACAGACGAAGAACTGCTGTCAGCGTTTTTGGAGCAGTACTATCATCGAGCGACTTTTGTGCCAAGAGAAATTTTATTGCCCATGCAAGTGCCGTCATCTGGATTGCTGGAGGACTGGCTTTCTCAAAAAAAGGGTTCTCACGTCCAGCTCTTGGTGCCACAGCGTGGAACTAAGCATGACCTTGTGAAAATGGCAGGGGGGAATGCCCAAAAATATCTGGCTGATGAGGCGGCAAAGCTGAAGCATGCCACAGAAAAGACGGTAGGTGCGGTTGAGGAGCTTGGCAGGTATCTTGGGTTGAAGAAAATGCCAAACCGCATGGAATGCTTTGATATTTCTCACACGCAAGGCTCGGAGACGGTTGCTTCGATGGTTGTTTTTGAAGGCGGGCTTCCGAAAAAATCAGATTACCGAAGGTTTAAGATACGAAGCGCAGAAGGAAAGCCGGATGATTTTAAATCTATGCGTGAGGTAACGGAACGGCGGTATGGCAAGCTGGAAGAGGAAGAATTGCCAGATTTGATTGTGATTGACGGAGGCATGGGACAACTTTCCTCTGCACTTTCTATTATTCGGGGAGCTGGACATAAGAATGTGGCAGTTGTTGGGCTTGCCAAGCAATATGAATTGATTTTTGTAGAGGGTTCCTCTCAGCCGATTGAGCTTCCAAGAAACAGTCAAGCACTGTACCTGATACAGAGAATTCGTGATGAAGCACATCGTTTTGCTATTACCTATCACAGAAAACTGCGTGGCAAGCGAAACTTGGTTTCGGTGCTTGACCATATTGTGGGAATTGGACCAAGGCGAAGAAAGGCACTTTGGAATCATTTTGGAAATCTTGCAAAGATTAAAGAGGCTTCCGTAGAGGAACTTGCGATGGTTGATGGTATGAATCGGCCATCGGCAGAGGCAGTGCATGACTTTTTCCTTGTGCAGAAGGCGCTTCACAAGGGCGGAAAAGATAACATTTCCTTGAAATCCATTGATTAAAGGCTTGGGGTGTTAAATATGGAAAAGATAGAGAAAAAAATAGATCTGCATGTACATTCCACTTGGTCTGATGGGAGCTTTTCGCCATCAGAGCTGGCAGAAGAAGCAAGGCGGAAAGGGCTTTCCGCATTTGCGCTTACGGATCATGAGACGGTTTACGGAGATGAAGAGGCAGAAACAGCGGCACGGAAGCTGGGAATTGGTTTTCTGCCAGGCATAGAGCTGTCTATGGCATTTGAGGGACGGAAGCTGCATGTTATCTGCCTCGGATTTGACAGGGAGCATGAGGCATTTCAGAGGGTGTTTAAGAAGGCACGTGCAATCCGTGAAGCAAGGATTCCGGAAATAATTGCTATGGTGCAGGAAAAGGGCATCGACATTTCCATGGAAAAGGTGAAGCCCTTCGCATTTGGAAAACCGCTGGATCGCTTTGCTGTGATGCGGTATATGGGTTCTCTCCATTTGTATGAGAAATTGCAGCCCATTTGGGATAATTACCTGACTCCTGCAGCGGAATCCCTGGGAATCAGCGGCGATGTTGCGGCGGAAGAAGCCTTGCCAGCCATTCGTGAGGCAGGCGGCATAACCTCACTGGCACATTTCCATAAAAAAATTGGTTTGCATGGCATGGAAAGGGCAGAGCAGGAACAGGCTATTTGTCGATTGATAGCATTGGGACTTGATGGTATGGAACAGCGTTATCCCAATTATTCGGAGCAGGATGCGGCATTTGCTGATTATATGATTGAAAAATATCGCATGCTTCCAACAGCAGGAACGGATTTTCATGGAAAAAACCGCTTGGCAGTGGAAATGGGGACTGGCGTGGATGGAAATATGGCGATACCGTATGCATTTTTCGAGCAAATTGCTGGAAAATGTAAAAAATTTGTTTTGCCACAAGGATTTTAAGAAAAAAGAGCGAATAAGTACTAAGAGAAGTCGATGATTGCTTTTTGGAGGGGTTGCGATGAAAGCTTGGACTTGTGCAGTTTGTGGCTGGGTTTATGATGAGGAAAAGGGAGATTCGGCTTATGATTTGCCGCCGGGGGTGTCCTTTGAGGATCTTCCCGAGGATTTTGTTTGTCCATTGTGCGGCGTTGGAAAGGATAGCTTTGAGGAACAAGGCTAGAGACCCTATGAAAGGTTTTGTTAACGAGCGGTTATGAAATACAGCAGACCGCTTCTATACATAAGGAGGCTATTAAATTATGAAAGTAACAGTTGTTGGTGCAGGTAATGTTGGTGCTACGGTTGCAAATGTTTTGGCTGTCAAGAACTTTTGCAGCGAGGTTGTCTTGATTGATATCAAGGAAGGCTTTTCCGAAGGAAAGGCTATGGATATCATGCAGACGGCACACATGTTGAATTTTGACACGACGGTTATTGGTGCTACGGCAAAGATTGGCGATGAGAATGGCTATGCTCCTACGGCAAATTCCGATGTCATTGTTATTACTTCCGGCATGCCGCGTAAGCCAGGCATGACTCGTGAGGAGCTTATTGGCGTAAATGCGAAGATTGTTAAGAGCGTTGTGGATCAGGCACTCAAGTTCTCTCCAAATGCAATTTTTGTTATTATTTCCAATCCGATGGATGCTATGACGTATCTCACGTTGAAGGATTCAAAGCTGCCGCGCAATCGTGTTATTGGACAGGGTGGTATGCTTGACAGTAGCCGTTTCCGTTATTTCCTTGCAAAGGCATTGCAGGAGGCTGGATATCCTGCAACTCCAACGGATGTAGATGGAACGGTTATTGGTGGTCACAGCGATAAGACTATGGTTCCGCTCGTCAGTCTTGCAACGTATCGTGGTATTCCTGTTACACAGCTTCTTTCTGAGGAGGCTGTCAAGAGTGCTGTTGAGCAGACGAAGGTTGGCGGTGCAACGCTTACGGGACTGCTTGGTACTTCTGCTTGGTATGCTCCTGGTGCAGCAGCTGCCGCACTCGTTGAGGCGATTGCCCTTGATGCAAAGAAACTCATTCCTTGCTGTGTATATCTTGACGGCGAGTATGGCGAAAAGGATCTTTGCATTGGTGTTCCTGTGGTTCTCGGCAAGAACGGCATGGAAAAGATTGTTGAACTCAAGCTGGAAGGCGAGGAGAAGGCTAAGTTTGATGAGAGCGTAGCTGCAGCTCGTAGCACGAATGCTAAGCTTGGCGATGCATTGAAGTAAGAGAGATTTTTGTTCTTGACGCACCCCCCTGCACATGCAGGGGGGTGTTTGTCAAGAAATGTGGAGATATTCCTGTAACGAAGCTAAAGATGTCCCCTTCTTCAACAGCTTGCTGTAAGTAGGGGAAACCAAATTTTAACAAGCGGTGAGCATATCTCCCGCTTCGTTGAAACGCGAATTGGAG
>CALELM010000073.1 GCA_937902665.1 uncultured Selenomonadaceae bacterium
GTGGCAAAAGCAACCGCTGGCAAGTCCTTTGCATTTGCTACGGATGTTGGTCAGCACCAAATGTGGGCAGCTCTTCATCTTCGTTTGGAGGAGCCTCGCACATGGCTCACGTCAGGCGGTTTGGGGACAATGGGGTTTGGGCTTCCGGCAGCGATGGGAGCGCAAAAGTATTTTGGAAAGACTCGCCGCATGGTTCATGTGTCGGGAGATGGCGGCATCAAGATGACAGGAAATGAATACTATACGATTGCACGGTTGAAGCTTCCTGTTATTTCCATCATCGTGAACAACACGAGTTTAGGTATGATACGCCAGCTCCAGAAAGTTATGTACAAGGAGCGCTATATTGCCTGCGAATTTGATTATTCCATGGACTATGCTGCTTATGCAAGGAGCTTTGGCATTGCGGCAGAGGTCGTTTCTACACAAGAAGAATTTGTGGAGGCTTTTCGCAAGGCGATGGAAGCACAGGACGAGCCTCGTGTTATAGTCATGAACGTTTGGCGAAGCTTCGTAGAGCCGATGATAAAAGGCGGCGCTCGTATTGATGAATTTGTGGAATTTAAATGATATGGTCGGGAATCCTTGTAAATACAGGATTCCCTCTTTTTATTGCTGCTTTGTCTGCATTTACTATTTTTGCAAAGAAGGTAGGAAGGGAAAGAAGAATGCCTTTTGAGTCATGCCACATTGGGCCATTTTCTTTTGCAATATATTAGGTCATTATCATAAATGGTTCATAAATTCCTTTGAAAAAAGGAGGCTCTTGCTTGCATAGTTTTGTTAAAACAAGTAAAATAACCATTAAGACTGGTTAATTTATGATGGGAGATAAAATATGAGGTTTTCAAAATGGCAAGGATGCGGTAATGATTTTGTTCTTGTGGATTGCTTCAAGGAACGAATTCAGGATGCGTCAGCATTTGCAAGGAAGGTCTGCGATCGTCATTATGGTGTTGGTGCAGATGGCGTTTTGATGGTGCTTCCCTCGGAATGTGCGGATTTTCGTATGCGCATTATCAATGCGGATGGCAGCGAACCAGAAATGTGCGGTAATGGTATCCGTTGCTTTGCAAGGTATATCTACGATGAGAGGCTTACAACCAAAACGGAATTCATGGTAGAAACTGGAGCAGGAATCTTGGTTCCCAGAATTGAGCTTTTAGATGGAAAGGTGCAGGGAGTCCGGGTAGATATGGGCGAGCCTGTTTTGGAGGGCGAGCGAATTCCTGTGGAGGGATATGGAAAAAATCGAGTCATCGCCCAGCCAATTGAGATTGATGGGACAACCTATGAGATGACGTGCGTATCAATGGGGAATCCGCATTGTGTTATTTTTTTTGATGACATTGCAGATTGCGGCATAGAAAAAAATGGTCCATTGGTGGAAAAACATAAGAAATTTCCGAGGCGAACCAACACGGAATTTGTGCAGGTGAAGGATCGCAGTCATTTGCGTATGCGTGTGTGGGAACGTGGCGCTGCGATTACTTTGGCATGTGGTACGGGTTCTTGTGCTTCCTTGGTGGCGGCAGTACTCAACGACAAATCGGAACGCAAAGCAGAAGTTGAATTAGATGGCGGAAAGTTGTTGGTTGAATGGGCAGAGAACAATCACGTATATATGACAGGCCCGGCAGAACAGGTATTCACAGGTTTCGTAGAAGAGTAATCTTTTGAGGAGGAATCAGACATGCTAAAAAGCATGACAGGATTTGGCGCTTCGGATGCTGAGGACGAAAATTATAAATTTCACGTTGAAATCAAGTCCGTAAACCAAAGGTTCTTGGATTTGGATTTTCATATGCCGCATTTGTTTGGCGCATGGGAAAATAAGATGCGTGCTGTTATCAAAAAGCATGTTGTTCGAGGAAAGCTTGACATTTATATAACACTTACGGATAAAGGAGAAAGCCAACCTTGTA
The DNA here is from genome assembly GCA_937902665.1 of uncultured Selenomonadaceae bacterium. Lineage (GTDB taxonomy): Bacteria > Bacillota > Negativicutes > Selenomonadales > Selenomonadaceae > CALELM01. The sequence continues at coordinate 1,926 of CALELM010000073.1, forward strand.
TCAATGTTAATAAGGCTCTTGCCAAGGCATATCAGGAAGCACTTTCTGCATTAAGCGAAGGTCTTATGTTGCCGAAGCAGCAGGATGTTGCACTGATTTCATCCTATCCAGGTGTTTTGACTGTGGAGGAACAGTATTCTTCTTTGCAAAATAGTGAAATGATTCTTTTGGAGTCTATTGAGGAAGCCGTGATTCGCTTGAATGAAATGCGATTGCTGGAAGGAGAGAATATCCAAAAGGACTTTTTGCAACGCTTGGAGCGGTTGCGTGGTCTTGTCAAAGAGGTTTCTGGCTTGGCACCCGAGATTGTTGAAAAACATCGGCTCCATCTGAAAGATATGGTTTCTAAGCTTCTGGAAAATGAAAAAATAGATGAATCCAGATTGATTCAGGAAACAGCGGTTTATGCTGACCGGGTGAATTATACGGAGGAGATTGTACGTCTGGAAAGTCATTTCCTGCAATTTTCTCAAATGTTGGAAGGCTCGGCTGCACCAGTGGGAAGAAAGCTGGATTTTTTGATTCAGGAGATGAACCGAGAGGCGAATACTATAGGCTCTAAAGCAAATGATGCGAAGGCAGCGCAGATTGTTGTTGAGATTAAGAGTGAGATTGAGAAGTTGAGGGAACAGGTACAAAATATTGAGTGAGGAATCATTATGTCTATCTCGGCAGTGCGCTCAGAGAAGGTTGTTCATTGCATGATAGAGAATGATAGTATGGATTTGAAAATGAAGGATGAGGGATTATGAACAAAGGATTATTGGTGGTGGTTTCCGGAGCATCTGGAACAGGAAAAGGAACCGTCTGCAGTGCCCTTTTGGAAAACATGCCAGATTTGTCGTACTCCATTTCAGCAACAACACGCACTCCTAGAGAGGGCGAGGCGGATGGAGTTCAGTATTATTTCATGTCTAAGGAACAGTTTCAGGAAATGATACAAGAAGGAGGATTTCTTGAATGGGCTGAGGTTTATGGGAATTATTACGGAACGCCCATCAAGAAAATTCAGGAACGCTTGGCAGATGGACGGGATGTTTTGTTGGAAATAGATGTTCAGGGGGCTTTGCATGTCATGGAAAAATGTCCGGAAGGCGTTTTTATTTTCCTGCTGCCGCCGTCACTGGAGGAATTGGAAAAGCGTATTCGTGGGCGTGGCACGGAGACCGAGGAAAGTCTTGCAAAGCGGCTGGGCTCAGCGAAAAAAGAAATTAGCGTTGGACGGCAGTACAAATATGCTGTCGTTAATGATACAGTAGAAAATGCAGTAACAAAAATCAAGGAAATATTGGCTGCGGAGCATTGCCGCACGAATATGAATTTAAATCTTTTTGAGGTGTTGGAGAAATGAAAACAAATGCTGTAATGAGTATGGTAAATCCTTCGACGGATGCATTGATGACAAAGGTAGACAGCCGATATGGGCTGGTTGTTTTAGCTGCAAGGCGTGCACGTCAGCTGATGACAGGCGCAGAGCTTCGGGCAACGAATCTTTCCATCAAAAGTGTAACGAATGCATTGGAAGAAATTGCAGAGGGAAAGATTACATACGAAATATCCAAAGATTTTCATGAGTCTGAAGCGGCAGAAGAAACAGAGACCGTGATGGAGGAAGCAGAGGAATCAGCAACTGCAGCTGCTGAGCCAGAAGCATGAGTACGGAAAAAAAGTCACCTCTTTATGGCAAGAAGGTGATTTTGGGGGTTACAGGAGGCATTGCCGCATATAAGGCTGTGGAAATTGCCAGCCGCATGAGGAAGGCTGGTGCAGAAGTCCATGTGATTATGACGCAGGCGGCACAGAATTTCGTGACGGAATTGACCTTTCGGGAAATCAGCGGGAATCCTGTGAACACTGGCATGTGGAATACGGTGACACATTGGAACGTTGAGCATATTGCTCTTGCAAGGCTTGCAGACGTGGTACTGGTGGCTCCTGCTACGGCAAATCTTTTGGCAAAGCTTTCCTGCGGCATGGCGGATGATATGCTGACAACAACGATATTGGCAACAAAAGCCGCTGTGTTCTTGGCTCCTGCCATGAATAGCAATATGTACGAAAACCCCATTACGCAGGAAAATATGGAGAGGCTCAAAAAGCTTGGCATGAAGGTCATTCCACCTTCCTGCGGTCATTTGGCTTGTGGGGAGAACGGTTCTGGACGGTTGCCGGAACCGGCGGAAATTGTTTCTGTTTTGGAAAGGCATTTTCAATCAAGCAGGACACTTTGCGGAAAAAAGGTTTTGGTAACGGCAGGCGGCACGATTGCTCCTATCGATCCTGTACGGTTCATAGGGAATCGTTCCAGTGGGAAGATGGGATATGCAGTGGCAGAAGAAGCGGCAAGACGTGGGGCAGAGGTCGTCTTGGTTGCAGGAAGGACAGCATTGCCTAATCCGTCCGGAGTGCGTACCGTTCACACGGAAACCACGCAAGAAATGCTGGAAGCAGTGATGGCGGAGTTTCCCAATACGGATGCCGTGATAAAAGCGGCTGCGGTTGCAGATTATCGAGTCAAGGAGGTTGCCGAGCAGAAAATCAAGAAATCAGAAGGTGACTGGAGTATAGAGCTTGCTCGAAATCCTGACATATTGCAGGAGCTTGGAAAAATCAAAAAATCCAACCAGATTTTGGTCGGATTTGCCGCTGAGACGCAGAATTTAATGGAATATGCAAAATTAAAACTAGAAAAGAAGAATTTAGATTTTATTGTAGCGAATAACGTGACAGAAAAAGGTGCTGGATTTCAGGGCGAGACAAACATAGCATGTTTGCTGCATCGTGACGGCACGGTCAATAAATATCCGTTAATGAAAAAGTCAGACTTGGCTGCTGTCATTATGGATTGTGTGGAAGAACTGTTTTTAGGCAAGTAAATTAAGATCAAAACCTTGGAGAAAATACTTCAAGGTTTTTTTGTAAAAATTTTTTAATATAGCAGGAAAATTTTTGGGAGGTGTGGAATAATATAAGGAGTACAGAATGGGAGGGGTGCAGAGTGTTTAAGTTTCGTTCCATGAAAACGAGGTTTATTGTGTCTTTTGTTAGCATATCACTTTGTACGACGCTCGTTCCGGCAGGAGCTTTTTCTTATCATTTGTTCAGGGACTATGAAAAGCAGGTTGCAATCTATCGAGAGGATCTTGTGCATGATAAGGATACTATGCTGAAGGAAAAAACGCAGGTAGCTGTGAGTGCTGTAAATGAGATTTACAAGAAACAGCTAAGTGGAATCATGACAGAGGCGCAGGCAAAAAAAGAGGCTGCCGATTTGGTCAGGAATTTGAGATACGATGATGGGCGTGGATATTTTTGGATTGACACTTATGAGGGCGTGAATGTTGTTCTCTTGGGAAATCCCGTGGAGGGGCATTCACGTTTAAATGAGCAAGACCCCAGTGGGCGTTATTTTATACGGGAAATGCTCAGCAAGGGCAGGAGCGAAGGCGGTGGCTATACCGATTTAAGCTTTCCAAAGCCTGGCGAGACGGAATCGCTTCCAAAAAGAAATTATACGATGTCGTTTGAGCCTTACCATTGGGTGATTGGTACCGGCGTATGGATCGATGAGATTGATACGATGGTGCAGGCAAGAAGAAATGCTATGGAGCAGTTGTTTCAGGCTACCATCTGCAGCATGATCATTGGCAGCTTTTTATTGCAGCTGTTGTTTGTCTTTATTGCAACACGGTTGGGACATGCTGTTTCTTCTCCCATGGAAATTGTTACAAAGCGTATGGTAGCCATGGGGAGCGGTTATCTTCATTTGGATGATGAAACAATGCATGAATTGCAGAAATTTATGAGTCGCGAGGATGAGGTCGGAAAGCTGACTCGTGCCATGCGGGATATGCACAGTAAATTGTTTGATTACCAAAAAGCGGTTTTGGAGATGGCACGAAAGGATGCACTTACAGGACTTGCAAATCGTAGATATATGCATGAATATATCAGGACACGCTGCAAGCCGGAGTTGCTGACATTGATCACACTTGATCTGGATCATTTCAAGGAAGTAAATGATACCTATGGGCATCAGACAGGTGATGCGGCGCTCTTGATTTTGTCAGAGGTGATGAAATCAGTATTTAAGGATGCATTTCATGTCCGCTTGGGAGGAGACGAATTCATGGTAGTGCTTTCCCGTGGAGAACCTATGATTGAAATAGAGGAAAAGATCTGCGATTTTATGGAACAACTGATAGCTGTTTACAAGACTGATCCGGGGCTGGAATGCTTGACAGTAAGTGCAGGTGTTTCTCATGCAAATGGTGAGCTTATGCCTTTGGATGTTTTGATGCAGCAAAGCGATGCGGCGCTTTATGCGGCAAAACTGGCAGGAAGGTCCTGCTATCGCATCTATCAGCCAGGCTTGGAATTGGAAGTAGAAGCAAAAGATTAAGGGAAAAATAGAGGGTGGAGTAAGCAGATGAAAAAGTGGATGGCTTTATTTGTATGGTGTGCATTTGTAATGTGTATTTTCTTTGGAAACGCAGTTCCTGCATTTGCGGCGGCTTCTTCGGAATCGCTCGATGCAAAGGATTCATCTATGCATGAAACTGTGAATAAAGATGGAGCTTCAGAAAAGGAACAGAAGAAGGATTCCAAGGACACAGCAGGAAAGGAACAGAAAGACAGCAAGGATGCACCTGTAGTGAAGGAGCAGAAAGACAGCAAGGATGCACCTGTAGTGAAGGAGCAGAAAGATGTCAAGGATGCACCTGTAGTAAAGGAGCAGAAGGATGCACCTGTAGAGAAAGACATTTCTGCAGAAGAAGTGTCACTGCCTGCAAAACAAAAAGTAGAGCCTTCTTCGGATTGGGCGTATTACTACAACAATGACAAGCGTTTTCCGATGGTTTGGAGGAATCGCGGGGTTGCGACTTATATTGACAAATCCTCTTTGATAGTGCAGAAATATGCCCCTCCGCAATATGTCATTGCGATTACGGCATTTGAGGCTGGCGATGCAGGATATGGAAAGGTCAGCAATTACAGGGTGGAGCGTTACTTCTATAATTTTGAAAGGACAGAGATGTATCGAGATAAGCATCCCGGAAAAAATGAATGGGAATTTGTTTCACCGAATGGATCTCTTCAGCAAGAAGGCTATTCCGCTAAGTGCATTGGGGAAGCAATATATTATCTTTGCTACAAGCTGAAATTCTATGGCACTTATGAATGGAAGACGATAGCATCTCCCACAGCGGATCCTGTTGGGGAGTACGAAAAAGTTTTCTTTGATGCGTTTTATGATCGGCTTTGATTTTTGATATGAAGAAAGGGCTGTTGCGGTAATTGCAGCAGCCCTTTATCGTTTGTGCAGTTTTGCTTTTACAGAAGCCCTTCAAGAACCTCAATGAATTTTTTCATTTCGGCATCCGTTCCAATGGAGATACGCAGATAATTGTTGATAATCGGTTGGTTGAAGTACCTGACAAAAATATCCTGTGCCTTTAGCTGTTCAAAAAGAGTCTTTGCACTTGCGGTTGGATGGGTAGCAAAAATGAAATTTGTCTTGGAATCCCGGAACTTAAATCCAAGCCGCTTTAGTTCCTGTTTGGTCCATTCTCTTGTTTTTACCATTTTTTCCACGATTTCACGGAAATAGGCATCATCTTCCATGACGGCCTTTCCTGCCAGAATGGATGGGAGGTTCATGGTATAGGAATTGACGGAGAACTTGACATCATTGAGATATTTGATGAGTTTTTTGCTGCCAAAAGCATAACCGATTCGCATTCCTGCCATAGCGCGTGATTTGGAGGTGGTGCGGACGATGACAAGGTTTTCATACTTATCGAGAAGAGGAAGGGCTGTTTCTCCGCCAAAATCAATATAGGCTTCATCAACGAGAACGATGGAATCAGGATTTGCTTTCAAGATATCTTCGATAAAATCAAGGTTTTCCAGTACGCCAGTCGGTGCATTGGGGTTAGCGATGACGATACCGCCGTTTTCTTGATGGTAATCCGTGGGATTGATGGAAAAATCTTCGGTCAGTGGGATTTGCTTGTAAGGAATGCGATATACCTCTGCCCAGACATCGTAGAAGGAATACGTTATATTTGGGAAAAGAATCGGCTTTTTTCCATGAAAGTAGGTCAGGAAACACATGGATAGAACATCGTCAGAACCAACGCCAACGAAAACCTGTTCTGGGGAAAGCTTGTAATAGCTTGCAACAGCATCAACGAGCAAACTGGCAGAAGGATCCGGATATTTGCGAAGCAATGCCGTATCCATTTCATTTAATGCTTTCTTGACAGCGGGCGAAGGCGGATAGGGACATTCGTTCGTGTTCAGCTTAATGACAGGTCGCTGGGGCTGTTCTCCCGGTGTATAGGGAACAACCTTGCGGATATTATCTTCAAAACTCATAGGATGATTCCTCCTTGAATGATTGGTATGATAGTTCTCATGTTTTATTTAATCATAGAGGGAAACTGCTTTCAAGCAATATTTTCATTTACGGTGATTTCTTTTTCCTTCTGAGTATGCTATAATTATTTTCGCAAAGTAAAGGAATAAAGAAAAAAAGAAAGAAAGGATTGAGGAAGGGAGACGCTGGGATGGCAAATCAAAAACTGAGAGATGAGCTGGCGGATCGTTTCTGTGAGGCATTGCTCACCTTGGAGACCGTGGATGAGTGCTATGCGTTTTTGGAAGACGTATGCACGATTGGGGAACTGAAGGCACTCGCCCAGCGGCTGGAGGTTGCCAGAATGTTGGCAGAGAAGCATACCTATGATGACATTATCGAGCGAACGAGAGCGAGTACGGCAACCATCAGTCGAGTAAAGCGCTGCCTGAATTATGGGGCAGATGGCTATCAGATGGTATTGGAGCGAATAAAGCAGAAATCTTGAAAAAGGGTGGTAGGAATGGATAAGAATGTATTTAGTATCCCTTATGGCACAAGGGACTTTTTGCCGGATGAGGCAGCAGAAAAGCGGGCAATCGAAACACAATTAGCGAATCTTTTTGCGCATTGGGGATATGATGAGGTAGTAACGCCGACGATTGAGTACCTTGATACGTTGACGATGGGAAATGGACGCTCCCTAGAGGACGGCATGTTCAAGTTTTTTGACATGAACAATCGCACGTTGGCACTTCGTCATGAAATGACGACTCCAATCGCAAGATTGGCGGCAAGCCGCTTGAAGGAACACGCATTGCCTCTCAAGCTGTCCTATGTCAGCAATGTATATCGCTATGAGCAGACACAGATGGGACGTCAGTGCGAGTTTTATCAGGCAGGCGTTGAATTGATGGGGAGCGGAAGCGCTTCGGCGGATGCAGAAATCATTGCCTTGGCGATTCAGGGACTTCTGGGTTCCGGTCTCAAGGATTTCCGTATTTGCCTTGGGCAAGTGGAATTTGTCAATGGACTCATGGAGCAGTACCAGATTGAAGAGAAAACAAGAAACAAGATAAAGAAGTCTATCGAAAAGCGTGATTTGGTTGCGTTTGGCAGCTTGGTGGAAGCTTTGGAAATTCCAGCCACGGCGAAGGCGAGCATTCAGAAGATTCCTATGCTTTTGGGCGGAGAGGACATGCTGAAGGGGGCTTACGATATTGCCATCAATGCGCAGAGCCGTCGTGCATTGGACAACCTGAGTGAGATTTATGGTCTTTTGAAGATGTATGGCGTAGAGCAGTATGTGATTTTTGATCTTGGGATTCTTCGTGACTTTAACTATTACACAGGAATGGTATTTGAAGCGTATGCTCCGGGCCTTGGGTTCCCGCTTTGCGGAGGCGGTCGGTATGATGGCATGCTTTCGGATTTTGGGAATGCATGTCCTGCTACTGGGTTTGCCATTGGGATAGAGCGGATTCTTTTGGCATTGGAGCGTCAGTCCTTGGCAAAGCCAAAGCAGGAAAAGCATGTCTATGTGAGCTATTGCGAGGGCAAGCTTGCAGAAGCTATTTGCGAGGCAAAAAAACTTCGTGCAGAGGGCTTGGTCGTAGAGCTTTCCATGAGTGCGCAGTCTCAGGCTGAGGCTGAGAAGTATCAACAGGAGGCAGGCTATCAAAGGTTGGTTTATATCGAATGATGCAGCGAGTGCGCCAATTTTTTCGGGCAATTCGAGCAAGCTTGAATGTGGCGGATATCAATTATATCAAAAAATACTTGCCGGATGAGGCACAGCAACTTTTCTTTGCGATGAATCTGTCCGACCAGTACCATGCCTTGCAGGTGGCATATACGGCAGAAAGGATAGGAGCAAAGCAGCCGCTTGACCTGCCCTTTTTGATTCGATGCGCGCTTTTGCATGATGTTGGCCGCAGGAAGGGCGATATGGGAGTTATCGGAAAGGTTTTTGCTGTATTGCTGCATGCCGCCTGTCCAAGTTTTTCGAGGAGATGGGCAAAGAAGGAGAGAGCTTCTCTCTTGGATTTCTTGAGGCATGCCTTGTATGTGTACTATTGTCATCCTGCGATTGGTGCAGAACTTTTGAGACAGGCAGGATTTTTGAAAGAGGCGGATGTGATTCGCCATCATCATGAACCCTCAAAAGAAGGGGATTCTTTGGTGCTTCGTATTTTACGACAGGCAGATGAACAAAATTAGTGGAGGGAACGGAATGAACGCTGGAAACATGGATTATTTGACCATTGCATTGCCGAAGGGAAAGCTTTTTCGCCTATCTTCGGACTTGCTTTCCAAGATAGGATATACGGCAGAAGGGCTTTCTGAGAAGTCAAGAAAGCTTGTCATTACCAATGAGGAGAAGAAAATCAAGTTTATTATTACCAAAACGGCAGATGTGCCGACTTATGTGGAATATGGTGCGGCAGATATTGGTGTCATAGGCAAGGATGTGCTGGAGGAATCCGGCAAGGACGTTTACGAGCTTTTGGATCTTGGCTTTGGCAAGTGCCACTTGATGATGGCCGTTCCAACGGCGGAGCGGAGAGAGAAGCTGACGGATTATGCGCATACCCGCGTGGCTACCAAGTTTCCTCATATTGCGGAGCGATATTTCAGCAAGCAGGGAATGCAGATGGAATACATCAAGATGAATGGTTCTATAGAGCTTGGACCTATTGTTGGGCTTTCGGAAAGTATCGTGGATATTGTGGAAACAGGCACGACCCTCAAGGAAAATGGATTGGAGGAAATTGCCTACATCATGGATGCAACGGCACGCTTGATTGCCAATCGTGTCAGCTTTAAAATGAAATTTGACCGCATCAGTGCTATGGTCAAGGATTTGAGCGTAATTTTGGAGAGCGAGGGAAAAGCATGAAAATCGTAAAGGCGAGCGAGATTGGCGTATCGGAAGTGGAAAAGCTTCTGAGAAAGCCTTCCTTTGATGAAGTAGAGCTTAGTCCCAAAATTCGTGAAGCAAACAAGAAAACCTTTGGCGAGGATCTTACCGCAGCAGAATTGGTTCATCGCATTGTTCAGGATGTGCGCAGGAAGGGCGATGAAGCCGTTCTGGAGTATACAAGGCTGATTGACCGTGTGGAATGCAAGGCAGAGGATTTCCTCGTGACAGAGGAGGAATACGAGGCAGCAGAGAAGGAAGCAGATGCTCAAATCGTTGCTTCCTTGAAAAAAGCTATCGAGAATGTCCGCAGATATCATCAGGAGCAGAAAGCAAATTCATGGATGACGTACCGTGACAAGGGTTCTATCCTTGGTCAATCCTTGATACCGCTGCATCGTGTCGGGATTTATGTGCCGGGGGGAACGGCGGCGTATCCTTCTTCGGTTGTCATGAATGCAGTTCCTGCCTCGGTGGCAGGGGTTGGGGAAATCATCATGATGGTTCCGCCCAAAAATGGGAAAATCAATTCTTATGTGTTGGTGGCAGCCCGTCTTGCAGGGGTTCACAAGATTTTCAAGATTGGGGGAGCGCAGGCAATCGCTGCTATGGCATTTGGCACAGAAACCGTTCCCCGTGTGGACAAGATTACGGGCCCCGGAAATATCTTTGTGACACTTGCCAAGAAGGAAGTATACGGTAATTGCGATATTGATATGCTGGCAGGCCCCAGTGAAATTTTGATTGTAGCAGATAAATCGGCAGATCCTCGTTATGCGGCTGCGGATATGTTGAGCCAAGCAGAGCATGATCCTCTCGCCAGCAGTATCGTGGTGACGGATTCGGAGGAGTTTGCGCAAGAGACAGCAAAAGAGGCTGAGGAGCAGCTGGCAAGGCTGCCGAGACAGGAAATAGCAAGGGCATCCTTGGATAGAAATGGGTGTATCATTGTCGCAGAGGATATGATGCAGGCAATTCATTTTGCCAACGTTTCGGCACCGGAACACATGGAAATTTTGACGGAAGAACCGTTTAAGTTGCTTCCGTATGTTCGCAACGCAGGTGCGGTATTCCTCGG
>CALELM010000074.1 GCA_937902665.1 uncultured Selenomonadaceae bacterium
TGTATCAGAATTTGATAAGCAAACCGAGAAATACTTTAAGAGGGAATAGCAAATAGCCGATGAGGTAACCTTCCGTTACTCCATCGGCTGTAATTGTTATAATGCCATTGTTCAAGAAAATGCCATAATTCTCTAAAAATCCCTTAGCAGCACCGCCTTTGGGACACTTCTTTTTTTGTTGTTCCTGCATTTCCTGCCAGCGATTACAAATTCCCATGAGAAAAAGGATTTTCCTTTCCCACCGTAGAATCTCATGGAAAGGAACGATAATTTTCCAGAAAGGACGTCACGGCAATGAACAATGGCATTTCTATTTACCCTGGATTCGGCAATACTCCAGAAGAAAACCTCGCTCTTATCCGTCTTGCCGCTTCCCACAAGCTTAATCGCTTGTTCATCTCCCTCCCTGCCTCCTCCGAAAACAAGGACAGCCAAAAGGAGGAATTCCTGCTTCTCTTGCAGGAGGCGAAACAACATCGAATGGAAATCATTGCCGAGCTTTCTCCCCAAATGCTGGAGATGCTCCATATCACCGATTTCAACCTGACAGCCTTTCGCATGCTCGGCATACAGACCCTCCGCATTGATTGCGGCTACAGCGCAGAGGAGCTTGCCGCACTCAGCCGAAACAAACAGCATATCCGTATCCAAATCAATGCCTCTACCATGACGGGAAGGATTCTCTCTTCGCTGATTCAAGCAAAGGCTGACTTCTCCAACATGGACGCACTGCACAATTTCTACCCACGATCTGGAAGCGGTCTCAGCGAGGAAACCCTCGTCAGAAAGACGATCATGCTGCACAAGGCAGGGATTCGGGTTGCCGCCTTCGTCCCAAGCCAAGCAAAAAAGCTCGGTCCTCTCTTTGACGGGCTTCCTACCCTCGAAGACCACAGGCAGATGTGCGTTGACCTTGCCGCTCGACATCTTGTAGCTCTCGGCATAGATTCTGTCCTGATTGGCGACAACCTGCCAAGCGAGGACGAGATTCTTGCCCTGTCCCACCTACAGGAAGACCAAGTAACCGTGAACGCCGACATGCTAACCAAGGATCCCGTACAGCAGGCTCTGCTTCGGCATGTATTCACCTCACGCATAGACGAAGCAAAGGACTCCATACGCGCCCAAGAAAGCCGCAAACTGCTCTCAGGGCCAATCTATCCTGAAAATACCGTGGACTGCTTGGAAGGCGACATCACGATAGACAACGAAAACTACCTCCGCTACATGGGAGAGTTGGAAATCCTCAAAACCGACCAGCCAGCTGACGATCGTACCAACCTCGCCGCCCGCATCCCCAAAAAGGAGCATTTCCTCCTCGCCTACATCACGCCGGGGAGAAAATTCTCCTTCCGATTCCAAGACTGAAGCTAAATATTTGACAAAACTCATATACAAAAAGAGCCTTGGCAAAAAACCAAGGCTCTGACCTTACTGGTGCGACCGGAGTGATTCGAACACTCGACCCACGGCTTAGAAGGCCGTTGCTCTATCCAGCTGAGCTACGGACGCAAAGAATAAAAATGGTCGGGACGACAGGATTCGAACCTGCGACCCCCTCGTCCCAAGCGAGGTGCGCTACCAAACTGCGCTACGTCCCGACAACAATGAGTATTATACACAAAAATACAACCGTTGTCAAACCTTTTCAAACGAACCTATCTAAATATTTTCCAAGAATTTGCAAAAGGTACGTACAGGCTTGGTCTTTGAAATTCCAAAAATCGTCTGATGCCCCTTCGGGATTGGAAATTATCCTTAAAATGCCAAAGGGAATGTGATTTGCACTGCAAACCTGCCCGATGGCTGCACTTTCCATATCAATTGCAATCGTATTCTCAAAATTATCCATAATTTTTGCTTTGATAGCATGCGTCGAAAACTGGTCACCAGTGGCAACCGTACCAATAAAACTGCGAGACAGATTCAGCTCCTTGCAGCTATCCAAAAGCCCTCTCGCAATCGTTTTGTCTGCATCCACATAAATGCCAGTAAAATCAGGACTTGTGCCAAGAGAAAAACCGATGGGGCTAAGGTCTAAATCATGCTGAAAAACCTTGTCAGCAATCACGATGTCAAAAACCTTTAGATTTTCTGCTATAGCCCCGCCTACCCCCACATTTATAATGGAATCAGCCCCCAACGTTATCAGTGTCTGGGCAGCCATAGCGGCAAATACCTTGCCAATGCCACAGCGGACCACCATGCAGTCCTTGCCGGAAAGTGTCCCCTCAAAAATATGCAATCCATTCGTGCAATCCTTTTCGGCACAAATGCTCATGCCATTTACCAATCCCTGTATTTCTTCCGGCATAGCACCAATAATACCGACCATCTGTTTTTACCTCCCACAAAATGTGAAACCGCATAAAGTACGAAAAACTCGTTTTCATCGCCATTACTATTTATGCCACAAGCGTTAGCTTTAAAATGTTTTTTGTGATTGCCCTAAACTGGCCTTCTCTGAAGCATTTGGTAAAGAAGCTCCACTGCCCCTCTCCCCATACCAGTCTCTCTTGCCACATCGACCACGGACCAACCCTCCGTCAGCAAGGCTCTTGCCCGTTCCGAAGGATTTTCGGCAGACGTTTCCTTGCGAGAAGCACCCACCTCCGCCGTTGTGTTTACGGAAACGATATCTTGGACAGGCATTGGCTCATAGGTATCATGCGGAAAAGCATCCTCCTCCGACTTTCTTATCGTCTCACTAAGAATGTCAGAAAACTGCTGTACATCCGCAGATTCTGCCCTTGATTCCTTTGGCTGCTCAAAAACGACAGGCTTCTGCATCGAAGACAAGGAAGCCTCGCTCATCTGCCGGTAAAGCATCTGGCACTGCTTCTGCTGAAAATCCATCTGCTGCTGAAAAGCTCTTCCCTCCGACAGCTGACGGCTCAAGGACTGCTCTGCACCTTGCAGTTCCACCAGCTTCAGATCCAAAGCATGCTTTTTCTCCTCAGCCTCACGAATTACCTGTTCCAAATGAGTGACATGGCTTCCCATCCGTTGAATGATTTCATTGGCAGAACGCTCCATTTCCTGCTTGAGCTGCTCCGCAGAGACCATCAGTGCTTCCTGCTCCTTTGCGGGCTGCTGATGCGCTTCATTATGTCGATGAACAAAATAAAGAATCGCTGCACCAATGACAATCAAGAATCCCATGGCCTCTATTATCATAATGAAAACCCCTAACTAAAATGAAATATCAAGGTGATGACCACGGGAAGGATCTTCTGCCAGCTTCTGCTCCGGTACCTCGTCCTCAGAATTTCTGTTGTGTTTTCCGCGTTTTGCGTAGAAAGCACGGCCTCCATGCCCGCCATCTCCCTGAATACGTCCGTCCTCTGCTTGATCCTTGTTCCTGACCTGCTTTTGCTTGAGCTTGTCATCTTCCTTTTGGCGGAGCGTCCCAAAGTCTTGCTGCACTGCACCTGCTTGGTTCAAATTATGCTGCACCTGCGAAGCCTCATTCGCCTGCGGCACGACCATCTGCATGCTCATCGGAGTTACATTCATAAAAATCCCCCGCCTTTCTGCTCAAATCAATATGGACCCAAAGAAACCTCCTCACCCTCAACGGTCAGCGAGCAACGCCTTGCCGGCGTATTGAAATTCTTTACTGCAGAATTTATCGTAACGCGAACCCCGGGGAAGATGGCATCCGCTACCATCACCTTGCCATGCTTCATATTTGACAAAGCCTCTTCCAAGGTCTTGATTGTTTCCTCATCTCGACGGATCTGTCCAGCAAGCGGAAACTGTGATCTTGTCAATGCATTGATCTGCGCCACACGTTCCTCCGGAAGCGTGTTGATATCGATCTTCCCCAAGGTATTAAGCACCTGCGTGATCTGCTCCAATCTTGCCTTGCTCTCCTTGTATCTTTTGCAGGTCTCTTTATACTGCGCTTGTATATTAGGATTGACTCCAACGGTAACACGAGTCACCACGCTGGCTTGGTTGCCAATACAATTCGCCCGAACCTCCTCACCAGCAGCGGCACGACCTCCCACCAGCTGCCCTTTCTTTCCTTCCAAAATAATTTTTGCGCCAGCAGAAAGCTGGGAATGCAGGGACACATCCGTAATGTAGATATCCCTCTCCGCTTCCAATTCTGCTGTTTCCACGAAGGCAACCCGAATATCCTCCTTGGCCTTGATCTTCGCACGATTCATGCCATTGATACCGCCGCCAATGAACACGTTCCGCCCTTCCACGATTGCACCGCTCACCATGCCAGAAATCTCAATATCACCAGAAGCCTTGACCACAAAGCCCTTCTCCACGTTTCCTTTAATCTCAACACTGCCTATAAAATCAATGTTTCCCGTCCCGACATTGACACCGCTTTGCAATACTAAATGCGGATCCACGCCAATGGTTCTCTTATTGTCCACGATCTGCCCGTCAATCGTCGCTACCAGCACATTATCTTCTATCACCTTAGTATTCTTCCCGACAGGCATCGGTATCGGACGGCCATTTCTAGCGTTTACCTCCGTCCCAAACACATTCCTTCCAGACGTTCCCTTCGTCTGAGGAATACGGACAGCCAAGACATCATTTCTTTTTGCAAGGACAAAGAGATTCAAGTTCTTGTAGTCCACCCTGTCATACTGATCCACAACAGGCTGTCCCTTTTTGCCAAGCTCAAACCTACGCTCAATTTGTGCATTCTCCCCATGAACAGGCGGCGTACCCTGCGCAGCAACAAAGGGCTGCGCACTCTTGATTCCCTCAGCAATCGCATCCGAAAGAATGCCGTAGCTGACATTTTTTTCTGCCAGTGCTTCCATTACCATATCAACCGTTGGAAGCCGCGTTCCATTCTTCATATCAAGCCGCACAGTCGCCTGCATACGATCCTTGCTGACATCCACAATGACCCTCGCATAAGCTTCCTCTGAGCCATCCCAATCATCACCAATAACGCCAACCGCCAAATTGTCCCTCGGCGAATCCGAAATTCGTGTTCTCTTGCCGGAAGCCTCACGGACAACTCTCGAGAGAAGCACGATATCATAATCCAAAATCCCTCGCTCCTGCAAGATTTGGCGCATATCAGACAGCTCAAAACCAAATTCCCCATCCTGCACAGGATATACGGTCAGGAATACACCTTCAGCGGAAAACTCAAACAAATACCCCGCATCTTTTCCACCAAGCAGCTGTGTATTTTTTTCCTCCTCCATAGTATATCCTCCTCCAATATATAAAACGCAACCTCCAAAGAATCCTTCCAGACTTTCTCAGAGTGCGTCCTTTTCCAAAATTAAATTTCTTGCGCAAAGTACAAACTTTCTGCAAGAAGCAAGCCACTAACGCAAGCTTGCTTTCACCCTTGCCAAATATCCGCGAAGCCTAAAGACGGCCTTTGTATGCATCTGGGAAATTCTAGCCTCCGTCAAATGCATAATCAAACTAATTTCCTTTAAGGTCAGTTCCTCGTAATAGTAAAGGGATACAACCAACCGTTCCTTGTCCGGCAAATGATCTATCGCCTCCGCCAAGGTCTGCTGCAGCTCCTTGAACTCAATGCTCTCCGTTGGGCTCTGCTCCACAGCTTCAATCGTATCTACCCGCAAATACTCTTCCAATGGAACCACAGTAGCTGCATTCATTTGGCACACCAGATCCGACAATTCCTTCATAGACATGCCCAAACGTTCTGCCATCTCCTCATCCGTAGCAGAACGTCCCAATTCATTTTCCAGCTCATATGCGGCTTGCTCATACTTCCGTATTTTTTGGCGAGTTGTAACAGGAATCCAATCCTTTGACCTCAGGTAGTCAAGCATCGCCCCCCGCACTCTCACACCAGCGTAAGTCTCAAACTTGTTCTGACGGTTCATATCGTAGCGGTCAATGGCATCCATCAACCCAAAAAAACCGCTGCTCAGCAAATCCTCTTTATCAACATGTGAAGGAAGGCTGATTGCCAGCCTTCCAGCTACCACCCTGACCAAGGGAAGATAATATTCCACTAATTGGTTTCTGATCTCAACTGTTTTGTTCTTCTGATAGCACTGCCACAGGGAAGCAACGTCGATATGCGAATCATATATTTGGTTTGCCATATGCGTGTCCCCTCCCTATATTATTCCACTGGTGTTTCTACATGCCTAAAATCATGCTCATCCAAGGGATGAAACTCATCATTGCCTTCTTGAGCAAATCCCGTACCTGTGCCTTCTGTTTCCTCCATCGAAGCATCAGCCGCATTTTCCCCAAGCTCATCCCCTGTTGCAGCCTCGTTCAATGGTGCCTCCCCTTCCACAATCTCTTCCAGTTCAAGATTCTTATCAAATCCGATAATATCCTTCGCCTCCAAGACAAGCGCCACCAAATAAACAGCTGCCCCTGCCACTAGGAATCCCACCAGACAGCGCAAAGCTATCGTAACGAACCGTGCATCGCTGGCAAGTCCGACAAGCATGATCACAAGAGCTGCCACTACAGAAAATACCAGTGACATTCCTAACTTAAACAACCCATCTCACCTACTAAATTTCCTTTTCTCCCTTATTGATGGTTTTTACCTTGTAAACACCGTTGTTCAAATCGATTGAAACAGTACGTCCATAAGTTCCGCCCGTGTCCTCAGAAACCAAGGGTATCTTCATATCACCAAGAATCCTCTTTGCTGCTTCTGCATTCCTAGTCCCAACGCGCATGACATCCGTAGCATTAGAAAATGCAAACATCTGCGCACCGCCGGCTATTTTCGCTACCAAACGAGACTTGGAAGCTCCTGCCTTCAAGACATCATCCAGCATAAGAGGCAATCCTGTATCCGCAAATTTTGCAGGATTGTCACTTGGCCGTGCCTGCGTACTGTCCGGCAGCATAATATGCAACAATCCACCAATCTTTGCCTGCGGATCGTACAGTGATATGCCGATACAGGATCCCAAACCATAACTTATCAAGGTTGACGGACTCTGACCAACCTTGTAGTCGGCCATACCGACTTTGATCAGCTCCTCTGGCATATCACTCAACTCCTACTGCAGAAATAATCGTCTCCAACGAACCTGGATCCGGCACAAGGAAGAAATGACCATTGATTCCATCATCTTCAGAAAGGAATTCCGTCTCGATAACCATCGCCGTATCCCCCATTTGCCCCAGCTGAACCAAAACGACATTAAGAATTGCTCCTGCCATATCCATAGCCAGAGCTGGAATGGAGGGAAGCATGGAAATCTGCGTAAACGTAAAGAACGCATTCAAATATGCACCCGCAAGAATATTTCCTATTTCCATCAATGCAGACTCATCCATGAAATCCAGTTTCTGCGTTTCCCCCTGCTTCTTTCCCATAATCGTATCTACAAGATAAAATGCACTTTTCTGCGGCAAAAGGAACAGGATGTTCCCCGGTGCTTTGCCATAGACCCGCAAAAACACCCCTGCAACAATCGTATCAGGACCCCCTACCAAATCAGGAACTGCATCCAATGGAACCAAGGCAACCTTCGGAACATTCATATCGATCCTGCGATTGATAATCTGGGAAAGTGCCGTTGCCGAATTTCCTGCTCCTACATTCCCAATCTCGCGCAAGGCATCTAACTGATTTGCGGACAGCTTAAACCCATCACTCATATCTGGACACCTCACTTATTCTCCTTTGCCATGCCGATAATCTCCTGCAGGTTCAGCATGATGATCAAACGACCATCCATGTTGCCAATGCCGCTCAGGAAACGAGTAACTTCCTTCCCATTGACAGCTTTCTTTGCATCCACTGGCTTCGTATCGATCGTAATAACCTCCGTTACTGCATCAACCAGCATTCCAACATGAAGATCGTCCACTGTTACAGTAACAATACGGGTCTTTTCCGTATAAGGTGTCTGCTCCAATCCAAGGCGCTGCTTCAGGTCAATCACCGGAAGAACGCTGCCGCGCAGATTGATAACTCCCTTGATGAAATCTGCTGCAAAAGGAACACGGGTAATATCCGTGAGATTCCTAATTTCCTGTACGTTCAGAATACTTACGCCATATTCCTCATCTCTAAGCTTAAAGGCAACGACCTGAATGCCTTCATCCACTACGCTAATCTCTTCGTTTGCCATCTCTTTTACCCCCTTCAACAGCTTACTGCATCATTGTAGCAACATCGATAATCAATGCAACGCGACCATCACCAAGAACGGTTGCTCCCGAGAACATCTTGAGGCCGTTAAAGAGGTTGCCCAACGTCTTGATAACGATTTCCTGCTGTCCTATGAGATGATCGACAACGATACCAGCCTTCGATTCCCCTGCATGGACAACCACAACAAAAATCTCCTCCGAATCCTTCACATGCTCCACCTGCAAGGTCTGTTCCATCCGAATAATAGGAATAATCTCGCCACGAAGAACAATGACTTCCTTGTTCTGCACAGTCTTGATATCATCCGGCTGAATATTGATCGTGCTGTCAATGGAACCAAGCGGAATCGCATACATCTCCTCCTGAACCTTGACCAGCATTGCCTGAATAATTGCCAAAGTCAAAGGAAGCTTGATCTTAAACACAGAGCCTTCATCAATCTTCGTCTCAACATCCACATGACCGGAAAGTGCCTCGATCTTGTTCCTGACAACGTCCATGCCTACGCCACGGCCGGAAATATCACTGATCTGTTCTGCGGTCGAGAAGCCCGGCAGGAAGATAATGCGTACTGCATCTGCATCATCCAGCTTGTCTACCTCATCCTGCGTCATCATGCCCTTTTCCACGGCCTTGCGGCGCATCTTGTTCGCATCAATGCCTGCACCATCGTCCGTGACCATGATAACCACATTGTTGCCCTCATGACGGGCAATCAAGCCGACCTCACCGACACGAGGCTTTCCTTTGGTTTCACGCACATCTGGAAGCTCCACGCCATGATCCAGGGAATTACGCAAAAGATGCATAATCGGATCGCCAATCTCATCAATAACCGTACGATCCAACTCTGTTTCCTCACCCTCAATGGTAAGGTTGATTTCCTTGTTAAGCTCCTTGGAAACATCTCGCACCATACGAGGGAAACGGTTGAACACCTGACTGACAGGGACCATGCGAACCTTCATAACGATGTTCTGCAAATCTGTCGTAACACGATCCATCTGCTCCAAGGTCTCGGTAAGCTCACTGATGCGATGCGTTTGTCCAATCTGTTCCAAACGAACCTTGTTGATAACCAACTCTCCCATGAGATTCATCAGCGTATCCAGCTTTTCAATATCAACACGCACAGATTGCCCTGCATGGTTCTTCTTTGCAGCAGCAGGAGCAGGAGCAGCAGGCTTCGCCGATGCCGGTTTCGCTGCTGGTGCAGCCGCCGGTGCCGGTGCAGCAGCCGGTGCTGGTGCAGCTGCCGCCGGTGCTGGTGCGGCAGCTGGTGCTTCTTTCTTTTCCGACAGGTCAAGAACCTTGATCTTCACGGTCTCAATCTCAGAAATCGCCATCAAAGCATCCTCAATCTGCTTTTCCTCCGATGCAGTCACGATGATGACATCAAAGCTCAAATCAAATTTTTCTTGTTCCAGCTCCTCGGCAACAGGAACCGACTTCACAAGGTCACTCAACTCATCCAGTGCATTCATGACCATGTAAGAGCGAGCTGATTTCAAAAGGCAAGTTTGCGCAAGGCTTACATGAATATGCATTCCGCGCAATCCCGATGACTGTGCCTGCTTAATAATCTCCTTTTCTGTATCCGAAAGCTCAATGACAGGCATCTCATCTGCCGCTGAAGCCGTTTCCGCTGGCGCAGCAGCTGCTGCTGGAGCAGGTGCCTCTGCCGCCGCTTTTCCTGCATCACCTGAAGAAAGAATGCTCAGCTTCTTGACAAGCTCCGACACATCAATAAGATCCTCTGGATCCCCATTTCCTACATTGTCAATCATCTGTTCCAAAGAGTCCAAGCACTTGAAAAGAACATCTATGATTTCTTCCGTAATTTTCAGCTGCTCATGACGAAGCAGGTCAAGCACGTCCTCCATTTCATGCGTCAATTCTGCAATCTTCGTGTATCCCATAGTTGCAGACATGCCCTTCAACGTATGCGCATTACGGAAGATTTCGTTCAGAACCGATAAGTCCTCCATATTGTCTTCGAGACTCAGCAAGCCTTCATTCAGCGATTGCAGATGCTCGTGAGACTCATCCAAAAACATGTCCATATACTGATTGGTATCCATTTGTATTCCCCCTACATCCTTCCTATTTTTTTACCGCTTCGACAATTGCTAACGCAATATCCTGCACAGGCTGAATCTCGTCTGCCAAGCCAGCCTCAACAACTGCCTTTGGCATCCCATAGATAACAGAGGTTTCTTCATTCTGCGCTATGCTGTACCCACCATGCGCCTTGATCTTCTTCATGCCCTCGCAGCCATCGCATCCCATCCCAGTCATAATGACTGCCACAAGATCCTTTCCAAACTGCGCTGCAGAATCATACATGACGTTCACTGCAGGACGATGACTCCCCACCGGAGGATCTTGGCTGAGAACGATCTTCCGCTTGCTAAGGTCAGATTCAATCCTCAAGTGATAATCCCCTGGTGCTATATAAACATGGCCAGGCTCGATCAGCTCATCGTTTTCAGCTTCCTTCACGGAAACTGCCGAGATAGCATTCAACCGATTGGCCAATGATTTCGTAAACCCTGCCGGCATATGCTGGACAACGACCACCCCGCAAGGAAGATTTCCCGGTAGCCGGGTAATTACATTCTGCAATGCCTGAGGTCCTCCTGTTGACGTACCGATCACGACCAGTTTCTTGCTTTCTGCCCGAAAATCTCCCACTGCAACAGGCTTTGCGCTCGCTGGCGGCACTGGAACATTCTTTTTTCGCTGCAGCAACGGATTTTCCCTTTTCGCAAACCTACCCTTAGGAGATTCCTTTGGAGCAGGCTGCACTGCCTGCTGAGGCTTCCATCCTGTCCTTTGCGGCATCTCAACACGATGCATTACAGGCTCTGCTGGACGCTTCTGAAATTCCGTTTCCTTGATCCTTGAAGAAGCTCCACTTGTCCCAATGCGCCTTGGTACAGCCTTGGCCGCATTCCTGCATTTCAACAGGATATCATCTTCAATCGTGTCGATCTTAGAAACAGAACCCCCTGCCTTGCTCAAAAAATCCACGGCACCAAGGCTCAGTGCCTTAATGGTTGCCTCTGTTCCTTCCTGCGTCAGGCTGCTGAACACCACGACTGGCGTTGGGCACTCATCCATGATAACCGCCAGCGCACTCAAGCCATCCATGACAGGCATGTTCACGTCCATAGTTATCAGGTCCGGTTTTAGGTTCTTCGCCTTATCTACAGCTTCCTTCCCATTTTTTGCTGTATCTACAACTTCAAAATCAGATTGTCTTCGAAATAAGTCTGACAAAACTTTTCGCATGAATGCAGAATCATCAGCAATCAATACGCGAATCACCCTGCTCACCTCTCTATCCAAGTATTTGAGAAACAAACGCTACTCTCCGTTATGCTAACGGAACCCCTTTTGCCAGCGTCTTTCTCTGCACTGCGAATAAATACCTCACAATTTTATTCATATCTGCTGGCGATAGCTGCTCAAAATGAGCACCCACATAATAATTCACTATGCCGTCAGCCCGTGTGATTCTTGTGCAGCGCACCAAGCGGCTCATAACCTCCAGCGTTCCAACCTCAGGAATCTCACAGAGCTCCAAACCAGCCATAGTCCCCTCCTTGACTGGCTCATTCATGACAAACCCTACGCCATTCCCGCTCAGGTCAACAGTCCTGGTCTCCAAAGGATTTCCAATATGCCCTTCCTCATCCACCAATTTCACCTTGATGCGATGCGTGATCCGCACGCGGAAGAACTCCCGGTTCTGGCAGTACTCCGCTTTTTCCGGAAAGGAAAGATTCCACACAGGAATCCCATTTTCCAATCTGCCATTGGATTTGATCACCGCAGAAAACTTGTACCTGCTCTCCGAGCCAAGTGTTTGCGCAAAAACCCTTTCGCCCTTGCCCAAGACGACTGGAACTCGTTGGCTCGTCATCGGCATATCCACAACGATACTGTTTTCTGTCAATTCTTCAATACGACTGAGGTATTTCTCCCCATCATCGCCAACCGTGAATTCGACACGCTGACCAACTTTCAAAACATCCTTCGCTTTTATTGATTCGCCCGCCATGCAAAAGTTCCTCCATTATTTTACGAAAAATTAAAAATTTGTTGCAAAAAACCTTTCCAACCCCTTTTTACGTCCATTTTTTTGCCGTAAAGCAGCTGGTTTGCCATTGCAATCACGCATTTTGATGCAAGCGAGCCGGAATTCATCACCAAGAATGGCTGCTGCCTGCGAACTGCTCCCATGACATTCCTGTCCTCGAAAATATACCCTGCGCATGCAATATCCATTTTCAAAAACTTTTGTGATGTCCTTTGAAGCTTCGACACAACCTCCTGACTTTCCTCCCTATCATAGACACGATTCACAACTAGCTTTATATTTTTATTTGCCGCATACATACTGTACGCCTTCATAACGGCATACGCATCTGTAAGTGCCGTAGGCTCCGGAGTCGTGATCAAGAGTACCTCATCCGCCGCAAGAATAAATTCCATGACGTTCTTTCCAAGCCCTGCACCGGTATCCACTAAAATAATATCTGCTATTTTTTCGCAATCACTGAGCTTCTGCATGAGCAGCTGACGCTCCGCAACAGAAAAATCGCCTGCCTTTTCAATCCCTGAACCGCCAGAAATGTACGTTATCCCATACGGCCCATGGACTAAAACATCTTGCAAGGTCACACCATCTTCCAAAAGATTCAGTAAATGGTAGCGAGACATGCTGCCAAGCACCACATCAACATTTGCCATGCCAAGATCCGCATCTATCACCAAGACACGCTGCCCGGCTTCATGGAGCGCAATCGCAAGATTCACCGTGAGGTTTGTCTTGCCAACGCCGCCCTTTCCGCTCGTCACGGCAATCACTCGAGTCGTATGTTCCTCTTTATCAAAGAAATTTCCCGAATTTCTCCCTGCCAGCAAAGACTGCGCCCCGTAATCTGACTTGTCCTCTATCAGCTCTCTGAGCCTCGATGCCTGATCCATCCTATCATTCCCTCAACAATAAATCGGCCAGCTTCTCTGCACTCGCCGGAAAAATATCATCCGGCACGCTTTGACCATATGCCAAATAAGATAATGAAATGTCCTTCCCACACAGCAGGTTGGGTATGATTCCAAGAGAACGCGTTTCATCTACCTTCGTGAAAATAACACGATTTGGCTTGCACGATGAAAACTTGTCCATAATATCCGCAACATCCCTGTCCTTTGTCGTTGCACTGATCACCAAATGCTTTTCGATACGGGAATTTGCCTTCAGCAGCCGTTGCAGCTCGTCCATCTGATACTCGTTATGCTGGCTCCTGCCCGCCGTATCGATCAAAATCAACTGCTTTTTCTCATGCTTCCGAATTGCCACGCGAAGCTCATCCGGCGTATAAACGATTTCCAGCGGAAGTCCTATGATATCGGAATAGGTCTTTAGCTGCTCCACCGCTGAAATGCGATACGTATCTGCGGTAATCAAGGCTGCGCTCACGCCTTGCTCCAGTACAAACCTTGCCGCAATCTTTGCCAAGGTTGTCGTCTTCCCTACGCCAGTCGGTCCAATCAGCGCCACAATCCGTGTTCCCCGACCGGGAAGCGCTATTCCCTCAGAGAAATTCATCGAACGCTGCAAATAATCCGTCAAAATCTCCCGTGCCTCAGAAGAATAAGCTTCCACAAGAGTTTCCCCTGCCCCCAAGGTCGCTGCCATTTCATTCAGAAACGCATCCTCCACGCCCTGTCGCTGGAGAGCCTCCTGCAAAGTCAAAACATTCTGGGAAGTACCCTTGCTCATCATCTGCGCAAGCATGGCCTTCATCTGCGCAAGCTCATTTTCCAGCTTCTGTATTTTTTCCTGCTCTTCAGGTATCGCAGAAGCTGTTTCAGATTCCAAATTCTCTTCTGAATCTTTCGATTCTTCTTCCAACAATCCTGCAGACTGCTTTTCTTCCGCCAGCTCCTTGCTTGCTGGGGCAGAAAAGCTTTCTGCTTTCCATATTCTTGGCTTTTGCGGAGGGCTTTGCTCTGCCTCTTTCAAGAGAGAATCATAAAAATCCTTCCCTAAGCTTGGCTTTCCCACAGTTCCTGCTGGATTTGCCGCGGCCAACGGGTCGGTCCCAAAGGAGGGAAATTCTGGTTTCTGTATAATGGGAGCCTCCGGCACTGCACCAAGCTCTGCTGATTTCGCTGCCATTTCTACACCAGTTTCCGTGCCATGTGTCTTGTACTGGGACAACACGGAATTGGGAAGTACGGGACCTGCGGTTTTCGCCTTTGTTCCCGTATCCTTTTTTTCCTTCGGTTTCGATGACTTTTCCTCTACAGCAGCCGTCACTTCCACAATCTCCTTGCTGCCATAGCCCAAAAATCCGCCTTCCTTATATTTCTTGGTATGCAGGATTACTGCATCTATGCCAAGCTCTTCCTTTACCTGCTCCATAGCTTCCTTCATCGTAGGAGCCTTAAAGACCTTTATCTGCACTTAAATGCTCACCACCCCAAGAATCTGTATCTCCACACTCTGCTCAATCTCTGCATGCGAAAGGACGATAAGTCCCGGAACAGAACGTTCCACCAATTTCCTGAAATAAAGCCTTACAGCTGGACTTGTCAAAACAACAGGCTGATATCCCATGTTCGTCAGCTTTTCCAATTCTGTATTCAAGTTGTCAACTAATCTCTGCATAGAATCCGGATCCAAGCTTACATAAGAGCCATGATCCGTTCGCTGCACGCCTCCTGCAATACGATTCTCCAGCGGCGGTGCCAAGGTAATGCATGGCAGGATATTATTCTGCACATTCTGCTGCGTAATCTGCCTAGCCATTGCATGACGGACATATTCCGTGAGAATCTCCGTATCCTTCGTTGCCCGTGCATAATCCGCAAGAACCTCCAGTATCGTAGCCATGTCCCTGATGGACACCCTCTCCCTCAGGAGATTTGCAAGTACCTTCTGGATTTCTCCAACATTCATAAGCTCAGGAACTACTTCTTCCACAAGAGACGCATTCGTCTTCTTGAGATTATCCACAAGGTTCTGTGTCTCCTGACGGCCGAGAATCTCGTCTGCATGCGCCTTGATAACCTCCGTCAAGTGCGTTGCAAGTACGGAAACGGCATCCACGACCGTGTACCCATTCAGCTCTGCCTGTTCCCTTTCAGCCTCTGGAATCCAAAGGGCAGGAAGCCCAAATGCCGGCTCTACGGTCTCAATTCCCGGAACCTCCTCAAACACAGTGCCTGAATTCATTGCAAGATAGTGATCCAGCATCAGCTCGCCCTTTGCAATCTCAATACCCTTAAGCTTGATAATGTATGCATTCGGCTTGATCTGAATATTGTCACGAATACGGATGGTAGGAACAACAAGACCTAGCTCCAAGGCACACTGCCGACGTATCATGACGATACGATCCAAAAGATCTCCGCCCTGCCCGGTATCAACCAAAGGAATCAAGCTGTAACCAATCTCAAGTTCCATGGGATCCACCTGCAAGAGCGATACAATATTCTCCGGACGTGTTGCCTCCTCCTTTGCTCTCGCCTTTTTTTCGACCTTCGTTGTTTCCGCTGACTTTTCCTCACGCTTCTGCAAGCTCTTTCCAATGAGGAAACAGAACACGGAAAGACATGCAAACGGAACACCTGGAAGACCCGGAACAAGTGCCAAGAAAAGAAGAACCCCCGCTATGATGAAATAGATACGCTCATTGCGTATTAGCTGCCCCACAATATCCGCACCGAGATTGCCCTCGGAAGCTGCGCGCGTAACAATAACGCCAGTTGCCGTAGAAATGAGCAATGCCGGAATCTGGCTGACAAGCCCCTCACCGACTGTCAGGAGCGTATACTGCTGAAGTGCCTGCAAGGCTTCCATATTCCTCTGCACCATGCCAATAACAAACCCACCGGAAATATTGATCATCATGATGATAATCGCAGCAATGGCATCTCCCTTGACAAACTTGGAAGCACCGTCCATTGCTCCGAAGAAATCAGCCTCCCGCTGTACCTTCTCGCGGCGGATCTTCGCTTCCTCATCAGTTATCGCCCCTTGGTTCAGGTCCGCATCAATGGACATCTGCTTTCCTGGCATTGCATCCAATGTGAAACGTGCCGATACCTCAGCAACACGCTCCGAGCCTTTCGTGATAACGATGAAGTTAATGATAACGAGGATGACGAACATAATGAAGCCCACCACTGCATTACCGCCGACAACGAAATTACCAAAGGACGTAATGACCTCACCGGCGTAACCGTTCAGCAAGATCAGTCGTGTCGATGAAATATTCAACGCCAAGCGAAACAAAGTAGTCACCAAAAGCAGTGACGGAAACACCGATAAATCCAATGCTTCTTCATTGTAAATGGTCGAGATAACAATTACCAAAGCCGCAGTAATATTGACGCAGATCAACAAATCCAAGAGAAGCGTCGGGAGCGGTATAATCATCATAATAACGATTGTCACAATCGCCAATGCAATGAATATATCGCTGTATTTCTTTATCGCATTAACAGGTCCGCCAGCGCCATGCACGGCGATTCCTTGTGGTTCTGCCATTCGAATAACTCCTTACCATCATGCGTATCCATATTTTCTTTGTTTCAGCCGATACACATAAGCCAAAACCTCTGCCACTGCCTGAAAAAGCTCTCTGGGAACCATTCCCCCAACTTCGACAGCAGCATAAAGCGCCCGAGCCAGAGGCTTGTTCTCCACAACCGGCACATCGTGGTCACGAGCAATGCTTTTTATCTTCTGCGCTACAAAATCCTGTCCCTTTGCCACAACAACAGGAGCCTCCATCCCCTTCGTATACTGAAGGGCTACTGCAAAATGCGTTGGATTCGTCACGATAACATCAGCCTTTGGAACTTCCTTCATCATGCGCGACATCGCCATCTGGCGCTGTTTCTGCTTAATCTTTCCCTTGATCTGAGGATCTCCTTCGGACTGCTTCATTTCGTCCTTTACTTCCTGCTTCGTCATCTTCAGATCCTGCGTTGTCTGCCACTTCTGGTACATAAAATCCAAAACACCCAATACAATAATGACCCCTACCACCTGAAAAACCATGCTGAACAAAATCTTTGCGATCTCACGCAGGCTGGTAGACAGATCATAATAAATGAACTGGGGCATAAACGGAATCTCGTCTTTTAAATAACGATAAATAAAAAAACCTATAATTGCAATTTTCAAAAGAGATTTCAAAAGCTCGACCAGACTTCTCTTGGAAAACATCCTTCCAAATCCGTTGATAGGATTCAGCTTGTCCAGCTTAAAGCCGATCGTCTCTGTACTGAAATTAAGCCCTACCTGATAAAAATTTATTACCAGACCAATCAGCATAATAGCCAGCATAATGGGAAACGCTGTCTTTGCCAAAAGCAACACCATACCAATAAACAGCTGCACGATTGTTTCCGTATCTATCGTCTGCTGAAGATGCCCGTATATGTATATCGTATAATTCGCAATCTCAGCATAGATATGCTCCCACATTGCCTTCACGACAAAGAACCCAATCAAAAGAACAAATGCTGTTGTCAGCTCTTGGCTTCTTGCCACCTGCCCCTTCTTCTTCGCATCCTCACGCTTTTTGCCTGTAGGCTCCTCCGTTTTTTCAGCAAAAAGCTGAAGGTCAAAGGAAAAGCAGGGAGCACTTCTCTCCCCCCTATTGCATAGCTTGAAGGGCAGCAGAGATATTGCCATACATTTCATTGAACAACACATCCAAAAACAACACATAAAACGGAATCAACATCGAAAGCACTCCTATGCCTATCATCAGCTGCATAGGTATACCCACAACAAAAATATTCAGCTGGGGCATGGTTCTTGCCAGAATTCCCAGTCCCACATTCGTGAGCAATATGGCAAATGTCACGGGCATAGCAATCTTCATGCCTGTCACAAAGATACCAACCGTAAAGTTCGCAATCAACGCTGTCAAGGAAAGATCCAGCTGAACTCCTGCAAGAGGAACTAACCGAAAGCTCTCCGCCAAGCCTGCAATCAGCATGTGATGACCATTCGTAACCAAAAAAACAATGATTGCCAAATTATAAAGAAAACTTCCGATAAGCGGCATCTGCTGACCGGAAGTCGGATCCATAACGTTTACAATAGCAAATCCCACCTGCATATCCATGACCTTGCCTGCCATAGTAATAGCGGCAAAAGAAATATATGCGGTAAAACCAATCAACCATCCCACAAACAACTCAGACAGGACGGAAACACCATACATCAACACAGTTGCCGGTGATTCTACAGTTCCCATCGCATCCACGACAGGAAAGAGCAGCACAGAAAAAACCGCCGCCGCCGCTGCACGAAACATAACCGGAATGTTCATGCTGCCGAAAAAAGGAGACAACACAAAAAGACCGCTCACTCTCGTCACAAGCAGCAAAAACGCTGCCGCATGCGTCTGCATCAATGAAAACAAATCCAAAAGAAGCCCTCTCCTCAACGAATATACATTGGCAAATTCACAAAAACACCAGTAACATATCCAACCATGATCCTAAGCATCCATGGTCCAAAAATCAAAATCGCCACGAACACCGCAACGATTTTCGGTATAAATGCAAGTGTCTGTTCCTGAATTGATGTAGTTGCCTGAAACACGCTGACTGCCAAGCCAACAATAAGCCCCAATCCAAGCATTGGCGCCGCAACCAAAAGTACAATCATCAGAGCCTCTTGTGCCAACTGAATGACCACGTCTCCCGACATTCTCTCACCCTCCAGCTACTTGAAGCTCGTAATCAACGAACGTATCAGCAAATGCCAACCATCCACCATGACGAACAGCAAAATCTTGAAAGGGAGCGATATCATGACTGGCGGAAGCATCATCATGCCCATGGACATCAACGTACTTGCCACAATCATGTCAATCACAATAAAGGGAATGTAAATCATAAACCCCAGTTGAAAACCAGTCTTAAGCTCACTGATAAGAAATGCCGGTATCAGAGTAAACGTAGACACATCATCCTGCGACTCCGGTCTTGGTGCATCTGCCAAATTAACAAACAACGCCAAGTCGGATTCCCGTGTCTGCTTAAACATAAACTCACGCATCGGTTTTACGGTATTCTCAATTGCCTGCTCCTGCGTGATCTGCCCCGACAGGTATGGCTGAATCCCATTTTGATTTGCTTCGTTCCAATACGGTGCCATGATATAAAACGTCAGAAACAAGGACAACGCAATAACCACCTGATTCGGTGGTACATTTTGTGTGGACAGCGCATTCCGCAAGAACCCTATGACAACAACGATTCGAACGAAGGAAGTCGTCATGATCAGGATAGAAGGAGCCAACGTCAAAATCGTCAGCAACGCCATAACCTGCAGCGTAACCGCAACATCCTGAGGACCATTGGAAGATCCCACACTAATATTTACATCCGGAATCAAAGGCGCCGCCATCGCATGATTCGCCACAAGTACGAAAAAGGCCACGCATCCAAGCAAGAAAAACTTTTTCCGAGGGTTCAACCGCCTACAACTCCTTAACCCTGTTATTTGAGAAACAACTTATGGAAGCCCCTATCCATCCTTGTGCATCCATCCGGTCAATCCTTCCATCCTATCTCACAAAAATACGCAGAAAGGGCTTCTGCCTTCCCCGTCCTTTCATTACCTAACGGAAGATTTTCAATCTACCTGAACACATCAAAAATTTTAAAGGCTGCCTTATTTCCTAAACACTGGCGGTATCTTTTGGACAAAATCCGAAAGCATGCCAAACTGCTGGGAAAACATCCCCATATCTGCTGGATGTGCCAATGCCTGACGATGCACTCGTTCCATCTCCTCCTCATCCGTTATCTCAGAAAGCATCGTGATGTTATGTTCTGTCACTCCCAACAAGAACATCCTGCCTGCCAGCTCTACTATGCAAACTGACATCTTTGGGCCCAACGGAAGCGACTGCAAAAGCCGGCCACCCTCACCAGCTTGATTGCTGGCGAAACGCCCACCTAAAAAACGAGCTGCAAAATAAGCAAAAACCACGACAAACGCAAAAATTGCAAGAAGACTGATCAAATATGCCAAAGTCGACCACCAGGAAACCGACGTAGGCTGTGGATCCGCATTTTCGTATCCAGAAAGATACCCTCCGGACGAGGCAGCCGCATTGGCTGCCCAGCCGGTCGTAGGATCAACGAGTGCCAGAACGATTCCAGCACCCGCAAGCAAAAAAATCCATTTCAATCTAAGCATCAAATATCAGCCAACCGCCTTGCGCACTGCTTCAAGAACACGATCTGCTTGGAACGGCTTAACAATGAAGTCACGCGCACCTGCCTGGATTGCCTCAATGACCATTGCCTGCTGGCCCATAGCGCTGCACATCACAATCTTTGCATTCGGATCAACCTTCTTGATTTCTTTTACGGCACTGATACCATCCATCTCAGGCATCGTGATATCCATCGTAGTGAGATCCGGCTTGAGTTCCTGGTATTTCTCCAAAGCCTTCATACCATTTTCTGCTTCACCGACAACCTCGTAGCCATTCTTCGTAAGAATATCCTTTACCATCATTCTCATGAATGCCGCATCATCGACGACCAAAACTCGTACTGCCATGTTTCATCTCTCCTCGTCTTTAATAAATATTAGTGACATCATCTATTTGTTGCCAAATATTATGATATATCCCTTCCGCAAGAGCTTAACGCCCGCTTCATTTCATCTCCTGGTGAACAGACTATTGAAGCTTGGCTGCTCTCTCAGCAGGACTAGCTATATCCGTGATTCGTACGCCAAAGTTTTCGTCGATTACCACGACCTCCCCTTTGGCAAGGAACTTCCCGTTTACCTGAATATCCACCGGCTCGCCTGCCAGCTTATCCAGTTCAACGATAGACCCATTATTTAGATCCAAAATCTCTTTGATAGATTTCTTCGTGCTTCCCAGTTCCACCGTTACCTGCAACGGAACATCCAAAATCAAGCCAATATTAGCATCATTGACCTGAACCGGTTCCATGTTCAGCGGTGTAAACTGCGCAGGCTGAACTGGAACATTCGTCGCCACATGCGGCTGCATTGGCATCCCGTAACCACCCATTGGCTGCTGCATCATCGGCTGCTGCATCATCGGCTGCTGCATCATCGGCTGCTGCATCATCGGTGCAGCCATCTGCGGAGCTGCCTGCTGCGCTGGTGGCGGAGCAACAGGCTGTTGCGCTGGCATTGGAGCAGCCTGAACCTGCGGTGCTGGTGCAGGTGCCGGAGCAGGCTCTGGCTCTTCCTCTGCACCGCCCCCCATAATAGCTTCTACCATATCTTTTGCAACATTGACAGGAAGAATCTGCATGATTTCACTGTCAATCAGCCCATCTACCTCCATACGGAAGGAGGTTCGCACTATCGTCTCATTCTGACCGATAATCTCCGTAATCTTGTCCTCATTGCCAAGATCGATGAGATTTACGCGAGGCGGCGAAATATCTATCTTTCGATTAAACATGCTCGAAAGCGAAGTTGCCACACTTCCCATCATCTGGTTCATGGCTTCGCCAACGGCACTCATATGAATCTCATTGAGATTCTTGTCTGGATTGGTACCATCTCCCCCCATCATGAGGTCTGCAATGATAGCCGCATCCTGTGCCTGAATTGCCAGCACATTATTTCCATCAATACCTATCGTATAGCCTACTTCAACGACAAGATATGGCATTGGATAATGCTCTTTGATGATGCTCATCGTCGCAACCGAAACGGTTGGTGTCGTAATCGACACTTTACGGTTCAACAGCACGGAAAGCGTCGTAGCTGCACTTCCCATGGAGATGTTTCCTATCTCGCCAAGAGCATCCTTTTCCATGTCACTAAGCACATCATCGAACTGAGATGAACTACTGCCTGCATCACCGATTCCCGCATCGGTTCCTGCATCTCCCGCTGGGGCATCCCCGCCCGGTGCCAACCCACCATTCAGCAGGGCATCAATCTCCTCCTGCGAGATCATATCGTCACTCATCAGTATCTTCATCTCCTTCGTTAATTATTCCTGTAATCTGTACTGCCATTTTCTTGTTCGATGTACCGGGACGGCAATAATACTTTAGCCTACTGCCTACGCGGCATTTCATGAGATCCTTCACTTTGGTATCCAGCTGCAGTACATCCCCAAAGCCTAAAGTCAGGAATTCTCGAATCGAAATATTGATTCTCCCCATCTCAACTACAAACGAAACCTTGCTCCGCTCCAGCTTTTTCTGCAGGATCTCCACCTGACGCGGATTATCCGTCTTTGCTGCAGAGGAAGCCACCCAAAAAGTAGTGGTCAGCTTCGGCATAATCGGCTCCAGAACCAAGTACGGAATGCAAATATTCATCATGCCTTCCACATCCCCCACCTTCATCTGGATTGTCACTATGACGACCATATCGCTTGGCGGAACAATCTGCGTGAATTGCGGATTAGACTCCGTCGCCTCCAAGGTCGGGAAAAACTCGACAACATTAGACCATGCTTCCTTCAAGTGCGACATTGCAGTGTCAATAAACCTTCGCATAACTGCATTTTCAATATCGGTCAGCACACGGGACTTCAATATGCTCTTACCTTCACCGCCAAGTACCCTGTCAATGAAAGCAAAGGCAATTTCCGTATTGACCTCCAAAATAATATTCCCCTTGAGCGGAGGCACTGCCAGCACACTGATCACGCTTGGATTCGCCATGGACTGGACAAATTCCTGA
The DNA here is from genome assembly GCA_937902665.1 of uncultured Selenomonadaceae bacterium. Classification (GTDB taxonomy): domain Bacteria; phylum Bacillota; class Negativicutes; order Selenomonadales; family Selenomonadaceae; genus CALELM01. Next base: position 22,857 of record CALELM010000074.1, read on the forward strand.
TAAGTAAGCTGCTCCACGGAAGCAACCTCCACGCTTACCATCGTCCTCAAATGCGTTGACAGATATGTATTCAAAAGTCGGGCAAAGCTCTCATGGAGCATATTCAAGGTACGTATCTGATCCTTGGAAAACTTGTCCGGACGCTTAAAATCATAAGTCTTAACCTTTTTTTGAGTTTCTTCTGCTTTTACTTCTTCTGCGGAAACAGTTCCCTCTGAGAGTGCGGAAAGCAATTTATCTATCTCGGATTGAGATAAGACGTCTTCTGCCAACCTTCGCCCTCCTTTCCTTTCACCTGTCTAAAATGGCACTACTGCAACAAGAAACTTGTGATGTATACGCCATAGACAGAACCTTCGCCTAGCTCCTCGTTCACCTGCTCCTTGATTTTCTTCTTCAAGTCATCTTGGCGCTCCGCATCAAACTCTTCCAGCTTGGAAGACCGCAAGGTCTGCAAAACAAGATCCATGATTTTAGTTTCTGCTTCCGGAAGCAATTTCCCTTCCGCAACATTTTCCTCTCTCGCAGGATTCATCTCAAGGATAATCGATGTCTTGAGGAACTTGCTGGCTTTTGCCCCACCAACATTGACAAGGATTCCCTCCTTCGGATCGCCAAGTTTCACAAAGACACCTGGATCATGATGCTTGCTCACCCCTGGGTCAGCAGCGGCAGTGTCTGCCATGAGCTTTGTCGTAACGAAAAAAGAGATACCGCCTGCCAAGGCCAAGCCAACAACAACAAGCACAATAATCAGTACGATTGGTGACTTCTTCTTTTTTTCTTCCGGCGCAGCTTCTGTTTCTTTTTCTTCCTCTGCCATTGCTTCAACCTCCACATATACGATGTTTCTATTTATGCTTAACGTTTACATTATAACGCAGTTGTTCCGGAAAATGCAATGCATTTTCCTTATAATTCGCACACCAAAGGAGCAGGAGGACAGCTCCAACTCGTCTTCCTTCCCAAAAGTCCGTCCTTTTTCGCAGAATCCTGTATTGTCAAAACTGTTTCAATGCCCTGCGGTACTTCATGACACGGCGCACAACCTCATCCATTGGCTCGTCCACAATAATCTTCTTTCCGTTGGTCAGAGTAATCACCGTATCCGGAGTTTCCTCTATGGTTTCAATTATCTCCGCATTCAGCACGAATTCTCCTTTTTTTTGTGCCTCGGAATTGAATTTTGTCAACTTAATCAATGAAAACACCCCTGTTCTTTCTTCGTAAATGCTCTTTTGCCATTGGTTGCCAAACCTTTTACCCTTATCATTATTTCTTCATCTGTATGAGATTTTCCTTCTTTTTCTAAAAAAAAACAAAAAATCGGGAGGAAAAACCTATGCTCTCCTCCCAAATACTCATATAAAATACTGTCGATATGCCGCAACAAAGCATTTAGCAGCATTCTTCTGCCCAAAAGCATCCAATGTCCGACCGAAACCTGCGGCGGGCTTGCCTCCTTCATTCCGCAAACCAAAGCACCCTCAAAGGTCCTGCTTACAAAATCGCCGCACTGTCAATGTTCGTAAAAATATTTTCTTTTGCACTGTTGCCATCCATGGCGGTAATCACCTTGCGATTGGCTACGCTGACAACCAAGGCAATATCGTTCATATAGACAAGCGACTCCCTCGCCCCTTTTGCGCTGAGCTGCGAAACAGCAGAATCCAATCGGTTCAAGTCCTGCTCCGTAAAAACCAAATTTCTTTCTCTTAATCTCTGGATCGCATGACCTGAAAAGCTGACTCGCTGCTTTGTCTGCACCTGCTCCAAAAGCTCTGCAAAGGTTGCCCTGCCTTCTGCCCTTGCCGGCAAGCTGCCGTTCCTCGCATGATTATCAACGGAAATCCATGGCTGAGAAGGAAACAGTATCCTGCTGTCTGCCATCTGCACCATCCTCCAAAACGAAAACTACCCCTGCGAAACGATTCCATTCATTCCTGTTATGAATTGCCTTGACCAATCCTCACAATGTCACTAATTGCAACCTTGGAAAAGTTCTTGCCGTCCACCGTTGCTATAATCGATGGGCTTCCATCTGAAATGCTTACCCCTGTGACATAGCCCTCGCGCGCAACATCCTGCGCCGTAGAGTTGCCCTCTGCATCCACAGATACTGTACCTTCCAACCATTGGATTTGCTGTCCTATCATGTTATTCAGCTGACCTACCAAGAGTGTCGTATTCATGTTGTCTGCCAAGGCCCCAACCTTTTCCATAGCAGTCGCAACGTTCGTCATCTGCTCCAAGGCCGAGAACTGCGCCAGCTGCGCAACATATTCACTATTGTCCTGCGGATCCAACGGATCTTGGTATTCCATCTGCTTTACCATCAAGGAAAGAAATGCATCTTTGTCCAAAGCTGAGGACGTCTCTCTTTTTGCCGACTGCTGCTTCTGATATTCTTCCAAGGATATGGTCGAACCATTAGCAGTAACGGTATTCAATATATTTGACATTCTGCTGCCTTCTTTCTGTCTTAAACAAAATAATCCACGCCGTCAGCTACCATTTGCCCATTCTCCGGCACTCCTGAAAGCTCTGCTGCTGATTCCTCAAAGGACTCCACATCTGCCTTGAAATTTCTTCCCTGAGCCACCTGCCCTTGCTGGGCCTGCTGCCAAGCCTGTTGGTTCTGCTCCTGCGGAAGCTGTCCTTCCGAAAAGCCCATGGCAACCTCAATCTTGTCCACCTTGATTCCCTGATTTGCCAGTTCCTGTTTCAGCTGTACTAGGGAATTCTCTATGATGGTACGCACCTGAGCATTGTCGCTATGGAAAGATGCGTTCACGGAACCATTTCCCGAGACAGAAACCTTGAGTGTCAAATCTCCCAAGTGAGCCGGCTTTAAGCGGATAACCATCTCTGTTGTCTCGTCCGTCCGAAGAAGTCTTGCCTGTTCAACAATCTGTCCCCGAACATTATAGACATCTCGCACTTGCGATGAATGAGACGGCTGCTCCATTCTTTGGGCAGGCTGCAAGTCCTGATGGAGTATATCTGTTGCTGAAGAACTTCCTATGACATGCGTTTGGGAATCTGTACGATGGCGGTTCTCTGTCTTTGCCACATCCGGTTCGTTGAAAAGAATATCTGTTGCCAACCTCTCGCTTGCACGTTCCTGCTGGGAACCCTGTTTTTCCATGAAGCCATGAAAACCTGCATCGCCATGCATCATATCACTGCCCGAACGAGTTTGCACCTGAACACCTAAAAGATCAACTCCCGCAGCATTCTCCGTATTCCCTAACGAAGCTCTACCGGAATACACGGCTGTCTCCGACTTCAAACGCCCAACGTCCACTTCCGCCAACTGCTGTACTCTATTTTCCGACGAAACCTGCGCAATCTCTCCCATCGCCACAGCGGAAGAACCCGCTTCCTTTCCCAATGACAAGCCTTCCGAAACCTTCATATGTTGAAGCAGCACAGCATCCTTTGCCGCAGAAGCATTCAACGAACCTTCCAGCACAGAAACTTGATTGGATTCCCTTGCCATCTGGACTGCCTGTGCAGAAAGAAATTCTGTAGGTTTCTGCTCCTCCATGAGCAAAACATTCTGCGGAACAGATACCATATCATCCAATGACATGCTATTGGGGATTCGATTACTGTTATATGCAAGAACTTTCTGCATATCAGCCGACACACTGTCCTTCCTGATCAGCTGACCGGAAAGCGCAGCCAACATCTGTTGCTGCTTGTCCCCATCTGCCTGCGGCATCAACGATTGCAAGGATGAATTTTGCTTTTCCTCCCCTGCCTGCAGGAAATCAGCTGCCCAACTACCAGAAGAAAGCATCTCTTCCCCATCAAGCAAATCAATCACAGATGCCCTTTGTTCCATATCCACAGGCTCTTGCGCCTCCTGCAAATCAGCCTCTGCTGGTTGCTGGCTCGACGCCTTCTCCTGCTGTTGCGATGCCGTCAAGGACAAAGCGATTGGATCGCTGGATGATTCCTCCGAAGAAGCTCCTATCCTCTCATCATTCTGGCTGGAACGGCTGCCCACTTTCTCTTTTGCGGAAGCCAATTCCTTTTCCTGAGACCTTCCCAAAGCATCCTCAAAGGAGTTTTTTTGCCCCGTCCCAGCACATTTTGCTTTTGCAGCCAGTCCTGGCGTTTTCTTCGCCTGCTCATTAGCCGATACTGCTAATACATTGCTTGCTTTCACGCACTTTCACCTCCCTCTAATAAAATTATCGGAGGAAAACAGATTTTATTAAGCCTTTAACACAATCGGCTTTCTTCACGGACTCTCATTTTCTCCGCTCTCAAAATCCTCTGGCATAGTCATTTTTTTCTGCGTTCCCGCATACATCAGCTTTGTCAGCTGTGCTGCTTTGGCAGGCGTAAATTTCGCCATGACTTTTGCCGCTTGGCTTTCTTCCATACGCTGCAAAATAGAGATTGTGAGGTCATCATCTATGTCATTCATTGCCTCAGCAGCTTCCTGCGGCTTCATCTGTCCGTACAAGCGAGCCAGTTTGGAAACGCGCTTCTTTTCTGCGTCCTCGCGCTCCCTCATTTGCTTTTCGATTTCTTCTTTTGTGAGGATCATTTTCTTAGCAGTTTTTTCTTTTCCCTTATCTTTATCCTTAGGGTCCAGTGTCGGCTTGACATCCTCCAACGGCTTGTTTTCCATGTCCTCCTCAGTCGGCGGCTTTACAAAATACTGCCCAACCACAGGAAGCTTGTAAAGCCCCAGCTTTTCATTTGCTTCCTTGGAGTCAAAAATCTGCAAGTAGATACCAAGTACAAAACCACCAACAATTAATATCAGCAAAAGAAACAACACGAGCAGAATCTTTATGAACTTTCTTGATTTGCTTTTTTTTGCCATCATACCACCTGCCGAAATCTAATTTGCAACAGAAAAACACGGATCATTCCACCAAGCGCAACACGGGACTTCCTACTGGTAAATGTCAAGAACCTTATCAACATAATCCTGAGTTTCTGCATAGGGAGGAACGCCCCCATACTTCTTCACTGCCTGAGGACCTGCATTGTATGCCGCCACAGCCTTGCGAACATCGCCATCAAAGGAATCCAGCATTTGGCGAAGGTATTTTGCGCCCCCCTCCAGGTTCTGCTGGGCATCATAGGGATTCACGCCAAGTGCTTCCGCTGTTCCCGGCATCAGCTGCATAATGCCAATAGCGCCTGCCTCGGATACAGCCGACTGGTCTCCGCCGGATTCCGCCTCCGCAACCGCAGAAACCAAGCTTGAATCCACGCCGTATTTCTGCGCTGCCGCCCGAATCATATCCTCAAGCTTCGGATCTGCCCCAGGCATTCCTGGCTTCATGCCAAAATCACTTTTTCCCTTTTCCACTTTTGAATCCTTTACGGGCGCGGCTTTTTCTTCTTTCACGGATGTTGTTTTTTGAACATCCTGCATTTTTTTCATTTCCTTTTGCAAGCGGTGAGAAAAATCCGTGCCATTTATTTTTTTCACAGCACCAAACTGATGCTCAATCTCAGAAATACGCTGACGTATCTCTGAAATGCGTCCCATATCCATCATAAGCTATCTCCTGCCCTTCTAGTCCGCATTGCAAGCTGCAAGCCAATTTCATCCAGCATCTTTTGTTCTTCAAAAAGCATCTGATCCTTGTATTCCTGCCATCGTTTTTCCTTCAGCTGCTCTATGCTTTTCAAATAGCTCATGACATCCATCAGTTCCTTCAGACGCTGCTGCTTCTCGCTCTTGGACTGCAGAATCAGTTGCTGCTGCATTTCTATCTGCTCACGCTTCCATGCAAAAAAACTATGAAAGGTCATCAATCTTCCCACAGAGATTTTAATGCCTTCCTTGGAAAGACTCTCATAATCCCTCTGCCCCCGCTGCATTTCCTCCAAAAGCATCTGGAGATGCATCCGCTGATCCTCCAGCTTTCTTGAGATCTCAGCAAACTTTACCTCTGCATCCTCTTTCTTCATGCGGGTAACCTTCAAAAGCGTTTCCAACTGAAACTTGAACCTTTTCATTTACTTTCCACCCGTAATGCCCAAAAGCTTCTTCTCTGTATCCTCGTAGCTGTCTGTTTCAAAGATGTCTTGGCAAAGGAACTTGTTGATGGTGTCAATTTTTTGGATTGCCTCATCAATCTTCGGGCTGGATCCTTTCACATACGCACCGATATGAATCAAATCCTCTGCATCCTTGTACACTGCCATCAAGGATCTCATTTGCTGCGCAGCCTTCAGATGCTCCTTTGAGACGACCTCGTTCATGACACGGCTGACGCTTGGCAGAATATCGATTGCCGGAAAATGATTCTGCGAAGCAATGGCTCTCGAAAGCACGATATGTCCATCCAGAATAGAGCGAACAGCATCTGCAATCGGCTCATTCATGTCATCGCCATCTACCAGCACGGTATAGATTCCCGTGATAGAACCCGTATCGCTTGTACCGGCACGCTCCAAGAGCCTCGGAAGGAGCGCAAACACCGATGGCGTATACCCTCTCGTTGCCGGAGGTTCACCAATCGTCAGCCCTACCTCTCGCTGTGCCATAGCAAAACGCGTCACGGAATCCATCATCAAAACGACTTTATGCCCGTGGTCCCGAAAATATTCCGCAATCGCCGTTGCCGTCATAGCTCCCTTGATGCGGACCAATGCCGGCTGGTCAGAGGTTGCCACTACCACGACAGACCTCTTGAGACCTTCTTCGCCAAGGTCACGTTCGATAAAATCCCGAACCTCACGGCCACGCTCCCCAATCAAGGCGATAACGCTGATATCGGCTTCCGTGTTGCGCGCAATCATGGAAAGAAGCGTGGACTTCCCCACGCCTGAGCCTGCCATAATGCCAATACGCTGTCCCTGTCCCATCGTAATCAGCCCGTCAATCGCACGAACTCCGACATAAAGTGACTCATTGATCCTAGGGCGGGCAAGGGGCGGCGGTGGCGGTGCCTGCAATGGATACTCCTCTTTGGAAAAAATCGGTCCTTTATCATCCATCGGACGGCCAAGGCCATCCAAAACTCGGCCAAGCAGTTCTTCCCCGACCTTGACTTTCAGCATTTTCTGGGCTGAAACGACCTCGCACCCAGGTCCGATTCCCTGCATTTCACCGACTGGCATAAGCATGACATATCCTTCACGAAATCCCACGACCTCCGCTGGAACTGGCGGAATTTCTGGAAAATGCGAATGAATATAGCACAGCTCCCCCACGCTGACCAACGGTCCCTGCGATTCAATCACAAGCCCTATGACCTGCGTTACCTTGCCTGTAAGCTTCACGGATATGCAGCGGTGAATCGCATCCTTCATTTTTCCTGTACTAATATTTATTTCTGTCATGGCAAGATTTCCTGTACCGCATTGCGAATCAACTCAATTTGCGTTGCCAAGCGGGCATCCAACGTACCATTCGACGTTTCTATCATGCAGTCCCCCGGCTGAAGGCTTTCATCCGAAACTATCTGCAGGTCAGCACCGCCGCCCGTAAGCATACTCCGAAATTCATCGCGAGCCATCAAAATAATCTCATAGCAATCCGGATGCACATGAATGTGAATCAGCTTCTGATCGCTCACCTTCAAGAGTGCCTGCCTCACGGCAGGAAGCACCACCTGCGGCACATCGATGAAATGCTGCGGCAAAATTTTTTCCACCACCGCCATGACTACCTCTGCTACCTGATGCTCCGCCATCCTCAGATAATCCTTCGTTGCCTCCTGAGCTTCCTGCAGGATTCGTTCTGCCTTGGCATTTGTCTCGCGAATCTCCTCCTGCATGTCCAAAACGGCACGCGCTTTTCCATCAGCAAGACCTTGCTGAAAACCTTCCTCGTGCGCACGCATCCGTTCCTGCTCTTTCATCGCTTCAATCTCAGCCTTTGCCTTCTCCATCAGCCGAATATGCTGTTCTTCTGCATCCTGAAGCATGATGTCACAGGAACGCTTCGTGGACTCCAATAAATGCTCCACCTGACGCTCTTTTTTTTCTATCTCCTCCATCATGCGGGCCTGTTCCTCAAGGTCAATCCCAACGGATGCTTCCTCGGACGGCTCCGAAACATGTTTGGCTGTCGTTTCAATGACGTGAACGCTCTCCTGAAACACAGGAGCCTTGATAACCCTAGACAATCATTTCGTCCCCCTGTCCACGGGAAATAACAATTTCTCCCTTGTCCTCCAGTACACGAATGACATTGACGATTTTCTGCTGCGCTTCCTCGACATCGCGAATCTTGACAGGTCCCATAAACTCGATTTCCTCGCGGAGCATGTCCGCTGCACGCTTGGACATGTTCCGGAACACCTTCTCCGAAACCTCGGCAGGCGTTGCCTTGAGTGCAAGGGACAGATCCTTGTTGTCGACATCGCGAAGCACCATCTGCAAGGAACGGTCGTCCAACATGACAATATCCTCGAATACGAACATGCGGCGCTTGATTTCTTCTGCCAGTTCTGGATTGTCCACTTCCAAGGTTTCCAGAATAGATTTCTCTGTCGTGCGGTCCACACGGTTGAGAACCTCAACGATTGCCTCAACACCACCGGCAGACGTAAAGTCTTGGTTGACCAAGGAGGAAAGTTTGCGCTCCAGCACTCGTTCCACCTCACGAATAATATCCGGTGACGTGCGATCCATGATAGCAATGCGCTTTGCAACATCCACCTGCGCATCCGGGGGCAACGCCCCCAAAACCGTAGCTGCTTGATCCGGCTCAAGATAAGCCATAATGAGCGCTATCGTCTGCGGATGCTCGTTCTGAATGAATGTCAAAAGCTGGGATGGATCTGTTTTCCTGAGGAAATCGAATGGACGTACCTGCAGGCTCGTTGTAAGCCGATTGATGATATCCATTGCCTTCTCGGAACCAAGTGCCTTTTCAAGAACACTCTGCGCATACTCGAGCCCGCCTGTCGAGATATAATCCTTGGCCATAGCCATTTGATAGAACTCACTGATAACCTCTGCCTTCTGTTCCGCAGACACCTGCTTATGGCTGGCAATTTCCAGTGTGATGCGTTCAATTTCTTCATCATCCATGTGCTGAAACAGCTTCGCCGAATACTCAGGTCCAAGCGCAATGAAAAGGATAGCTGTTTTCTCTTGATTGGTAAGCTCGCTCGAAGCCTCGCCATACATATCCATAATCATTCATCCTCCGAAAGCCATGTCTTAATAAGCATAGCAACCTCTGCCGGCTTGGCATCGATAAGTGCCATGAGCTGCTGTTTCTCGGTGAGCTGCCTCTGCTCTTCTTCTGTAAGCTCGTCTGCTTCGAGCTCTCCAGCCTCCACAAGAGCAGCCCGCTCCGCTGCAAGCTGCTTCTGTTCTTCTTCTTCCAAGCGCTTCTGCTCTGCAATTGCAGCCTCTTCCTGCAGCCTCTTGCGGCGTTTCATCATGAAATAGCCAACAATCAGTGCAATCACCAAAAGGACTGCTGCAATCTGCATGTAGAAAATGCGATCCTGACGATCCTTTTCTGCCTGCTCCTCTGCCGCCCTGCGATCTGCCAGTTCTGTGCTGAAAGGCAACGGTTCTACGGAAATCGTGTCCCCACGTTCCGAATTGATCCCTGCTGCTGAGCTTACAGAACGCATAATGCTTTCCTGCTGTGCCGCATTGATGCTGTCATCCACGAGCACTGCCACCGTCAAACGGCGAATCGAGCCCGGAGAAGCTACTATTTTCTGCTTTTCCTCATTGATTTCGTAATTCTTGGTGGATTCCTTGCGCTCATAGTCCGAGTTTGAATTATTGTCCTCTGCTACATATCCCGGAATATTCGACTGGATACCCGCAGGGCCTCCCGGATTCGTAGAGGAACCGCTATAGGTCTCGCTGGTTTCCTGCTGGCTGCGAATGATGCCTGCATCGTCCACTACAGGCGTGAATATCTGCTTGTCCGTCTGCCTTGCATCAAAGTCCAGCTCAACAGAAACTCGAACAAATGCCTTTCCCTCTCCCAAGCTTTGATCCAATAAGGTCTGCACGTTTTTCTGCAAGCGATCCTGTACCTTCTTGGTCATTTCCAGCTGAGTCAAGGTCTGGTTGCCGACACTTTGTTCTTCATTCTCATCCGGATCATTAAGAATCTTTCCACTCTCGTCAACAATAGTGATATTTTCCGGCAGCAATCCCTGCACACTGTGCGCAGCCAAGTTCACGATACCCTTGATTTCCTTCTTGGAAAGCTGTTGGTTCGCTTTCAGCATCAGCATGATGGATGCAGTTGCAGGCTTCTCATTCTTCTTGTAAAGACTGTCCTCCGGCAAAACAATATGCACTCTTGCCTTCTGCACTGCCTCGATTCGTTCAATCGTGCGTGTCAGTTCGCCCTGCAATGCCTGCAAATAATTGACCTTGTTTTGGAACTCCGTGACACCGAGCTTGCTGTCATCAAAAATCTCAAAACCCTTCTCACCGCGAGGAAGTCCTTCTACTGCAAGATTGATACGTGCCTCATGCACATTGGATGACGGAACGAGTATCGTTGTCCCCAGCTTATTTTCTTGTATTTCGTATGTTATTTTGGTTTCCTTCAGCTTTGCGGCAACTTCCCCTGCATCCTTTGATTCCATGTTCGTAAACAAGGGAACCATGTCCGGCTTGCTCCCATACCATGCACTGATGCCCACAATAGCGACAAGCAATGCCAATACAGAGCCAATCAGAATATACCGCTGTCGTTTACTGAATTTATCCCAAAGCCGCAGATACCGTTCTTTCCAGTCTGCCATTTTCTCCATCCCTTCATGTCAGTTTTCCTTCTGCACCTTTGGATTATACCTGCATGCGCATGATTTCCTGATAAGCAGACACCGCTTTGTTGCGCAACTGAAGGGTAAGCTGCGTAGCAATCTCTGCCTTTTGGCTTGCAACAACTACCTGTGCCACATCATCGACCTGACCTGCTGCCAAGGCTGCATTCCATTTTTCTGAATCCAGCTGAAGCTGGTTCGTTTCCTTCAGGGCATCCGCAAGATATTCCCCAAAGCTTTTTACCTCACTGGTATCCTGTTCTTTCTCTGCCGCATGGCTTTCTGCGTGCAGCTCAACCTGTCTTACCGGAGTCATCTGCAATGCTTCTATCTGCATCTATTCTCACCTCATCAGCCTTTTCCCATATCCAGCGCCTTTGTTGTCATGCTCTTGGCGGCATTTATCGTCGTTGTATTCGCTTCATACGCACGAGAAGCGGTAATCATATCCACCATCTCTGCAACGATGTTGACGTTCGGGCGTTCCACAAAACCTTCTGCATTCGCATCCGGATGACCGGGATCATACGTCAAAGGTCCCATCGTATCATCCGTTTGAATATCTACTGCCCGCACGCCATTCCCTGCTTCCAGTTTTTTTGCCGACTTGTCAAGAAAGCTTTGAAAACTCGCCTTGTCTGCCTGCGTATCCCGTGGCTTGAAGACTACATAACGGCGATGGTAAGCACCGCCCTCTTTCGTGCGTGTTGTATTGGCATTTGCAATATTATTTGAGATAACGTCCATGCGCAGACGCTCCGCCGTAAGCCCCGAAGCTGCTGCATCAATTCCTAAAAACATGCTCATCTTTATTCTCCACTTCTCTGCTCAAATTTCATTCATCAAGACGGATTCGTCGTTATGACACTCTTCAAGCGGCTCATATAGCCTCCCAGCTGCGTTGCCAACGCATTGTAATACAGCTGGTTCTTCGCAAGGCTCGCCATCTCGATGTCGATATCGACATTATTTCCATCAACTCGTATATTGTCCTGATCTTCCAGCTTGATTTCCGGTGCAGCTGCCTTGCGCATTGGCATGGGGAGATGCTTCCCATGCGTGCGTGCCATCTGAAGCTTTCCCTCCGGCTCAATTTTCAGTTCCCGAGAAAGCATATCCTCAAATTCCACGTTGCTCTTCTTGAAATTCGGCGTATTCACGTTCGCAATATTGTCACTGATGACCGCATGTCGCAGGGTTGCGGCCTGCAGACCTCTCTGCAAGTAATTGAAATTCGGCGAATTCATAATCTGTTCCAGCATGTCCCTGCCCACCCCTTTCTTTAAAGACTCATGCATCATCCTAATGCAAATAATCTTGCTTCTATCCGTAGATTGCAAAACACAGTTTTCCCATTCGGCAGATTGCCTATACTATATCCTTCACGATTTTAACACGTTTTCCTAATTTTTAGAAGGGTTCTTCCCAATTTTTTTATCTTCTGAAACAAAAAAGCCGGAATGCCCTCACATTCCAGCTCCTTATCTCAATTTCTCAGCTTTTGGACTTCCTCCAAAAGGTATTCGTTTTTCACTCGAATCCAAGTTCCCTTCATCCCAAGAGACTTTGATTCAATCACTCCAGCCGACTCAAATTTTCTGAGAGCATTCACGATAACCGACCTTGTGATCTTTACCTTGTCAGCTATCTTCGACGCTACGACCACGCCCTCCGTTCCCGGCAGGGAGGTAAGTATGCTAATCGCTGCCGAAACCTCAGAATAGGACAACGTGTTGATTGCAACCTTTACCATTGCTTTTTTGTTCGCCTCAATCTCCAGCTGCTTGCTGCTGTCACGAAGCATTTCCATCCCGACGACCGTTGCTCCATATTCAGCCAACAGAAGCGCATCATCATCAAATTCCTCGTCATATTTCGCCACGATTAGCGTTCCTTTTCTTTCACTGGACGCATAGATTGGGACAATCGTTGTGTTTTTCCCGTTGAACAGGCACTTCGTATTCTCTTCATAAGCGCACATTCCAGATTTTGATCGCAGGTTCGCCGATGTCTGCCCCATCTTGTTCAGCCAATCAACATAATGCTTCGGAAATTCTCCCTGATTGATTACCTTGTCAACCATAAGGTCACACTCAAAGTCATCAACAAATGCATACCCGAACACCTTTCCCTTCGTGTTCGTAATGTAAACATTCGACTCCAAGACATTACTGAGAACCCGTGCAATCCCATCGTATTCTACCGTCTCAGACTCCTGCAAGATCTTGTTGATCATCCTCGTTTTTTCTAACAATGGCGTCATTACAATTTTCTCCTTTTTGTCGCAATTCAAAAGATTCATTTGTTTTATTTTATCACAGTTTTCAAAATAGTCAAAGATAACATGCAAATTTTTTCAAATGGAATGCCGTTATTTTTCGTCAGAAAAATGCTGTTAATCAAAAACATGCCTAAATACAAAGCGTCCCAAGGCAAAAATTCCGAAGAATCGGCTTTCTGCCTTGGGACAACAGAGAAAACAAACAATAAAACGAGCAGACCCGTGTTTTAAAGGATAAACTGGGAAAGGTCACGATTCTTTGCAATGCCTGCAAGCTTTTCTTCCACATAAGCCGCATCGATCCTGACCGTTTTTTCTTCCATATCCGGTGCATCGAAGGACACATCTTCCAAAAGCTTTTCCAAAAGCGTATGCAGGCGGCGGGCACCGATATCCTCCGACTGCTCATTGACATCGCAAGCCATCTCTGCCAAACGGGAAATAGCGCTCTCCTCAAAGAAAAGCTCCACGCCCTCCGTATCCAAGAGAGCCTTGTACTGCTTCAAGAGCGCATTTTGCGGCTCTGTAAGAATCTTCTCGAAGTCCTCTCTCCGCAGGGATTTCAGTTCCACACGAATAGGAAATCTTCCCTGCAGCTCCGGAATAAGATCCGATGGCTTTGCCGTATGAAAAGCACCTGCCGCAATAAAGAGAACATGGTCCGTCTTTACAGGGCCATATTTCGTCATAACCGTAGAGCCTTCCACGATAGGCAAAATATCCCGCTGCACGCCCTCGCGCGAAACATCTGCTCCACCAGTATTCCCCTTGACTGCCACCTTATCAATCTCATCAAGGAACACGATACCGCTTCTCTCTGCTGCTTGGACGGCAGCATCTGCTACCTCATCCATGTCAATCAGCTTTTCTGCCTCTTCCTGCGCAAAAAGCTTCCTCGCCGCTTCTACCGTCACCTTGCGCTTCCTGCGGCGTTTCGGCATAAGATTTCCAATCATATCCTGCAAGTTATCGCCCATGCCCTCCAGACTGGAACCGGAGAACATGCCGACCATAGGCTTGCCGGCTTCCTCCACGTCAATCTCAATCAGTTCCTGCTCCAGCTCGCCGTTCTTCAAGCGCTTGCGCACCCACTCACGTCCTGCCTGATACTTGGGAGCCTCCGTTTTCTCCTCCGGCTCCTCCTGCGCATCATTCCCAAACAAACGGCCAAGCGGGTTCTGTGATCTCTTCGGTTCCGGAACGAAAACATCGAGAATACGTTCCTCTGCCAAGCCTTTTGCCTTTTCCTGAACCTCATCCATACGTTGCTGGCGCACCATGCGCACCGCCGTTTCTGCCAGATCCCTCACGATGGATTCCACATCTCGGCCCACATAGCCAACCTCAGTAAACTTCGTAGCTTCTACCTTGATAAATGGAGCCTTTACCAATTTGGCAAGCCGCCTTGCAATCTCTGTCTTGCCTACGCCGGTCGATCCTATCATCAAGATATTCTTTGGTATGACATCATCTCGCATACTGCCCGTCAACTGACGGCTTCTCCACCGATTGCGAAGAGCGATTGCCACAGAGCGTTTCGCTTCCTTCTGCCCTACGATGTATTTATCCAGCTCCTCCACGATCTGACGCGGAGTCTGTTCATTTACGCCAATGCATTCCATATCCATCATTCCAGTTCCTCCACCTTGATATTATGATTCGTGTAAACACAAATATCCGCAGCGATGGAAAGAGCCTCCTGCGCTATCTCAGAAGCGGACAGGCTTGTGTGCTTCACCATTGCCCTAGCTGCGGAAAGCGCATAAAAACCGCCGGAGCCAATCGCCATAACGGCACCCTCCGGTTCAATGACTTCCCCATTTCCGGAAAGCATCAGCATCGTCTCCTTGTCCGCCACAAGCAAAAGTGCCTCCAGCTTTCTTAGGATTTTATCGGTTCTCCATTCCTTTGCCAGCTCCACTGCCGCCCTCTGAAGATTCCCGCTGTATGCATCCAGCTTTTCTTCAAATTTCTCAAAAAGCGTGAATGCATCCGCTACGGAGCCGGCAAATCCTGCCAAGACCCGTCCATGATGCAGCTTGCGTATTTTTCGTGCATTCCCTTTCATGATAGCTGCCTGCCCAAAAGTGACCTGCCCGTCACCTGCGATTGCCGTTTTCCCGTCCTTGCGGACACAGCAGATTGTAGTTGCATGAAATTCCATTTCCATTTATCTCATCTCCTTTTTGAAGCTTTCTATCGACAGAATGGCCCGTTCTGCTAGTTTCTGCTTTTTTAGCTTCTTGTCACGGATTTTTTCCATCAGTGGCGGCAAAATCCCAAAATTTACGTTCATGGGCTGGAAATGCTTTGCTTCCGATGTCGCAATATAATGGCAAAGCGCCCCGTGGCAGGTATCCTCCGGAAATACCAACGGCGTGTTTCCCTGTGCCAGTCTTGCGGCATTCACTCCTGCAATCAGTCCGGAGGATGCCGACTCCACATAGCCCTCCACTCCCGTCATTTGCCCTGCAAACAGCAAGTTCTCATGCCCGCGAAGCTGCAAGGTCGGTTCCAAAAGCTTTGGCGCATTGAGGAATGTATTTCTGTGCATAACGCCATACCGTACAAACTCTGCCTGTTCCAAGCCCGGAATCATTCCAAAAACACGCTTCTGCTCCGGCCATTTGAGATGCGTCTGAAAGCCCACGATGTTGTAAAGAGTCCCCTCCGCATTGTCCTGTCGAAGCTGCACAACAGCATACGGCCGCTCCCCTGTTTCTGGGTGTTCCAAGCCCACGGGCTTCAGCGGGCCAAAAAGCAAAGTATCCTTTCCACGGCTTGCCATGACCTCTACCGGCATGCAGCCCTCAAAGAATTTCTCTTTTTCAAATTCCTTGACAGGCGCCTTCTCTGCCCGCACCAGCTCCGTCCAAAAGCTTTCATATTCGTCTTTAGACATCGGGCAGTTAATGTAAGCCGCTTCTCCCTTTCCATAGCGCGAGGCACGGTATGCCTTGGACATATCCACGGATTCCAGCGTTACGATAGGAGCTGCCGCATCATAAAAATAAAAATAATCCTGCCCCATGAGCCTTGCAATATCCTCAGCCAAGCTCCCATCGGTCAGCGGCCCGCTTGCCACGATTGTCACGGCATCCTCAACCATAGGAACGGTATCTATTTCCTTATGAACGACTTGCACTCTGGGATGCGAGGAAACCTTTTCCGTGATGTAACGGCTAAAGCCTTGTCGATCCACGGCAAGCGCTCCTCCTGCAGGAACCCTGGTCGCATCTGCCGCCTCCATGACAATAGAGGAAAGCCTCCTCATTTCTTCCTTCAAAACGCCAACTGCGTTCTCCATTCCTGCGCCACGCAGGGAATTGCTGCAAACAAGCTCCGCAAACCCTGCGGTCTTGTGCGCAGGCGTAGATTTTTCCGGACGCATCTCATACAGCGTCACCTCGGCACCCAGCTCTGCCGCCTGCCAAGCTGCCTCGCTTCCTGCAAGTCCAGCTCCAACAACGATGACATTCTTCATTCCTTCTTGCCGACCTCGCCTTCCGCTTCCTTTGCCTTCTTTTCCTCTGCCTTGGCCCTCAATTTTTCCAGTTCCTTATTGATGGGATGGTTGATTCTCGTTTCACATGCATCATTGCTGCAATAAACAATAGATCTTCCATTCTTGTAATAGTGCCGAAGCTTAAAAGAACCACACTTTTCGCAAACTGTCTTTTGCGGAACATCCCAAGTGACATAATCACACGTTGGATACTGCTCGCATCCAAAGAATACCTTGCCGCGGCGAGTACGGCGTTCCACGATAGCTCCGCCGCACTTTGGGCATTTTGCACCCGTATCCTTGATGATGGGCTTGGTATTGCGGCACTCTGGAAAGCCGGGACATGCCAAAAACTTGCCAAAACGTCCCTGCCTGACCACCATCATGCGGCCGCAAAGCTCGCACTTCACGTCCGAAACCTCCAGCGGAAGCTCCACATGCCCGATGGCTTCATCTGCCTTTTGCAGCGTAACCTCAAATGGATCGTAAAACTCCTTCAAAAGACTGTTTTTCTGAACCTTTCCCTCTGCAACTTCGTCCAATTCGTTTTCCAGATTTGCAGTAAACTTTATATCAACAATATCCTTGAAATGCTCTTCCAGCATTTCAAGAACCACAAAACCAAGCTCCGTTGGCTGAAAATGCTTTTCTATGCGCTGGACATAACCTCGTGCCTGAATCGTTTCTATGATAGGAGCGTAGGTGCTTGGCCTGCCAATTTCTTTTTCCTCCAGTGTCTTGACCAAAGAAGCATCATTATATCGCGGAGGAGGTTCTGTAAAATGCTGCTGCGGAAGAATTCTTTCCAGCAAAAGCTCATCTCCCTCATGCATTTCCGGAAGCACTACATCTTTTTCTTTCTTGACTGTTTCCGCACCTGCATATACCATCGTAAAGCCGGCAAACTTCATGCAGGAACCGCTTGCACGAACCGAATAGCGATCTCCTGCCGTGATGCCAATACTCATCGTATCATAAATCGCAGGTGTCATCTGGCTTGCCGCAAAGCGCTGCCAAATCAAGCTGTACAGCTTGAACTGCTCCTTTGTCAGATATTTTTCTACCGCACTTGGTGTCAGCCTGATGCTCGTTGGGCGAATCGCCTCATGCGCATCCTGTGATTTTTTGCCTGTACTGTATAGATTGGGCTTCTCTGGAACATATTCCTTGCCAAAGCATTCCTCAAGATAGATCCTCGTCTCATTCTGTGCCAACGCTGAAATCCGTACCGAATCCGTGCGCATGTAGGTAATCAAGCCAACCGGCCCTTTTTTGCCAAGCTCCAAGCCCTCATAAAGCTGCTGTGCCAGTCTCATCGTCTTTCGAGACGTAAATCCCAGCTTTCTTGCCGCATCCTGCTGCAAACTGCTTGTCGTAAACGGAGGTGCCGCCTTTCGCCTGCGCTGGTTCTTCTTTACCTCCTTGACAGACAGCGTCTGCTTCTGCAAATCCGAAACAACAGCCATTGCCTCAGGCTCGTTCCTTATATCCAGCTTTTTGCCATCTATATGGGAAAGCTCTGCCTGAAACATAGCAGATCGCCCTTTGCGCAGCTTCATTGCAATCGTCCAGTATTCCTCCGAAACAAACGCACGGATTTCTTTTTCCCGATCGCAAATCAGCTTCACCGTCACAGACTGCACGCGCCCCGCCGAAAGCCCCTTCCTCACCTTGCGCCAAAGAAGCGGGCTCAGCTTATACCCCACGATACGGTCAAGGAGCCGCCTTGCCTGCTGTGCATCCACGCGATCCATGTGGATCGATCTTGGCTCCTTCACAGCTTCCTGAATTGCCTGCTTCGTAATCTCATGAAAGACAATCCTGCAATTTTCTTCCGGGTTCACGCCAAGGATATGCGCCAAATGCCAAGCAATGGCCTCTCCCTCTCGGTCAGGGTCGCTTGCAAGATAAATTTGATTCGCATTCTTTGCATCCTTGCGGAGCGACTTGATCAAATCTCCCTTTCCACGGATATTGATGTATTTGGGCTCAAAATCATTTTCCACATCAATCCCGAACTGGCTCTTCGGCAGATCCCTAAGATGTCCCATAGAAGCCCGAACCATGTACTTGCTCCCAAGATACTTTTCTATTGTTTTCGCCTTTGCTGGTGACTCGACCACAACAAGAGTCTTTTTCACCTTCGATTTCGGCTTTTCCTTTGTCTTGAGCTGAGCTTTGGCAGCCAAGTAATCACTTCCTCCCAGCACGCAGGTACGCATGCGACTTATTTTCTGAAATCAATCCTTTAAGCTCCATCTGCAAAAGCTGAAATGCGATTCCTGCCGCATCACGGCTTCCCTTTAGGCTGTATATGATCTCATCCACAGAAAGCGGGTGATCATAGGAAAGGACATGGTAAATCTCCGCTTCCTCCGGTGTCATTTCCGCAAGGGTCTCCTTCACTGGCTCCTCGCCCATGCCATCCCGGCCGTACTCCTTCAGGATATCCTCTGCGGAAGTCACCAGTCTTGCCCCCTGCTGGATCAAGCGATTGCAGCCCTCACTGCTTTCTGAAAAAATTGGTCCCGGAACAGCAAAGACATCCCTTCCTTCATTCAATGCCAATTCTGCCGTGATGAGCGAACCGCTCCGCTTTGCTGCCTCTACTACGACAGTTCCTCGGCACAAACCGCTGATGATGCGATTTCTGGCAGGAAAAAAAGCAGGAAATGGGGGCGTTCCGGGCGCATACTCAGAGATTACCGCCCCTTGCTCCGAAAGCCTTGACAAAAGCGACTTGTTTTCCTTCGGATATGCCACGTCCACCCCGCAGCCAAGAACGGCAATCGTTTTTCCCTTCTTCATTGCCCCGAGATGGGCACAGGTATCTATGCCGCGCGCCGCGCCGCTGACAACCGTAATCCCTGCTGCAGCAAGGCTCTCCGAAAAATCCAAGGCAATGCGCTCGCCGTATCTCGTGAATTTTCTCGAACCAACCATTGCCAAGCAAAAATCCTCTTCTCTTGGCAAGGTTCCTCGATAAAACAGCACCACTGGCGGCTGATAAATTTCCTTGAGCAGTTTTGGGTATTCTTTGGAAAAAACAGAACATATCTTGATGCCCTTCTTTTCGCATTGCTCCTCCAAGTTCTTGGGATGATCCGGTTCTTTCTCACGAAATGCCAAAAGTGCCTCCACTGTCCCTTCCGGCAATCGGCCTCTTTCCAAAAGCTCTCCCTTTCCAGCAAACCAAATCTCCTTGCTCGAAGAAAAATTTTCCAGTAAGTGCTTCAGCTGGGCATTTCCTAAACCCTTGACGCACTGCAAAGAAGCCAAGAAACACTCATCCATCCCATCACCTCATCCTGCAAAATTCTACACATTTCCATATAATACATAAAGACGACATGCAATGCAACCATTTTTCTCAGAAATATATTGCACAAAAAAGCCACCTGCCAGCTGGCAGGCGGCCAAAACGCATGATTACTCCGCCATCTGATAACGAGTCGTCTCAACCTCGATATAATCAATTGGGCCGGAAATCGGCACCGACGGCTTGCGCACGGTCGTTGTCACGGCCTTTATATGCGGATACTTTTTCAGAATCTTGTCACCAATGCACGCCGACAAGGAAATCAAAAGCTGATAGCGCTTATTCTCCGTGGCATCCTTGACCAAATCATAGACAGCTGCCGTATTTACTGCGTTCTTTACATCATCCGTTTCCACTGCCGCAGCATCATCCAGCTCCGCTTCCACGTCTATATAGAACTTCTGCCCCTGCTCACGCTCATACTCATAGATTCCGTGAAAACCATAAAACATCATGTTCTTTATTCTTACTTTTGCCATGCCCGTCACTCCTTTATTGATTTTAAAAATTCTCATATTTACCTGTTCTATGAAAATTCAAAAAATCCTTCTGAAATCAAAAAGAAATTCTATTTTTCTTGCAATGTTTTTTCTTGCACATAGACATAAAGAGCAAGAACCAGCCATATCGCTTCTCTAACAGGATCTATCCAATTTCAAAACAGCATGGAGCATGACAGATGCTCCATCGGTACACTGCTGATCCGATGTATGCTCCAGCTCGCAATGAGACAGCCCTTTAGCAGAAGGAACGAATATCATAGTCGTCGGCAGCATGTAGGAAACATATTGCGCATCGTGGCCTGCACCGGAATTTATATTCATGTGGGATATCTTTAACTCCTCTGCGGCTTCACGGACATATTCCACCAGTTGCTTGTCCCAATACACGGTATCTCGGTTCCAGCCCAGATCGCACTCGCAACGGCAGCCCTGCCATTCCTTCCCAGCAGCTGCAAAAAGTATTTTGCGAACCTTGTCCAAGACAGCTGGATCTTCATGACGGACATCTATGGAAAAATCAAAGTAAGATGGTATCACGGTATTTACGCAAGGGTGAACTACAGCTTCTCCCGTGGTATAGACCAAATCCTCATAGCCTAGCTTGTCTATCTCCTCATGAAGCCAGCACAGGCACTCTGCCCCTGCATGAAGGGCATCCTGACGCTTTTTCATTGGGAACGTGCCTGCATGAGCAGCAAATCCGTGGAACTTCATTCGGTAAATCATCTGCCCCAGCACACAGGTCACTACGCCAATCTCCTTGCCTGCATCCTCCAAGATAGGTCCCTGCTCTATATGAAGCTCAAACATGGACATATACTTATCCGGACTCATGCGATGTTCCTTGCTTCCCTTGTACTTGAAGCCTGCCAGCTTTTCACCAAAGGTTACCCCATGCTGCACGATGGACTGGGAAGCCATCATTTTATCATAATCAAAATTGGAACGGAACCGCTCAGGCATATAATCATTGCAGACAATAGCAGAACACATCATGCAGGGAGGGAATTCCGCTCCTTCCTCATTCGTCCAAATCACTGCCGTAACTGGATGCTTGTGCGGAATATTCTCTGCCGCTATCGTTTCCAGTACCTCCATAGCCCCCATGACACCCAATATGCCGTCATAATTGCCGCCTTCCTTTACTGAGTCGCAGTGCGAGCCCATCGCTATGCGCTTTGCATCAGGATCACTGCCGGGAAGAGTGGCGTACATATTCGCTAGGTCATCCGTCTCAATCACTGCGCCAATGGCTTCCATTCTGCGAACGAACTCATCTCTCGCCATAACAGATTCTGCCGAAAGAGAATAGCGTGTCACGCCGCCATTTCCCGTATCGCCAAACCTAGCAAACGTCTGTATCTTATCCTTCATTCTTTCCAAACTGCAAACGTACATAACTATCCCTCCCAACAAGAAATGCCTGTCATCTATCTGTATACGCTGCGCCGTAAGGCTTTCCATGCACGAACCTGCCATCACCAGCGCTGCCTACATATTTTGCGCCTTCCACGACCACCTTGCCGCGAAGCAATACCGTATCTGGCCGCCCGATTTGAGGCATGCCCTCCAAAGTGCAATAATCGACACCCTCCAGAGAATCCTCTACACAGAACACGCCTCTGTAGTCCCCATCAAAGATCACAAGATCCGCATCATACCCCGGCTCTATATGTCCCTTATTCTTCAATCCATTGATTCTGGCTGGAGCGGCAGAAATCAAATCCACAAATTTTGTTTTCGAAAGCTTGCCTGTACACACTCCGTAAGTCCACAGCGCACTGATACGATTCTGCACTGCCGGAGCGCCATTCGGAATATCTGCAAAGGACTTGCCTTCCCCATAACCCATATGCTTTTGCTGCTTATAGTCAAAGCCGCAATGATCCGTGCTGACAGCATTCAGGTGACCGCACCTCAAAGCCTTCCATAATGCCTCCTGATGCTCCCTGCTACGCAGAGGTGGTGAAAATACAAACTTTGCCCCTTCAAACCCCGGACGGGACAGCTCCGATTCATCCAAAAGCAAATAGCTGGCACAGGTCTCGCCAAACACAGGAAGACCACGCTGCGCAGCCCTCACTATCGGCTCCAAGGCATCCATGCAGGTAACATGGACAATATAGATTGGTGCCCCTGCCATTTCCGCCAAATAAATAGCACGGCTCGCAGCCTCCCCCTCACAAATCGGAGGTCTTGACACCGCATGATACCTAGGCTCTGTATGCCCCTCCGCAAGCAGCCGCTTAGTCTCGTAATCTATGATGTCGCCATTTTCTGCATGAACCATAACCGTGACCCCAACGTCCTTTGCCGCCGTCAATGCCCTGAGGATTGCTTCATCATCGGCATGAAAGGACATCCCCTTGTATGCCATGAATAGCTTTACTGTAGAAATTCCAGCACTGGGAAGCCTAGAAATTTCCTCAAAGATTTCCGGTCTGGGATCCGTAATAACTACATGAAAGGACCAATCCACATGAGAAATGCCTTCTACCGATTTTTTCTCAAAGTCTCGCACAGATTCCACAAGACCCTTTCCCTGCTCCTGATTAACGAACTCCACTACCGTAGTCGTACCGCCCAATGCTGCCGCCGCACTGGTCTCAAAGCCCCGTACCGCACTCCCCTTGTAAACAAAGGAATAATGGACATGCTGATCAATACCGCCCGGAAAAACGAATTTTCCTGCAGCATCAATGACTCTGTCGGCATCATCCGCCAGTGCAATACCAATTTTTGCAATCGTCTCATCCTCTATCAGGATATCGGACACATATTCATTCTGAGCAGTAATGATTCTGCCATTGCGTATAAGTGTTTTCATCATGAAGCCCTCCCTTTCATAAATCTGTCATTTATACGTTTTTCTCCAAAATATGTTACAAAAACCGACGCAAAAAATTTCTCCCCTGCAGCACCATTCACATGTGGCTATCTAGTACTCTGATTCAATACCACATAACAAAATCCTCTTTTGCCAAAGCAAGAACCTTGCAGGAACAGAAAACAAGCTCGGTGCATTCTCATAATGCTATATTGACATGCATTAAAATTGCAGATACTATGGGGAATATCAGCACAAAGGAATCATTCTTGATTTCCCTGCCTCAGCTTCCCATGTTTTTACTGGTTCCTGATATAGAAAGGAGGTATTTTATGGGTGACTTATTCCTGCTTTTTCTCATTTTTCTCATGTTTGCCTATGCATTCTGGGACGATCTTTTTACGGAATAAAAAAAGGGAGAGGCGATTGCCTCTCCAAAAAAACAAATCCATTACATAACTCTGCGCGCACCAATATAGCAAGATCCCCAATAAGAACTATAGAGGGAATCAATCGCTACACCACGGCTGGAGGAAGCATTGATGAAGCTTCCATCTCCCAAATAAATACCTACATGGGAAGGACCGTACTCATACGTGGAAAAAAATACGAGATCTCCAGGAACCAACTCAGACGTGGAAACCGCATAACCGACCTCATACTGCGCATCAGCGGTACGAGGCAGATAAATGCCAGCACTGGCAAACACATAGCGCACATAACCGGAGCAGTCAAACCCGCTCGGCGACGTTCCGCCAAAGACATAAGGAACGCCAATGTACTCCATGGATGTCTGCACAATCCTGCGGGAAATGTAGTTGGAACCACGGCTGACCTCCGGCATATTCTTGCCAAGCAATGCAGAATATGTGGAAGGACCAACCAATCCATCCGCATCCAGTCCCTGCGCAGACTGGAATGCCTTGACTGCCTCAGCCGTTGCCGGGCCGAAGTCCCCATCTGCAACTACATCATAACCAAGGCTTGCAAGCTGTCCCTGAATCTCCGCAACATCACTTCCCTGATCTCCCACACGAAATGCCGAAGCATTTGCCACAGAAAACCAACATACGCACAACATGGATAACATGAACACTCGAATTGCTTTTCTCAAAAAGCCACTCCTCTCTCTGTTCGCCTGCGAGGTTAGCTGTCGGGTTAGGGTAGAGAAGACCACCCCTGCCGCCCAAAGGCAGCACTCACCCCAAAAACATGGTTCCCCCGTTCCTGGGTTGGATTCGGCTTCTTAGATAATAACCCAAATATATAACACAGCAAAAGCCGCATTATCCATTGCAATGAAAAACATCTCCCCCATGGAAGCTTTTTCATCTTTTTTTCAGATTTATCCGCAATATGAAAATTGGCTGCCTCTCAAAGACAGCCCTGACTTCCATACAAGGTCAATGCGAGCAATCAATAAGCCGAGTTTTGTTCCGCTTGCGCGGCGGCAATCATTTATCTAGACCGCCAGTTGCCTGACGGTTCAAGCGACACACCCGAAAGGTTTGCGGGCCGCATCATCCCTTTCCTATTCGGTCTTGCTCCGTGCGAGGTTTACCAAGGCCAGCCAGTCACCTGACTGCCGGTGCGCTCTTACCGCACCTTTCCACCCTTACCGATTGCTCGGCGGTTTAAATTTCTATGGCACTGTCTCTAGGGTCGCCCCCGCTGGACGTTATCCAGCGCACTGCCCTATGGAGCTCGGACTTTCCTCATCAGTCTCAAGGACTGCCGCGATTACCTAAATTACTCACATCAACAGGTCTTATTGTACTACATGCTTTCAGGCTTGTCAAATTTACAGTCTAATCTATAAATTCTAAATCTTTGAAAGATTTTTCATTGCCTTCCTTTTCCAGCAACTTCGTGTTATCATAGAAAAAGATTCAAAACATTATGGAAAGAAGGTTTTTCTATGGCTACTCCGCATAACGCAGCAGAAAAAGGCGAGATCGCCGAGCGCATTCTCCTTCCCGGCGATCCGCTCCGTGCAAAGCACATCGCAGAGAATTTTCTTGAGGGGGCAAAGCAATACACCTCCGTCCGCAACATTCTGGGCTACACGGGAACCTACAAGGGAGTCCCCGTTTCCGTGCAGGGAACGGGCATGGGCATCCCGTCCATCTCTATTTACGTCAATGAGCTGATTGTGCAGTACGGCGTGAAAAAGCTCATCCGTGTCGGCACCTGCGGTGCCATGACAAAGGACGTGCATTTAAAAGACATCGTGATTGCACAGGCAGCCTCTACGGACTCCTCCATTATCCGCAACACCTTTGGCGGAAGCATCAATTTTGCCCCGATTGCAGATTTCTCTCTCCTTGAAAAAGCCGTTGCCAACACAAGAAAACTGAACCTGCATGCAACCGTCGGCAACGTAATCTCTGCTGACCGCTTCTATGACGATGAAATTGACAATCAAAAACTTTCCCGCTACGGCATACTCGCCGTTGATATGGAAGCTGCGGCACTCTACCTCCTTGCAGCAAAGTACCATGTCCAAGCGCTTGCCCTCTTTACTGCCAGCGACAATCTAGTCACAAATGAGACCTGCTCGATTGAGGAACGGCAATGTTCCTTCAATGACATGGTAAAAATCGCACTGGAAACAGCTATTGCGGACTAAAACCTTATCAAAATATACGGAAATCGAGCAGGATGGGAATAGTGCACGGCGGTTCTCTAATTTTCACATACCTGCAGATAATAGCCAGTCATTGGCATACAGCCGATGACTGGCTATTTCCTTTTTGATTAAATTACCCTATCATCCTTTACGTTCCGTAACACTCAGTTATATGCCGCCTGTTCCTCCCTGACAACATATTCCTGCAAGGCCTCTTCAACCAAGCTGTTCAGAGAAATATTTTTCGCCAGTGCATACGATGCCAGCCGGCGATGCAGATCCTGCGTAATCCTGACATTGAAGCTGCCCTTGTATGCCTTATCCGGCTCAATGCCCTTCTCAGCACACATAGTCAGATAATCATCTACCGCACTATGAAAATCCTCTACTAAAGCCTCAGCATTTTCTCCCTCATAAGAAATCAGTGCCCGTATGCCCTGGACTCTGCCAAAAAAAATCCCATTCTCCTCTGAAAACTCTACACTGCCAATATAGTCCTTGTATCTGATCGTGTTATTCACAATAATCCCTCGCTTTTCAAATAATCTGACAACTGCCGTATCTGATAGGAAAGCAATTCCCTCCTTGGATGCGGCTTATGCAGTAATATTGGTGGATGTCCATCCTTGCAAAACATAATTCTTGACCCGCTGGTCTTTCCTTTTTCTTCCTTAGTATATCCCATACCCTTCAGTAATCGTTCCAGCTCCACAAAGGTAAAATCCTTAGGATTGCTGAGCAGCTTTTCCCGCAATTTATCCTTCGTTGTCATCACAGCACCACCTCAAAATATATTTTACTTCAGTTTTTCAACATGCGCAACTAAATTTAGTTGCATCTATATTATGTTCCTGCAGAACTAACTCTTGCGTATCCCCGCAGCTAAAAAACTCCCCAGCTGATACAAAATGTACCAACTGGGGAGTTTAATTTTTATTTCCACCCGTTCTCTATGCTTCCATCAGGAATGCCCTATATCCCTTTTTCGTTTCATAAACGTCAATCTTGCTCGTCGCCTCCCACGGAGCATGCATGGAGAGAACCCCAACGCCACTGTCGATGACATTCATTCCATACAGCGACATAATGTAGGCAATCGTTCCTCCGCCGCCAAGGTCAACCTTGCCCAGCTCGGCAAGCTGGTAATGTACCTTGTGCTTGTCCATCATAGCACGAATCTCCCCAAGGTATTCCGCACTTGCATCGTTGGAACCGGATTTTCCCCTCGAACCCGTGAACTTGTTGAAAACCATGCCCTTGCCAAGATACGCCACATTCTTCTTGTCATAAGCCGATGCATAAAGCGCATCATAGGCAGAAGAAACATCCGAGGAAAGCATCTTGGAATTTGCCAAAGCACGGCGAAGCCCCAGCTCGCTGTACTGCCCCAAAAGCTGCAGCACCTCAGCCACGGTATTTTCAAAAAAGCGGGATCTCATGCCGGTCGCACCAACACTGCCGATTTCCTCCTTGTCCACCAGCAGGCAGCAAGCCGTCCTCCTCGTTTCCTTTATCTCCAGCATGGCTGCCAAAGACGTGTAAGCGCACACCCTGTCATCTTGCCCGTATCCTAAAATCATGCTGCGGTCAAAGCCAAGCTCCCTTGCCCTTCCGGCAGGCACTAGGCAAAGCTCCGCCGACTGGAAATCCTCCTCCTCAAGACCGTACTTCTCCTTGAGCAGCTGCAAGACACCTTCCTTGACGGACTCCTTGTCCTCCTTCTTGAGCGGATAATTGCCAACCAAGATATCCAGATTCTCGCCCTCGACTACCTTTGTCGCTTTCTTTTCCATCTGTTCTTGTGAAAGGTGAATCAAAAGATCCGTGACACAAAAGACGGGATCTCCCTCTTCCTCCCCGATGGTCACGTCCACAATCGTTCCGTCCTTCTTTGCCACAACGCCATGCATGGCAAGCGGAATCGTCACCCATTGGTATTTCTTGATGCCGCCATAATAATGCGTATCGAGATATGCCAGTCCCCCGTCCTCATACAGAGGATTCTGCTTCACATCCAAACGGCAGGTATCAATATGCGCACCGAGGATTGTCATGCCCTTTTCCATCGGCTCCGTTCCCATGTGAAAAAGCACCACCGCCTTTTTCATGTTCACTGCATAAACCTTGTCCCCTGCCTGCAAGCTCCCTCCTGCTGCTAAAACATCTGCAAGACTGCGATACCCGACAGCCTCTGCCTGCCTCACTGCCTCCGCAACCGATTCCCGTTCCGTCTTGCATTTCGACAGGAACTCAAGATATCCCTTGCAAAGTACCTCCAGCTCCTGTTTTTCTTCCGCCGTGTACTGGCCCCAAATAGACTCCTTCTCCTTCATGCCGAATCCTCCCAACTATTTATGTTATCAAAAATACTTCTCCAAGATTTCCATGAAATCCTCCCGTGTCGTTGCTCGATTAAACAAATTGCGAAGCTCCGCGCCATGCACCTGCCCACGCGTGTACCATGTGGCATGCTTGCGCATCTCCCTAGCGCCAATATACTCGCCCTTGTATTTCAGAAGCATATCCAGATGCCTCAGAATCACCTCCGCACGTTCCTTCATGGTCGGTGGCGGCAACTTCACGCCTGTACGCAGGTATTCCGTAAACTGCTTGAAAATCCAAGGATTCCCCTGTGCCGCTCGCCCAATCATTACACCGTCCGCATTTGTCACCCTGCGAATCTTGTCCAGATCCTCAAACGTGCGCACATCTCCATTGGCAATCACTGGTATGCCAACAGCAGACTTGACCTTCGCTATGATTTCCCAATCTGCCCTTCCACTGTAAAACTGCGTGCGGGTACGTCCATGCACAGCAATCGCATCCATGCCCGCCTCCTCGGCAAGCCTTGCCATTTCCACGACATTCACGCTGTCCTCGTCCCAGCCCTTGCGCATTTTCACCGTCACAGGCAGCTTTACTGCCCTTCGCAACGCTTTCATGATGGCAAACGCCCTCTCAGGCTCTCTCATCAGTGCCGAGCCCTCATGATTGTTCACAATCTTCGGTGCAGGACAGCCCATGTTGAAATCAATGATATCCGCCGTCCCCAGCTCCTCCAGATATTTTGCACCCTCCGCCACAGTCTCCGGTGTCGAGCCAAAAAGCTGCACAGCGATGGGACGTTCTGCCATCTCCGTATGAAGCATCGAGAGCGTCCTTTCATTGCGGAAATGAATCCCCTTGACGCTCACCATCTCCGCATAGCAAAGAGGACATCCCATTTCACGGGCAAGAATACGGTACGCCATATCGGTAACGCCCGCCATCGGAGCAAGGAACACAGGCGCATCAAACTCCAGACCTCCGATTCTCATTCCTGCGTATTCCTTTCCGACCTATCCATGGAATTCCTCTCATACAGCACACGAAGCCCCGTCAATGTAAGAAAATGATCCACCTTGTCAATGGTCGTAGACTCCTTGGAAATCATGCGGGCAAAGCCTCCGGTCGCAATGACCTTCATCTCCGTCCCCATCTCCTTCTTGATGCGCTTCACGATCTCATCCAGCTGCCCAACATAACCGAACACGATGCCTGCCTGCATTCCCTGAATCGTATTGCGGCAAACAATCTGCTTCGGCGGCACCAACTCGATACGAGGAAGATTTGCCGTAGACTGGAACAGGGCATCTGCCGAGGTTCCAATCCCCGGTGCAATCACTCCGCCCATGAAATCACCATTTTCTGCAACAACATCAAAAGTAGTCGCCGTACCAATATCAATCACGATCAAAGGGCCGCCGTACTGCTCATAAGCCCCCACCACATTCACGATGCGATCCGCACCGATAGCACGAGGATTCTCATAATGCAACCGTATTCCCGTCTTGATTCCAGGTCCTACTACCAAAGGATGAATATGAAAATACCTCTCGCACATCTTGATCATCGGAACCATGAGCGGAGGAACGACCGATGAAATAATAATTGCCTCAATATCCGTCATGCGCACACCCTGATAGCGAAACAGATCATTGATGATCATGCCGTACTCGTCTCCCGTCTTATGACGTTCCGTCGAAATACGCCAATGCTTTACCAGCTTTTTCCCCTCATACGTCCCCAAGACAATATTGCTATTTCCTATATCAAAAACAAGTAACACTTAAATCCCCTTCCTGCTTCAAGCACGGACAACGACCGACTGCAAACTTCCTATAAAAATCTATCATATCCCATCACAAAAATCCAGCAAAACAAAATAAACTTCCTGCCATTCCCCTGCAATACCAATCTATTCATTTTGGGGACGTATGGATACATCACCTGCAAGAACCTTCCGTATGCCCTCGCCTGTTCTCACAAGCAGCATCCCGTCCTCATCCAGATCTACCGCCGTTCCGCAGAAGCTCTCCCTGTCTCCCATGCCGATTACTCTTACCTCTTTTCCCAGTGTGGCGGAATACTTTTTCCACTGCTTCAAAATCGGCGCAAATCCTTCCCTCTGCATACGGAGATAAAGAACCTCTATCTCCTCCAGTACTGCCTGCAAAAAAGCAATTCTTGAAATCTCCTCGCCCTTCATCACAGACAGTGAGGTTGCAATCTCCCTCAGCTCTGCAGGAAATTCCTCCTCTGCAATATTTACGTTGATTCCGATGCCAATCACCACAAAGTCAATTTTTCCGGCAGACACGCTCATCTCCGTCAGGATTCCCGTCAGCTTCTTCCCATCATGCAGGATGTCGTTTGGCCACTTGATCCCTGCCCGCAGCCCAAATCGCTCCATCGCCATCGCTACGGCAACCGCCGCCAGCAAGGTGCATTTAGGTGCTTCTGCAGGAGGAAAGCTTGGCCTCAAAAGGACAGAAAACCACAGGCCCTTTCCCCTTGGCGAAAAAAAGCTTCTCTCCAAGCGACCCCTGCCTCCCGTCTGCATTTCCGCCAATACTACCGTACCTTCCGATGTGCCTTCCCTTCCCAATCTTTTGGCTTGCGTATTCGTGGAGTCCGTGACATCCAAGCAAACAATTCTTTGACCAATAACCTTTGCAGAAAGTCCCTCCTTAATGGAACGAAACGTAAATTCTCCTAACTCTTGCGGCATGCCCTGTTCCTCCATTCCTCTCCTGCGAAAATCACTTGCCCGTTTCCTTTCGCAAGAAATCCGCTCCCAATCGGAAGCGGATTCTGCTTTTATAACGCCATTGTTCAAGAAAATGCAATAAGCATTTTCTTCCTTATTTGTCATCGTAACGAGTTACATTGAATTTTGGTTCCGCCTGCACTACTTCTGATTCCGTTTCCACGGATTCTGGCGAAGCATTTCCTATTTCTGCAGGATCTCCGTCCTTGGAACCTTTCTCCTCCACTAGTGGCTTTTTCTCTCCGCTATCCGAGGAATTCGGTGTGCTGTCATCTTCTTTTCTCTCCAAAAGAGGCTCTGCAATCTGCCCTGTTGCCAAAAGCTCCTCAAGCTGCTTGGCACTGAGTGTTTCTCGTTCCATCAACGAGTTTGCAATCAGCTCCAGCTTGTCACGATGTTCCGTCAGAATCTGGCGGCATTCCTCGTAGGCTTCCTCCATGTACCTGCGAACTTCCTTGTCAATTTCGCAAGCAACCTCCTCGGAATAATTTCGCTGCTGGTTGAAATCCCTGCCCAAGAATACCTGATGCTCCTGACTTTCCCCGTAAGCAATCGGACCAAGCACATCGCTCATTCCGTACTGCATAATCATGCTCCGTACCACTCGGGATGCCTGCTGAATATCCTGCGAAGCCCCCGTGCTGATTTCCTTGAGAACGATTTCCTCTGCTACACGTCCTCCCATTGCAACCTTCAGCCGATCCATCAGCTCGCTTCTCGTTGCATAGGAACGATCCTCCTTGGGAAGCATCAGCGTATAGCCGCCTGCCCGTCCACGAGGAATAATCGTTACCTTATGGACAGGATCCGCATGCTTCAGCATCATGCCGACCAAGGTGTGCCCACCTTCATGATAAGCAGTCAACCGTTTCTCGTCATCACTCATAACATGAGACTTCCTCTCCGGCCCTGCCATGACACGCTCAATGGATTCTTCCAATTCCTGCATGAAAATCTTCTTTTTGTTGCGGCGAGCCGCAAGAAGTGCTGCCTCGTTGACCAAATTCGAAAGATCCGCTCCCGTAAAGCCCGGTGTGCGACGTGCAAGAATATCCAAGTCCGCATTCTCTGCTACAGGTTTCCCCTTCGTATGAACCTTCAAGATAGCAAGCCTTCCCCGTACATCAGGCTTATCAACAACAATCTGGCGGTCAAAACGTCCCGGACGAAGAAGTGCCGGATCCAAGATATCTGGACGGTTCGTTGCTGCTATGATAATAATGCCCTCATTTGCCGCAAAACCATCCATCTCCACAAGCAGTTGATTGAGCGTCTGCTCACGCTCATCATGACCGCCGCCGACACCTGCACCACGCTGACGGCCGACTGCATCTATTTCATCAATGAACACGATACATGGGGCATTCCTCTTTGCCTGCTCAAAAAGGTCACGCACACGGGAAGCGCCGACACCAACGAACATTTCTACAAAATCCGAACCGCTGATGGAAAAGAACGGTACGCCAGCCTCGCCTGCGACTGCCTTGGCAAGCAAGGTCTTTCCTGTCCCCGGAGGGCCAAAAAGCAGTACGCCCTTTGGGATTCTTGCCCCAAGGTCATTGTACTTCTTCGGCTGCTTGAGAAACTCAACCACTTCCTCCAGCTCCTGCTTTGCCTCGTCAGCCCCTGCCACATCGGAAAACATGACC
This sequence comes from uncultured Selenomonadaceae bacterium, assembly GCA_937902665.1. GTDB lineage: Bacteria > Bacillota > Negativicutes > Selenomonadales > Selenomonadaceae > CALELM01. The sequence goes on from CALELM010000074.1 coordinate 55,401, forward strand.
TTGCTCTTGTCACCGATACTCACACGGGCACGGCTCTTGCCAAAGGACATCACGCCGCGCCCTCCGCCGCCTTGCGTCTGCTGCATGAAAAAGAACCACAAGCCAACCAGCAAAAGAATTGGCAGGATAGACGAAAGTAGCGCAGACCACCAAGGAGGTTCCGGCGGATTCTCTGCCCGAATATCAACATTCTTTGCCTGAAGCTTCTCCAAAAGCTTGGAATCGCCGTTTGGCTGGCTCGGCGTAATCGTTATGAACTCCGTGCCGTCTGCCAAGGTTCCGCGAATCGTATTGTTGACCAACGTAACCTTAGAAACTTCGCTCTGCTCCACTTTTTGCAGGAATTCCGTATAATCCACTTCATGCTTCGCTACCGATCTCGTTGAATAATAATCAATGATTGAAATAGCAACCATGATAATCAGCAAATAGAAACCCACATTGCGTATAAATTTATTCAATACCTGCTCCTCCCTCTTTCCCGAACGCATACCACACTAATGTAAATTATAACGCAATCATTCAGGAAAATGCAACGCATTTTCCTCACGCAGCCTTTCTGGAAACTTCACGCATCTTCTTTTTCATAAATCTCACGCTTCAATATGCCAACATAAGGAAGATTTCGATACCTGCCTGCATAATCCAGCCCATATCCCACCAGAAACTCATCCGGCACCTCAAACCCACAGTAATCAATCTCCACCTTTTCCTTGCGGCGAGATGCCTTGTCCATCAAGGCGCACAGCTTTAGGCTTGCAGGGTTCTTCCTGCGCAAATAATCCAGCAGGTAATGCATGGTAATGCCGGAATCCACAATATCCTCAATCAGAATCAAATGCTTTCCTTCCACACCGTAGCTGAAATCCTTCTTTATCTCCACAGAACCCGAAGATTCCGCACAGTTTCCATAGCTGGACGCAATTATAAAGTCAAATTTTACCGGCAAGGAAATCGCACGGACCAAATCCGCAAAAAATATAGCTGCCCCCTTTAGCATGCCTACGCAATAGATTTCCCCTTCCACACCTTCATATTCCTTGGAAATCTGTCCTGCAAGCGCCTTGATTCTTTCCCTTATCTGCTCCTCCGAAAAAAGAACCTCCCTGATATCATTCTCCAGCATCATACGCCACCCCGTTCCTCTGCATAATCCTTAAATACAATATTTTCCCCGAGGCCTGTCCCACAGAACACAAAACAGAACGACGAACCCCAGGAACCCAAAGCACATGCTCCCCGTCCGTAACCACAGGCAGGGAATTCCTCCGTTCTCTTGGAATCTTCTCATCAATCAAGAGTTTTTTCAGGGACTTGCCACCTCCACGAAGCTGTATCCTGTCTCCCGCCTGCCTTGCCCGCACAAAAAGCCGCCTGACCTGTTCCCCATCGCAATAATATTCGTTTGCTTCCGTATGCTTCGGCACAAAAGAAATATACTCCGCAACTAGGGAAAAGCCAAACGCAGGAAGTTCCGTAATTCCGGGAACCGTCAGCAAAACCTCCTGCACCTGCTCTCCTTCCCTGCATTCCTGCACCAGAGAAAACCAGCCATAGGAAACCCTTCCTGTCACCTTGCCGGGAAGCTGTACCACGGTTCCTGTCCTTCCCCGCAAAATCAAGTCACGCATTGCCTCAAAATGAACAAATCCAAAATCCTTGCAGCCAATGCCACATTCCCTGAGAAACTTCCTTAAAATCTCTCTTTGCAGAATTGCGCTGCAAGAAGAAAATTCCTTCACGGAAAGGCATTTCCCCACGCAAACATTTTCCCATGCAGCCTCCAAATCCAGTGCAAGCTGCTCCGTCATCTCCGCAGCAAGCACCGAAAGCCTGCACAACGCTTCCGTAATTTGCGGATTGTACTGCGCAGAGAGCTGCGGCAAAAGCTCCAGCCGCAGCCGGTTCCTCTGGCAGTCCGCAATATCATTGGTGGCATCATGCCTTGGCTCAATCCCTTGTTCCCTGCAAAACGCCTCCAATTCCGACTTCCTCGCACAAAGAAGCGGACGGACGATGCACCCATTCTTCGGACGCATGGCTGCCAGCCCCTCCATGCCCGTTCCCCGCAGAATACGCATCAATACAGTCTCCGCTTGGTCATCGGCATGGTGCGCCGTTGCAATCACATCAAATCCCAGCAAATTGCGCTGCCTCTCAAAAAAATCATAGCGAAGCTCCCTCGCCATAGTCTCCAAGGAAAGCCCTCGTTCCTTGGAAAGTCGCAACACATCCGCTGACTCCTGAACATACTGCAAGTCATGATTCTTGCAGTACGCCTCAACAAAACACGCATCCGCAAGGGAGTCTTCCCCCCGTATGCCATGCTCAAAATGAGCAACACAGATCCGAAGCCGAAGCAAGCTTCTCCACCTGCGGAAAAGCTCCAAAAGCGCCATCGAATCCGCACCGCCGGAACAGGCAACAATCGCGCCCATGCCTGGAAGCAAAATCTGCTGCTCCTTAATATAACGCTCTACCTTCTGAACAAAATCCATTTTTCTTTCCATAAGCAAAAAGGGGACGTGCCATGCACGTCCCCAAACCATCAATCCGATCTGCGGGAACCACGTCCCCCACGCTTGGAATCCGTCTTCCGACGCAAATCCGTAAGTCTCTCATCGCTGTCCTTGAGGAACTTGGATAACTTATCTTCAAAGGATGCCGTTGAATTATTGAACCTGCTGCCTCCCGCCGGCTTCCTGAAATCCCTCTGCCCATACGATGGGCGGCTCACCGGACGGGCAGGAGTCTCAGCCGAAGATTCCTCCGTCTTCTTTTGCTGTGCCTGCTTCACGGAAAGCCCTATCTTCCCTTTCTCGTCAATCGTCAAAATCTTGACCTTGACCTTATCCTTTTCCTTCAGGAAATCGTGGACATCCTTCACATAAACATCAGCAACCTCCGAAATATGAACAAGCCCAACCTTGCCCTCGGGAAGTTCAACAAAAGCACCAAAATTCGTAATGCCTGTTACAACGCCTTCCACTATGCTGCCTACTTCAATGGACAAAACGATTCTTCCTCCTTAAACGTGCCAAACGCACAAACTTAACTCTCCACACCGTAAAACCTTCTGCACAAAAGCCCCCTATCTGGAAGCCTTCTTCCCCATGCTGTAAGGAAGCTCCCCCGGCTTCGTCATGCCAAGCTCCTCACGAGCGATCTGCTCTACATGACTCAAGTCATTCAACTGCTCACGTTCCTGCTTCAGTCTTTCATTTTCACTTGCCGCTTCCTGCAATCTGACTTTCGCCGATTCCTGTTCCAAACTGATCTGACCCAAGTGCGTCTGCTGAGAAATCAATACAGATATGAAGTAAATGCCCAGAGCGGCAATGAGCGGTACAAACCAGTTGACCGTCCGCCTTCTTCTGCTCCTTCCCTGTTCCACAAATCATTCCCCCAAAATACTGCACGCATCTAACAAGTCTTCACAACCACACATATTTTATCATACAAAGATTTCCGTGATTCTGCAAGTATTTTATGAGAATTATTTTTCTGACCACTGGTAATATTCAGTGGAAGCAATGCGTCGGTAAACAGATTTGCAATACGGACAAGAAAAATGCGGCTTCACATTCTCAAAATCCGGCTTTCCGTCCACAATGCGGACAGCCTGTCCCTCCACGAAATCCATTCGGTCGCCGCACCGAGGACAAGCGCACTTCCCATCTGCCTCACGCTTGAGAACCATTGGCTGAAGATCGCCTGTCTTGATGACTCTCTTTGGCTTCAATGCCTCAGGCAATGGATACTCGTCATAATATCCTGAATTGAGCAACTCCTGATAATAAACACCGCAGGAAACGCAGGTATACTTCGGCAGCGTAGACGACATATCCACCCTGCCATCCACTATGCTGACCGCTCCCCCTGCTACATAATCCAGCACTTTCCCGCATTTTGGACATAAAAATTTCTTGTTTTCATTAAGCTGCAACTTCATTACTGTCATATCCATCACCAAATCCAAATATCAAGTTTTCTGTTCCTGCTCTTTGCCTCACCCGTTCTGCTCCCACTACTTATTGTTTCAATCTTTTTTCTAAAAAACCTTCTGAATTCCCCATGAAACTGCAAATTTTTTTACTGTGCAGGCATATTGCCCAAATGTCTTGCAATCACCTCTGCCGCCTGCGGGCGTGCGCAGGAAAGTGCCGCCTCCCGCATGGCAGCCAGCTGCGAAGGAGCCGAAAGAACCTGCTCCGCGGCATAAGCAAGGCTTTCGCCATGATGCACCCAAACAGCCGCCCCATGACAAGACGCATAAACCGCATTTTCCGTCTCAGGTCCCGGAATCGGTTCACGCAGGAGCATAGGAAGCCCCATCACAAATGCCTCGCTCATCGTGAGCGCCCCCGGCTTCGTAACGAGAACATCCGAAACCGCCATCAGAAGCCCTATCTCATTGGTATATCCCCAAATATCTATCTCATGGCGCGACCTTTTCTTCTGCTCCTCTGCCTGCTGCTTAAGCTCCTCATTATGCCCAGCCACAGTCAAAATCCTGAGCGGCATCTTGACCCGCTCCAGCTCCTCCAGCGTTTCCTTTATGCCGCCAAGACCAAGCCCGCCCCCCATCAGCAGGACAACCTTCTCATCCTCCAAAACGCCAAGCCTTTTTCTTGCCTCCGACCTCCCCGGCACACGAGCGGCATTGCTGTCCACGGCAATGCCGGACGAAATGACTCTTTCTTTTGAAAAGCCCATCGATACCAGTCCGTCCCGCATTTCCTCTGTTGCCGTAAAATAGAAATCCACTTGTGGGTAAATCCAAATCTGATGCAGGGAATAATCTGTCAGCACAGCTGCAATCCGAAAACCATCCATGCCCATTCTCTTGCAAAGAGCCGCCGCCCCTTCCGGAAATGGATGCGTACAGACCAAAATATCCGGCTGGTACTTTTTCAAAATGCGCTTCATCGTTCGGTACATCGTAACGGCAAACATATTCTGTGCCATAACACCGCTCGAACCAGCCCCCGATACCTTGTAGCACACATCATACAGATTCGGCACAAATGCCAGCATGCGTAGATAAAGCCGTTTCAAAAAACTATTGAACCACGACGTCTCCTCTGACATGAAGTCTATCGTCAGGACTTCGTCCTGCGGATACTGCTTTCTAAGCTCCGCTTCCACTGCCTCCGCCGCCTTGATATGCCCTGAGCCAATGGAGGCTGTCATTATGAGGAATCTCCTTTTTTTCATCGAAATATCCCCTCGTGTTTTGATAACCCCATTGTACCACACTTCAAGCAGTCAATCCACCATCTACATTCCATGCTGCCCCAGTTACAAAAGAAGCTGCTTTTGATGCAAGAAACACGATCACGGCTGCCGCCTCCCTTGCAGTACCAATCCGCCCCATAGGATAAACAGACGACATCTCACGCAATGCCTCCTCCCGTGACATAGGGGCTGCCTCTGCCTGCCGTTCCGTAAGCGGTGTCAAGATATCGCCAGGGCAAACGCAATTCACCCTCACGCCGAGACTTGCCAAATCAAGTGCCAAAGACTTGGTAAGCATCACGACTGCCCCCTTCGAGGCAGAATACGCACTGCATCCATAATTCCCGTGAATCCCCGCATCCGAAGCAACATTTACAATGGCAGAGCCTTCCTGCTCCCTGAGCTTCGGCAAAGCCGCCTGGCACATGAAATAGGTTCCCTTCACATTGATTTCCATAATCCTGTCAAAAGCCCTCTCTGTCATATCCTCAAGAGGAGACTCCATATAAATGCCAGCAGAATTTATCAGCAGGTTCAGCTTGCCAAAGCGTTGCACCGTTTCATCTGCCAACCGCCTGCAATCCTTCACGCAGGAAACATCACCCTGCAAAAAAAAAGCCCGTTCCCGAACGGCTTCCGGACATGCAAGGAGCGCCTCCCTGCCACGCTCTGCTGACCGTCCCGCTAAAGCAACGGATGCGCCCCGTTCCAGCAACATTCTCGCCGTTTCCAGACCAATGCCGGATGTACCGCCAGTAATCAAGGCAACACTTCCCGCCATGTCCTGCTCCAAGCTAATCATCCTTTCTATCCTCAAAAAAGCCGGGTTCTCTGCGAACCCGGCTCAAAAAGCTTTTTCTTTTATTTGTTATTTACAACGTCCTTCAGTGCCTTGCCTGCCTTGAATACTGGATTCTTGGAAGCCGGAATCTGGATTGTCTCACCATTGCTTGGATTACGGCCCTCACGAGCAGCGCGCTCCTTCACCTCAAATGTACCAAATCCAATCAATTGAACCTTATCGCCCTCAAGAAGAGCCGCCTCAATGCTTGCAAATACAGCATTTACTGCCTTTTCTGCATCCTTTTTCGGCAAACCAGCCTTTTCAGCCACATTAGCTACCAATTCAGTCTTGTTCACAATCGTAGCCTCCCTTTCAAAAATGTTACGACAGGAAACGAGGTCATCGCCATCATTTCCCTTACCTTCCAAAATGTATCAGAAAACCCTTTAAAAATCAAGTGTTTCCACTAAAAAAATACAAAAAGCATGAACCATTTAGGGTGATGTCCTATTTGATGACAGATGACACATCAAATAAATGTGTCGCTTTGTCTCACACTATTATTTATTTTCATAATTCGTCTTCATTATCATAATTCCAAGAATAATATTCATCATACCGTTCCTGAAGCATCTTTCGTTCATCAGCAAAACCACTATTGCGCAATTCTTCAATAGTTCTCTCTATCTCAAGCTCTTCGGCAGGACTAAGCATACCGCCCTGATTCAACAACTCTTCTGCCCTCGCTATAGCTTCTGCCAACTCTTCCTCATCGAATTCATGTTCTATAGTATCCTGCTCATGGTTTTCTCTTTTCTCCCCAAACAGAACGCGCATCACAGACTGAAAAAACATTTTCTTCCTCCTGCACAACAGAAACCATAAACAAAAACCTCTTTCTGTTTCAAGCACATGCCATCAAGTGCATCAGATGACGTATCGCAATAAGCTTCGCAAATTCAATTCGGGCATCTGCTCGAAAAAAGAATCTCCTGTCACCAAGAGATTCTTTTGAGCATACGCACTTTATTCATAAATTTTAATATAACTTTGCTCCAGCCGGAATGCTGTCAGAAACCATCAGCAAATCCAGCTTTTCTTCCCCATCGTACTGGCATACTGCGCTCAAGAGCATACCACAAGACTCAATGCCCATCATAGCACGAGGCGGCAGGTTCACGATAGCGACCAAAGTCTTGCCGACCAGTTCCTCTGGCTCGTAGTAAGCATGAATACCGCTGAGGATCGTGCGATCCGTTCCGGTACCATCATCCAGCGTAAACTGCAAAAGCTTCTTGGACTTCTTGACAGCCTCGCAAGCCTTGACCTTTACCGCACGGAAATCGGACTTGGAGAAAGTCTCAAAGTCAACGCATTCCTCAAACAAAGGCTCAATCTTTACCTTGGAAAGATCCAGCTTGGGAGCTGCCTCTGCAGGTGCATCATGCTGCAGGTTCTTCTTGCCTTCCCCAGCCAATGGCTTCATCGTTGGGAAGAGCAATACGTCACGAATGGACGGCGCATCGGTCAGGAACATGACAAGGCGGTCAACGCCAATGCCCAATCCTCCCGTCGGCGGAAGCCCGTACTCCAGCGCCGTAATGAAATCCCTGTCCATGACGTGCGCCTCATCGTCTCCAGCTTCTCTCTGCTTGAGCTGGTCAAGGAATCTTCCTTCCTGATCGATTGGGTCATTGAGTTCCGTAAAGCCGTTTGCCAGCTCACGTCCATAAACGAAGAATTCAAAGCGGTCAGTTACCCTTGGATCCTCCGGATTGCGTTTTGCCAATGGCGAAATCTCCGTTGGATGTCCCATAACGAGTGTCGGCTGAATCAAGCTGTCCTCTACCTTTGCCTCAAATGCGGCATTGAGAATCCCGCCGATTCCATGACGCTGCTCATAGGCAACGCCAATCTCGTCTGCCATCGCACGAGCTTCCTCCACCGTGTTGCAGGACATGAAATCCTTGCCCGTAGCTTCCTTCACGGCATCGTTCATCGTAATCCGCTTTACGCACCCAAAGTCCAGCTCCGTTCCTTGGTACGAAACCTTTGTCGTGCCGAGAACCTGCTTCGCGCACTCCACGACAATGCCCTCCGTCAAGTCCATCAGGTCATTGTAATCCGCATAAGCCTGATAAATCTCAATCGAAGTAAATTCCGGATTATGGCGCACGTCCATGCCTTCATTGCGGAACACGCGCCCCATCTCATAGACACGCTCAAAACCGCCAACAATCAATCTCTTGAGATTAAGCTCTGTAGCAATACGCAAGTACAAATCCACGTCCAATGCATTGTGATGCGTCACAAAGGGCTTTGCAGCAGCGCCGCCCGCAATGGAGGACAGCACAGGCGTAGCAACCTCCAGAAAATCCTTCTGGTCCAAGTAACGCCGAATTGTCTTGATCGTCTTGTTGCGTGCCTCAAAGGTCTTGCGCACCTCCGGATTCACGATAAGGTCAAGATAACGCTGCCTGTAACGAATCTCCACGTCCTTCAACCCGTGGAATTTTTCCGGAAGCGGGCGAAGCGACTTGGAAAGCAAATCAAAATCCTGAATCTTGACGGTCAGCTCGCCGCGTCTCGTCTTGAACACAACACCCTCTATACCAACAATGTCCCCAATATCCAGCAACCTAAACTGCGCATATTTTTCCTCACCAAGAATGTCCAGCTTAAAATATACCTGAATGGAACCGGAACGGTCAGCCAAAGTAGCAAAGCTTGCCTTTCCATGCCCGCGGATTGCCATCAGCCTGCCCGCAAGGCGAACATGCCCATGCTCCTCCTCGTCCTCGACACCTTCAAACTCCTTGCGCACGTCCTGCGCATGATAGGTAACCTCATAGCGATGCCCAAAAGGCTCCACGCCCATTTCCCGATAAGCGTCCAGCTTGCTGCGCCGAACCTTCATCATCTCATTCAGGTCTTCCACAGTTTCCTGTTCCTGTGCCTGCTTTTTATCTGCCATTTGCACACTGCTCCCATCTAGCAAGAAAGCTTCTCTTTCGCCTTCTATCTTTCTTTAACCCTCAATTTTCATAATCTGGTACTTGATAATTCCCACTGGCGCATGAACCTCGACCGTACTTCCAACCTTCTGCCCTAAAATAGCCATGCCAAGCGGTGACTCATTGGAAATCTTGGCTTCATCCGGATCGGCTTCCGTAGAACCAACAATCATGTAGGTATCTTCCTCATCGTATTCCAAGTCCTTGACCGTCACCCGGCTGCCCATCTGGACAACATCGCCGGCACTGCTCTTGATAATGTCCGAATTACGAATCTTTGCTTCCAGATCCATAATCTCGCCTTCCAAAAAGGCTTGTTCATTCTTTGCATCATCGTACTCGGAATTCTCGCTAAGGTCTCCCAGTGCAATGGCTGCCTTCAGACGCTCCGCAATTTCAATACGGCGAACACTTTTCAAATAATTGAGCTTCTCAACCAGCTTGTTGTAACCATCCTCGGTCAGCATTACGCGTTTTTCTGCCATTTTCAGCGCCCCTTCGTTCCTAACATCACTAATGTTAAATATAGAGGCACAAAAGTGCCTCTATATAGATATCTCAACGCAATTCATTATACGTTTCTTTGTTATCTTTGTCAATGAGAAGGCTTAACGGAAAGCCTCCATGCAAAGAGCAAACCCTTTACACTGTTATACATATACGCTTAGATTGCAACGTTCCCTGATTTAATGCGTCTCTTATTGCACATGCTATCTCATATGCAAGATTTACAGGAACAGCATTTCCTATCATTTTATAACCTGTATCTACGTTTGAGTAGATGAATTCAAAATCATCAGGGAAACCTTGAATTCTCGCCACTTCTCTTACAGTCATGCGTCTGTAAAGGTCTTCTTGACCTTCTGCGAACCTGCAATCGTTCTTTCCCCACTTCACCATTTTGGGTGCTTGCGGATGCAGTTGACACTGCCTTCCTGAAGCCTGAACAGTAAAACCTTGTTCATCCCAAGCCTTCACTCTATTACGGCTCATAAATATAGGTGAAAAAGCACCTGTAAAATATTCGTTGTTATTGATTGCATTCTCGTTCTTTTTGTTTCCATTGGCAGATGGAACTGCGGTATCTTTCAAATCCCAAATGATATCTCTGAGAGTGATTTTATTTTCATCATTTTTGGTGGAACCTTCAGGAAATGTAAAGTTTAAATCCTCACCAGATTTGAAACCAATGTAAAACACCCTTTTTCTCTCTTGAGCAACACCATAATCTTTTGCGTTAGCTTTATAAAGGTTGACATTATAACCAGATTCCTTAAACATTTCAATAATATTCTCAACAGCTGCAGAATGCCTGTCAGCAAGCATTCCGCTTACGTTCTCTGCTAAAAAAAATTTGGGGCTAAACTCTCTCAAAATCCTAATATAATCAAAGAACAACTGGCCACGAGCATCTTCTATTCCTCGAAGCGCTCCTGCTTCTGACCAGCTTTGACAAGGTGGACCACCAATAATTCCTGTCAGTTCCTCACCATCTTCGAGATTCAAAAATGGTACAATATCTTCTGAAGCAATCTGTCTTATATCTCTTTTAATGAGATGTGTTTCTGTATGGTTTGCTTCAAATGTGGCCCAAATTGTTTTATCAAACTCATTTGCTACAGGTATTTCAAAACCTGCTCTTTTAAATCCTAAATCCAATCCTCCGCAACCACTAAATAAGCTTATCAGCTTCATAATTATTCGCTCTCCAAATTGTAATTAACTTCGCATTTTTAAGTTGAGCAGGGTTATCAGGGTTCTTTATCTGAATATCTTTGATATTCAGGCCAGCAACTGACTTCTCAAGTTGCAAAAGCTTATCTTTGTTATCAAGAGAAGCCCACTTATCCTCGTTAATGATACACATAAAATCAAAATCTGCATTTGCAGGCTTTTGATATGCATAGCTGAAGACTTTCCAAGGGCTTTCAATTCCCCACATGCCTCTTATCCGAAGATAAGTGATACCAAGCGGGTCTACTTTGTTAACATGTCCTATTTCCTTGGATTCCGTAAAATCAACTCCATGAATAGACATAACACCATCTTTAATCTTTTGCCTAAGACCAAGGTAGCATTCCTCCTCCGCACAGTAATCCAGACCATAAATCATGCAAAAACGCTTCAAGTCTTTGTTCCTAACAACACCAACAGCATAAATCACGTCCTTTTCAGCCCATGACTCAGCAGTTCTGCATGCATTATTGATAAGCGGAGAACTCGCTTTCAGTTTCTTCTTTGGATGTGATGAATTCAAAGGAATGCTTCCATTATCAGTCATTACCTTTTTGACTTCAATCGCATCCCCACCTTTTAGCATTGAATCAGGTGGATTATTGCTGTTTCCTAAATAGGAGAATACCTTATTCCAAACTAGCATACGTTCATCCTCAGGCATTCCAAACGAATTTGCAAATAAATCCTTTACGAATTCTTCTAAGGCATCACCTACCATATTGGCTCTGTTATTTGACAATTTTGTTGCTTCAACACCTGCAACGGGATTATTCACAAGATTGATTATTGCATCAATAATATTGCTCAATTTTTTCACCTCATTTTCAAATTTTCTCGATTTTTGGATAAATGCCAAGGAAAATGATGACGTAACGATTCACAAATTTACTCTTGCCGAAAAGTCCCATGTGAAAACTTTCTGGTGCAATTAAAATTGATTATCTTGAAGGACTTTCATGCTGTGCTTGTTGCTTCTTCTTTTCTTGATAGATAGCCAATATACGTTTTGCGCGTATTTGTACCATTTCCGATAATTTATCAACGGCTTCCTCGCTGACATTATAAAGGGGATGTTTTTTGAAATGAAAGTTTAGCAGTGACCGTATACGGGGGATATGACGTGGGGCAACAAACAAGCGAGCCTGCATATCAAAGTTGAGATATCTCCCAGTTATACTACTAATATACTCATCCAAATTATTCAGTCCATTTTGGGAGGCCGAGGAAAGCAAGGAAAAGCCATTGTCAAAGATAGGAGCAGGGCGCAGGAATTCCCCTGTATTGTTGTCTGCAATGTAGCCAAAGTTTCCCAAGTGCCTATCCTGATTGCATATTAAAGAATCAAATACCATAAGGTCCTGATAAGCGTTTTCGCCATATAATCTTGCCATTTTTGCCTGACTGGACAAATCGCTCAGATTGGCATCTTTCGTGTCAAAACCATTGGCTAGAAAGAACTCGTAGGCGTTAATGAAGCCCTCGTTTTCGGATGTGAACAGCTTGCATTTGCAGACGATTTCTTTATCTCCATTGCGGTGATGAAATTCCTCTAAATCGTAGCCAACGTGCTCAAACTCCATTTTCTCCGCTATCTGTGCTGCATAGAACTCCATCGTAGCCTGATTGCGCCGGTCAGGACGAGGAATAAGGTCATCACCCTTTAGCAGAAAAATACCGTTTTCCCTGTTTGTCCAGCATTTTTTTAACATCCCAGACGTGGTTAATTCCGGTGAGGTCACAACACCGTTTACTTTCTCATGATAACCAGTAAATGCTACATAGGCAAGCACATCATCAAAGGGATGGTTGTAAAGATTAAATTCTTGCCATTTTGCCGGTACATCGTCATTGGTAATCCAATAGGCATCGTTAAGGGACAATGCATGAGAAATATCAACATATTTCAAAGGATTACGGGAATCCTCAATGGCAGCCATAATCTGATTCACAAATTGCCTGTTTTTGGGAGCCTTGCGTTGATTTATCCAAACAAGAAGTTTTTGGTTGCTTAAGTCACCCTTTAATGAATAAGGAAGAAGGTGTTTGTTTTCTTCCACTATATCTGCTATTTCTACCTGATATTTATATTGTGTTTCACCAAATTCATGCTCTGCCTCGCTTTGTAAATGAAAGTGAATCAGTGCTTTGTCTTTTGAGCGAAGTGTATATGAAGCTATTGTTTCCATAATAAAAACCTCAATCTTACTCTTTAACTAAGCGGTTAATCTTTTTCAAAAGCATCCAGTGATGCTCGTTGCAGATATTGTCCATAAAATCAATCCGAAGCAGTTTTCATTTGATGTGCGTAACGTGCAAAAAGTACTGCACATATAGCACCAAAAATAATGCCTGCTGGATAAGTAATAGCGGTTGGCAGCATAAGCCCCTCCGGAGCTTGCAAAATATACATGAAGGTAACGGCGGACATAAAAGCAGCCGGCACAGCCGCAATCAGGTAATATTTGGCAGTCGGATTTTTCTGGCATAGGTACACCGCACCTGTCCAAAGGACAATCATCGCCAAGACTTGATTTGTCCACGAAGCATAGCGCCATATAATGTCAAAATTCATCTGTGAAAGAATACCTCCAGCAGCAAGCAGGGGAATGGCAATAGGGAGTCGGTTTTTGATAGAACGCTGGTTCCACGACAGCCAGTCTGCTATCGTCAGACGTGCGGAACGAAATGCAGTATCGCCGGAAGTTATCGGGCAAATAATGATGCCCAACATAGCGAGCATCACACCAATGCGAGCTCCGATACTGCCGTCCCCGCCCATAAAACCTATGCAGATGTCATACACTGCAGAACCTGCGCCGCCTTCTGCCAAAGCAGCAGCCAATCCACCTGTTCCGTCATAAAAAGCAATCCCGGCACTTGCCCAAATAAGGGCGATAATCCCTTCGGCAACCATCGCACCATAAAAAACATGCCGTCCTGCTTTTTCCTTTTTCAGGCAGCGAGACATAATGGGGGACTGCGTTGCATGAAAGCCTGATATCGCACCGCAGGCGACAGTAATAAACATCATCGGCAAGATAGGCATGGCATCCCCTGACGGGTGCAAATTGGCAAGCTGCATCTCCATCATAGCATGACCGCCGACACCTAAAAACATCCCGCCCATTATGCCAAAAGCCATAATCAGGAAACACGCCCCAAATATGGGATAAAACCTCGCAATCAAAGTATCTATCGGCAAAAGCGTAGCCAAAAAATAATATAGCAGCACACAAGGAAGAAGAACCGTCTCTGCTACACCTGTCAGTGAGGACAACAACCCAGCAGGCCCCACCATGAATACGGTACCGATAAGAACGAGCAGCACCACAGTAAGTATTCGCATAATCAAATGCATCGTGCGTCCCATATACTTGCCAACGATTTCGGCGATGGTCTTTCCGTCCTCTCTCAGAGAAATCATTCCCGAAAGATAATCATGCACGCCACCGGCGAAAATTGTGCCAAGCACAATCCAGAAATACACACATGGACCCCACAAGGCACCGCCGATAGCACCGAAAATTGGTCCAAGCCCTGCGATATTCAAAAGCTGGATCATAAAGACTTTCCATGTCGGCAGAGGAATATAGTCCACGCCATCTTCACGACTTGTCGCCGGCGTAGGCTCATCCGTCACCGCAAATACACGTTCTGCCAGTCGGCTGTAGAAAAAAGAGCCTACCAGCAAAGTTACCAGAGCAACAGTAAAGGTAATTATTTTAGCTCACTCCGTTCTTGCACAATAAATTTCATACAAACACGCTTGTCATTTTACTACTGTGACAGGAAAAAGTAAATCAACAAGAAAAGGCTAATTCTGAGCATGCTTTTGCTATTTGCCAATGGAATGAATTCTCACCGCAAAAGCAAATCCCGTAATGCAAATCTTGCCAAGCAACGGCAAGTATGATAACATATCATGTATTACAGCGATGAAGAAGCAAAGTAGTTCATGCCGACATCAGCAGAGAGTCCTGCCTTGGCTGCGAGCAGGGTGATGCTAATGAATGAAGTTTCCCTTCGGAGCTTTTCGGTGAAAACTTTTTTTGCGTAGCCGAAACGTATAGCAGCGTTACATGCCGTCAAGTATAAATCAGGGTGGTACCGTGAAGAAATGCCTTCGCCCCTTTTGGGGCGAAGGCATTTTTGCAGATAGGAGGAATTGAATTGGAACAAAAAATCATGCAGCTGAAACAGGAAGCGGAGGATTGCATCAAGAACAAAGCAAAAACTCTCAACGAATTAAGTGACATACGCATCAAATATCTTGGGAAAAAGGGAGAATTGACCTTGATCCTTCGGGGCATGGGAAGCCTGAGTGCGGAAGAACGCCCCAAAGTCGGCAAGATTGTCAACGAGGCTCGTGCTGAAATCGAGAACCTGCTTGCCGAAAAAACAAAGTCCCTCAAGGCATCCGAGCTTGCAAGCAAGCTGGCAAGCGAAAAAATAGATGTCACGCTTCCGGGCCGCCAGCACATGGCAGGGCATCTCCATCCACTGACACTGACCTTGAACCGCATCAAGGATATTTTCCTTGCTATGGGCTTCAGTGTGGAAGAAGGGCCTGAGCTTGAACGGGATTACTATAATTTCGAGGCATTGAATCTTCCCAAGGATCATCCCGCACGCGACATGCAGGATTCCTTTTACATCACGGAAGAAATTCTCATGCGCACGCAGACCTCGCCCGTGCAGGCTCGCACGATGCAGTCGCACGAACCAAACAGCCCCATCCGCATGATAGCCCCCGGACGTGTTTACCGCAGGGATGACTATGATGCAACGCACTCTCCCATGTTCACGCAGGTGGAAGGACTCGTCATCGACAAGGATATCAGCTTTGCTGACCTAAAGGGAACCTTGGAACTGTTCCTGCGGCAGATTTTCAATGAGAATGTCGGCGTTCGTTTCCGTCCCAGCTTTTTCCCATTCACGGAACCCAGCACGGAGGTTGACATTTCCTGTGTCATGTGCCACGGAAAGGGCTGCCGTGTCTGCAAGGGAACCGGCTGGCTGGAAATCCTCGGCGCAGGCATGGTGCATCCTCACGTCTTGGAAATGAGCGGATACGATCCAAAGAAAGTAAGCGGCTTTGCCTTTGGCCTAGGCGTGGAGCGTATTGCCATGCTGTCCTACGGCATAGACGATCTAAGGCTGTTCTATGATAACGACATGAGGTTTTTATCCCAGTTTTAACGAAAATCCTAAAAGGAAATCGAAAGGAGACAAATCATGCAGGTTTCAACGAAATGGTTGCAGGACTATATAGATTTTGATTGGTCGGCAGAAGAGCTGGCAGACAAGCTCACGATGGCAGGTGTCCCCGTGGAGCATCTCATTCGTGCAGACGAGGGACTGGAAAAGGTTGTCACAGGAAAAATTGCCAAGCTGGTTCCTCATCCGGATTCCGACCACCTCCAAATTTGCACGATGGATGTTGGGCAGGAGGAAATGCTGCAAATCGTGACGGGAGCGCAAAACGTAGCCGAGGGGCAAGTGGTTCCCGTTGCTTTGGTCGGCGCGCATCTTCCCAATGGGCAAAAAATCGCAAAGGGGAAACTCCGTGGCGTTCCTTCTCACGGGATGCTCTGCTCTGCAGGAGAACTCAATCTTGATTTGAGCAAGCTGACGGAGGAAGAAAAGAACGGCATCTACATTCTCCCCACGGATACGCCCATCGGAGTTCCTGCCAAGGACGTGCTTGGGCTTGATGATGTGATTCTTGAATTCGAGCTTACGGCAAACCGTGCCGATTGCTTCAGCGTGTTCGGCTTGGTTCGGGAAATCGAAGTGCTTTCCGGAAAAAAGGCAAAATGGCCGAAAATCACAGTCAAGGAGGACGACGCAGACAAGGCAGCCGATCTCGTAAAAATAGGAATTGAAGCAACGCACCTGTGCGACAGGTTTTCTGCCCGTGTCATCAAGAATGTCAAGATTGCCCCATCCCCCGAATGGATGCAACAGCGCTTGGCAGGTGCAGGAATCCGTGCCATCAACAATGTCGTTGATGTGACGAATTTCGTTATGGTGGAGCTGGGACAGCCTATGCATGCCTATGACTACGATCAAATTGCAGGAAAAACCCTCACAGCCCGCTGTGCCGTCCAAGGGGAAAATCTTCATACCCTAGACGATTCTTCCCGTTTGGCAAAGGGCGATGAGCTGGTCATTGCCGATGCCGAGAAAGCCGCTGGATTAGCCGGTGTCATGGGAGGCTTGGAATCCGAAGTAACGGAAGCCACAACCACGATTGTGCTGGAAGCCGCTTCCTTCCACGGGCCAAGCATCCGCCGCACCTCCCGTGCCTGCGGATTGCATACGGAAGCCTCCGGCCGCTTTGAGCGAGGCGTTGATGTGACAAAAACCATTCGTGCCTTGGATCGTGCGGCACAGCTTTTGCAGGAAATGGGTGCATGTACCGTGACGCAGGGCGTACTGGACGTATATCCTTCCCCTCGCGAAACTGCAACCGTCCGCTTCACGACCGAGCAGATTAACCGCCGCTTGGGAACGGCAGTCAAGGACGAAACCATCTTGAACATCTTGGAAAGCCTTGGTTTTTCGGTGACCGGCGAAGGGACAGAATATCTTGCCACGGTTCCTTCTTGGCGCAATGACGTAACCTGCATGGAAGACCTTTCCGAAGAAATCGCCAGAATCTACGGGTTTGAAAATATCCTTCCTACCCTTCCTTGGGGAAATGTCGTACAGGGATACCAAAGCCCGAAACAAAATTTCACGGACGAAATCCGCCGCATTCTCGTTGGGCTTGGCATGACCGAGGAGCTTTCCTTTGGCTTCACGCATCCCAACATGTTCGACAAGCTCCAAGTACCAGAGGACAGCGAGATTCGCAGGGCAATTCCCATCATGAACCCCTTGACCGACGAGTACCCCTTGGTTCGGACAACACTCCTGACCAGCATTATGGAAAACGTGGTACGGAATTTCTCCCGCAAGAATGAAGATGTCCGTCTGTTTGAAATTGCAAACGTCTTTTACCCAAAAGCACTGCCTGTAACAGAACAGCCTGACGAAATCATGAAGCTTGCCGGTGTCCTGACAGGACGGCGCAATCCGATTGGCTGGAACCAAGGAAACGAGCCAATCGATTTCTATGATGCCAAAGGTATCGTAGAAGCCCTGCTTTCCAAGCTCTCCATCAGCAAGTATACCGTGGAAGCTGGCTCGCATTACATGATGCACCCGGGAAAGACGGCATTCTTCAAAAAAGGAAAAGACATAATCGCAGTTCTCGGCGAAGTACATCCTGCCGTCATGGAGGCCTTCGGCGTGAAGCAAAAGCTTTATGTTTTTGAAATGGATATCGACATGCTCATGAAGTATCCGTCAAAGAGCTTCCACTATGAAGCCCTTCCAAAATATCCTGCCATCCAGCGTGACCTTGCCCTGCTGGTAGACCGAGACGTGAATGCAGGAGAGATAGAGCAAGCCATCAGCCAAAACGGTGGTGAGTTCTTCAAGGGCGTTACGCTGTTTGACGTGTATACAGGCAAGCAGGTTTCCGAGGACAAGAAAAGCCTCGCCTTCTCCATGAAATTCCAGTCAAAAGAAAAAACGCTGACCGATGAAGAAGCAGATGAAGCATTCCATAACATTCTTGATGCTTTGCAGAAGAAGTTCCATGCGGAACTTCGTGTCCAGTAAAAGGTATGCCTATGAAAAAACAAGAATATAAAAAAATATCCGTTGATATTTTCGGAACAAAATATTCCCTGCGAACCGACAATGATCCCGAGTATGTCCAAAAGCTTGGGCAAATGGTTGACGAGCGAATGCGCAAGGTTTCCGTTGCAACACACAGCTTTTCAGGCATGCACATCGGCGTATTGACAGCCCTTGAGCTTGCAGACGAATATTGCAAGCTCAAGAAGCAATACGATGACCTTTTGGATCTGATGGAATACTAAAAAGGAGCCATCCTTTTTCCAAATGCCATTAAGGCAAAATGAAATTTATAACGCCATTGTTCAAGAAAATGCCATAAGCATTTTCCCTCCAATTCGCATTTCAACGAAGCGAAAGTTTGCTCACCGCTTGTTAAGATTTGGTTTCCCCCACTTACAGCAAGCTGTTGAAGAAGATGACATCTTTAGCTTCGTTATCAAAATTTCATCTGACGCTGCACTTGCAGGAAATATCCCAATTAAGAAAGACCTTTTTGAAAAAGACACCAGATATTGGAATACATTCCAGTCTGGTGTCTTTTCGCATGCAAAAATATTAAATTCGGACAACACAAAACGGAAGTGATGCCAGACAAGGCTAAACAAGAACCTATTACAGAATCTACTTGACAAATACTTTCGTGACCTAAAATAATTGACTTATACGCCGATACTATATGATAATAGGTGATACTATGTGATTACGAATAAAAACAATAGATTCTTCCATGCAACAACAAAACAGGCATAGACCCCTATATCAGTCAACGGAATAATGGCTCAGATGGGAGAACACATCGAAGAAAACAAAACGAAGGAAGGGCTATATTGTGACACATGATGAAGCAATTAAAAGTTTATTGGAAACTTGCGAAAACTTTTCAAATGCTATAGATAAATTACAAGAAGAGAACTCTTTCCTTACAGACACTATTGAAAAAAATAATCTTAATAAAATTGTATCCGAAAGACGTTCTCTTTTAGCAAGCATAAAGCAACGGGAAATGGAAGCAAATTCATTAAAAAGAGCGGCTAATGCTATCAAGTCAGAATATTCCGATAAGCTATATGAGCTAAATGAAAGATTATCCAATCTAAAATCTAAGCAAGATGATATGGATGCTTATATAAACGCCTCTGCTGAAGCAAAAGTGTCTGATGAACGCAAAGAATATCAAATGCATAAATCTGCCAATGATAAAGCCTTGCAAAAACATAAAACAGAATGCGATAAACGGTTGCAGGAACAAATTGCTATTTATAAAGAAAAGCGTAAAAAATGGCTTATCGCTATTATTTGCAGTATTTTGTTTGGAATCATTGGTATTGCTGTGAGTTTCATATAAAGCCGGAAGAGGAGGAAGATGCTTTTTATGATAAAAAGTACCAAGCAAATAAAAGTAGCTAATATTAAAAAATTAGAAACCTACGATAACAGCAGAGATTGCTATTTCGCTATCAAGGATTTTGTCCAAAATAAAAAAAGCAAAGGAAAAATATGTGCATTATACGGAATAAGGAGAACGGGGAAAACGGTTCTATTAACACAACTTGCTAAAGATTTACAAAAGCAAGGAGAAAAATGCTTGTATTTAGTATGTTCCGATGAGCATGAAAATATAGAAAAAGATAAAGAAAATAATAGCAAGCATATTCCTGAAATAGATGAGTTATTCGAGCTGTTAGAACAAGCAATTGATGAGAATTATAAATATGTGTTTATAGATGAATTAAGCTTTATGAAAGATTTTATAGGGCAAGGTAATATTTTATCAAATTATTATTGTGACCAAGGCTTAAATATAATTGCTACAGGAACAGATTCATTAAGCTTTGCAATTGTAAAAAAAGACAATATGCTGGATAGATTAAAAGAATTTCGTACATCCTATGTTTCTTTCGGAGAATATTATCGTTTATTAAATAAAGGCTTAGAAGATTACATTGAATATGGCGGCACCCTAAAAGAGGAATCTCCCTATAAAGATATATCTTCTACTATTGAATACACTAATACTGCAGTTGTTAATAATATCATCCGTTCTTTAAAAAACAGCGAACACACAAACAAAAACGCTTTGACTCTTTTGTATTCCGAAGAAGTTTTAATTTCAACAATAAATCGATGCATAGACCAAATGAATCAAAAATTCATTATTTCTGCTATTAATAAAAATAACGGAATTTTTGAATCACATTCTCTGTATTTAGGACTGCATAATGCAAAAGATTATCCATTTTCATTATACATAGATGTTGTTTCCGTTGATGAACAAGTAAAAGAGTCTTTATCTATTTTAAACAAAGATGAAATGGCTTGTGAAATGAAACAGCAAGACATAGATGTTATAAAAAATGCGTTGGCAGAACTTGATTTAGTATTAGCTATACCTTCCTACCTGTCTTTAAAAAACAATGTGAAAGACAATGATGTTGAAATAGTGAGCCAATCCGGCATGATGTATTGCCATTCTACAGAATTAACAAAAGTTCTTGCAAACGATGAAAATTGGCATAAACTTGAAAAATGTGGTTTAGATAACAAAGAGAAATTTATACATAGAGTAGATAGGCAAGTAAAAGGTGATATTTTAGAAAACTTGATATTATATGATACATACCAAGCACTTAAAGATAATTATTATGTTTCAAAATTACATTTAAACACAAGCAATAAGGAAGTAGATGTTATTGTCGTAGATAAAAAAACAAAAGAAACATATCTTTTTGAGGTTAAATATGCAGATTATGTAGATTCGGAACAAACCAAAAATCTTTCAAACAGCGACTTCAATGAATATATCAAAGAGAATTTTGGAGAAGTTAAAGGAAGATATTTAATATACAATGGAGAACGTACTGCTATAAAAGATGAGTTAGGCACAATATCATATATTAAAGCAGAAGAATATCTAAAAAATATTGTTCACTGCAATAGCATTCAAGATTTATTATTCTCTTGCCATATAGAGAAAGAGCTTAAAAACAATGATATTGATAAAAAACCACCTGCAAATAATGCTAATATTGATAGCGCAACACAAGACAGATTAGAAGATTTTTATGATAAAGCAAAAAAGGTTTTGAAGGATGTTTCGGAAATTGTAGCAAAAAGAGAGCAACGAGTTCAGTATTCTTTTGAGCATATCGCAAAACAAGTTGAGCATAATTCGGAATTGAGTCGATAAAACAAAAACCACTACCTCATCCTATTTTTTGAAGTAGTGGTTATTTTCATGTCATAAATTACCTTAATCCAATGGGATAACGTATAATAAGTTTCGCAAATTCAATTCGGGTGCTGCCCGATCCTAAAAT
>CALELM010000075.1 GCA_937902665.1 uncultured Selenomonadaceae bacterium
GAAAATGCCATAAGCATTTTCCCTCCAATTCACGTTTCAACGAAGCGAAAGTTTGCTCACCGCTTGTTTAAATTTGGTTTCCCCCCACTTACAGCAAGCTGTTGAAGTTTAGCTTCGTTATTTCCGATATTCTTCCGCTAATTTTTTGAAGAGCGGAAGGGAACGTTCAATCGTTTCCGTTTTTGTGCAATATGCCAGCCGGAAATGTCCCGGGCAACCGAAATCCGTACCGGGAACAAGCAGCAAGTCATATTTCTTTGCTCGTTCACAAAATGCATAATCATCATCTTCCAAGGATTGCGGGAACAGATAAAAGGCTCCCTGCGGCTTCACGCAGGAAAAACCTGCTTCGATCAAGCCATGATATATCATCTGCGCATTTTTTACATAAGTGCTGATGTCGGATGGCATATCGGCACACCGCCCTACCACCAGCTGCCAAAGCGATGGCGCATTTACATGCGTGAGAACACGAGCCGCTCCAGCAATCGCAGGATATAGTTTCTCGAAACCATCTACTTCATCAGGAACTACAATGTATCCAATGCGCTCCCCTGGCAAGGAGAATGATTTGCTGTAAGAATAACAAACTAAGGTATTGGAGTAATAGTTTGGAATATACGGCACCACATAATTCACAAAAGCTATCTCCCGATAGGGTTCATCGGAAATAATAAAGATTGGATGCCCATATTCCTTTTCCTTAAGCTTAAGTATTTCTGCCAGTTTCTTGATGGTTGCCTCTGAGTAAACAGCACCGCTTGGATTATTGGGCGAATTGACAATAACCGCCTTCGTATGCACGGAAATCCTCTTCTCAAATTCATCAAAATTAATCTGAAAGTCCTCTATTTTAGCTGGAACCACGACCAGCTTTGCACCAACAGATTCCACAAAGCAGCGATATTCCGGGAAAAAGGGAGCAAAAGCGATAAACTCATCCTCAGGTTCTGTCAGAGCCTTGAAACAAATCGTAATAGAAGCTGCCGCTCCCGCTGTCATAAACAAGTTTTTTGCGGAAAAGCTTGTCCCAAAGCGTTTATTGATACTTTTCGCGATACTTTCACGAACTTCCGGATTGCCGGGTGCAATCGTATATCCATGAATGGCACTTGGATCCATCTCTTCCAGAATATTGATTGCTGTTTTCTTGATAAAATCAGGCGTTGGGATATTGGGGTTGCCAAGACTAAAATCAAAAATGTTTTCTTCCCCAACTTCCGCAGCACGCTTACGCCCAAACTCAAAAATCGTGCGAATTGTTGATTTGCGAGAACCTAGCTCATACATTTTTTCTGAAACCATTTCAAAAACTCCTTTTTTGCATATTTCCATAATTTAGATAAAACATCTTTCATGTAAAATATTTCATGCTTCTCTTTTTCCACTCTTTTTTGGTATAAAGCAGAACTTTCTCCCGAATACCAGCCAATTCTTCCAGTTCACAAACAACAGCTTCGCAATCCTCCTTGGACCTCCCATGGATCATGGTATAAAGATTGTACTGCCAATCGGGATACGCATTGCGGCTATAGCAATGGGAAACAGCAGGATGCTTGCACATGACTATGGCAACATCATCCAAACGCTCAAAAGGAACGCTCCACGCGCAAAGCACATTAGAAGAAAAACCTGCATTTCTATGACAAAGAACCGCTCCCATTTTTCGAATAGAGCCTTCAGAAAAAAGCTGTTGCGCCCGTGCCAAAAACTCTTTTTCGGAAATGCCTATTTTCTCTGCCAATTCCCGATAAGGTTCTTCCGTTAGTGGAATCTCCTCTTGCAATAAGCGTATCACTGCTTTATCCACTTCGTCAAATTTTCTTTTCATGAAAGCACCTACTTTAAAGCCAGCTGTACATTTATTTTATATTTTTTCTGGGATTTGAAGCTTCTTAGCTCTTTCACTCCATCCAGATTTTGGATTTCTTCCAAAATCTTTTTTTCGTCCTCAAGAGACGGCGTTAATAATGTGAACCAAAGATTATAGCTTCCCACACGTTCATAATTGTGAGTAACTCCGGAATAATTATTGATTTTTTCTGCCACAGGACGCATGAGATCTTGTTCCACCTTCAAAGCAACCAGTGTCCCCTCATAGCCAAGCTGTTCCGAATTAAAAAAAGCTCCCATACGTCGAATAAATCCTTCTTTTTTTAAAAGGCTGATCCTCTCTATGACAAAGGATTCTTTTACCTCAAGCTTTTGAGCCAGTTCTGCAAAAGGACGTGAAACAATCGGCAAGTTCCTTTGCAGCTCATTCAAAAGCTCTTTATCAAACTCCGTCAATTCCATAACATCACCCTTGCATCTGATGCTCCGTCAAGCTCCCTGCAATGACCTCCAGCAAATCATCTCGTCCAATATTCTTCAATGAGGAATACGGCAAGATAGGTAGCTCTTGGATTCCAAGCTTCTTGCGAATCAAAGACACCTGCTTTTCCCTTGCCTGCGTCCCAAGCTTATCAGCCTTTGTAGCAATTATCAAAACAGGCAAGTTATTCCTAACGAGCCAATGAAGCTGTTCCACATCTGCAGGCATTGG
This sequence comes from uncultured Selenomonadaceae bacterium, assembly GCA_937902665.1. Taxonomy (GTDB): domain Bacteria; phylum Bacillota; class Negativicutes; order Selenomonadales; family Selenomonadaceae; genus CALELM01. The sequence continues at coordinate 2,546 of CALELM010000075.1, forward strand.
TTCATGCCGAATGTCAACCAGCTGGCATACAAACTTCAACTGCCTTGAAGCCAGCATGTACTCTTCGATAAATTTTGCCCAGATTTTCCTCTGTTCCTTCCCCGTTTTAGCATACCCATACCCCGGCAAATCTACCAAGTAAAACTCATTGCGAGCTTCATCTCTTATTCTCATGCCAATCTCATAAAAATTTATAGTCTGCGTTTTACCGGGCTGGGAAGACACCCTTGCCAAATTTTTTACGCGCGTAAGTGAATTGATCAAGGACGATTTTCCAACATTAGAACGACCTATAAATACAATTTCCGGCAATTTTTTTTCAGGATATTGATCCATTCTCACAGCAGATGCAACATAGGTTCCCTGTGTAACAACCAAAAGTTCTTTCACAATCTCACTTCCTTTTGAAAAAGGCTGTTGCGTCCACAACAGCCTCACCAGCTTTTACTTAATCAATGCAGTCTTTAAAACTTTATCTATATGCTCTACAGGGACAAAGTTCAGTTTTTCGCGTACCGTTTCAGGGATTTCCTCAATATCCTTTTCATTCTCCTTGGGAAGGATAATCGTATGCATACCCTCACGGTAAGCAGCCAAAACCTTTTCCTTCAAGCCGCCGATAGGCAGTACGTTTCCCCGTAATGTAATCTCGCCCGTCATGGCAACGTCACTTCGTACCTTTTTATTTGTCAACGCAGAAATCATGCCCGTCACCATTGTAATGCCAGCAGAAGGCCCGTCCTTTGGCACAGCGCCTTCCGGAAGATGAATATGTATGTCATGCTTTTCATAAAAATCATCCTTCAGGTTCAGCTTGGCGGCTTGGCTTCTCACATAGGAAAGTCCTGCTTGTGCAGATTCCTGCATGACATCGCCAAGCTGTCCTGTCAAAATCAATGCACCCTTTCCGGCAAGAACAGAAACCTCTGTCAATAGAATCTCGCCGCCGTTCTCTGTCCATGCCATTCCAGTGACCACGCCAACCTGCGGTTTTTTCTCTGCCTTGGTTCCCATAAACTTTGGTTTATCCAAAAACTCAACCAAATTTTTCTTGGTGACCTTTACCACATCTGTTTTTCCTTCAACCAACTGGCGCGCAGCCTTTCTGCAAACACGTCCTATCACTCGTTCCAGCTCTCGAACTCCAGCCTCACGAGTATATTCCGCAATCATCTTTTCCAATACCCCCGCACCAAAAGAAATATCTTTTGCCTTCAAGCCATTTTTCTCTCGCTGACGGGCTATTAAGTACCTTTTTCCAATCTCACATTTTTCCAATTCCGTATAGCTGGAAAGAGTGATAATCTCCATGCGGTCTCGAAGCGGCTTTGGAACATTAGAAAGATTATTGGCTGTAACAATCCAAAGCACCTTGGAAAGATCAAACGGCAACTCAATATAATGATCGCTAAACGTAGAATTTTGAGCAGGATCCAATACCTCCAAAAGTGCAGCAGATGGATCACCATGATAGGAGCTATCCATCTTGTCCACCTCATCTAAAAGGAATACAGGATTTTGGGTTCCGGCATTTTTGATCCCTGTAATAATCCTTCCCGGCAACGCTCCAACGTAAGTCCTCCTATGCCCGCGAATCTCTGCCTCATCATGCACACCGCCAAGAGATGCGCGGATAAACTTCCTGCCCATAGCTCGGGCAACAGAACTTGCCAAAGATGTCTTGCCTACCCCTGGAGGACCAACCAAGCAAAGAATCGGTGCTTTTTTATCTTTCGACAGCTGATAAACTGCCAAATAATCAAGAATACGATCCTTTACCTTTTCCAATCCATAATGGTCATCGTCCAATATCTTTTGAGCTTCCGCTATCTCGACGGAATCCTCTGTTGTTTTCTCCCAAGGAAGCTCAATCAGCCAATCCAAATAATTTCGTACCACGGTCAGTTCAGGAGACATGCTGGAGATGCTTTCCATTCGATGAATTTCTTTTTCGATAACCTTCAGCACTTTGTCAGGATATCCGCCCATTGAAATTTTCTTGCGATATTCCTCGATATCGGCCTCTTTTCCATCTCTGTCGCCAAGTTCTTTTTGAATCGCCTTTATTTGTTCGCGCAAGTAATAATCCTTCTGTATCTTTTCCATTTGCTTGCGCACACGGTTGCCTATCTTCCGTTCCAATCCAAGAACTTCCATTTCACGCATAAGAACCTCATACATTTTCTCCATGCGCGATTTGATGTCAATGCAAGAAAGAATTTCCTGCTTCACTTCAAGCTTCAAGCTCAGATGACTTGCTATTAAATCGCAAAGCCTGCCCCCATCATCCAAAATTGCTACAGAAATTAAGGTTTCTGCAGGAATCTTTTTACTCATTCGTACCCATTCTTCAAACTGATGGACAACAGCACGTGTCAAGGCTTCCATCTGCATAGAATCTTCAATGATGTCCTCATGTTCCTCGATCTCTGCTTCTGCATATTTTTCCAAATCGCGATATTCCTTGAGGCAAGCCCGATGAAGTCCCTCTACAAGGACACGCACGTTGCCACCCGGAAGCTTGACCAGCTGACGTACCTCCACTACTGTCCCAACATCATAAATATCGTCTTTGCTTGGTTCTTCAATCTCTGCATCGCGCTGTGCAACGGCAAATACTTTTCGCTCCAGTACCATAGCTTCTTCCAAGGCAGCAATAGAACGTTCACGGCCAATATCTAAATGTATCATCATATATGGAAATACCAACATCCCACGTAATGGCAGGATAGGCAAAGAATGCAACTCTGTCATATTTCTCCTCCCGATTAAATTCTGAACCTATGCAATAAGGCGCTGCCTGTAGCAACGCCTTATAACCACTTGAGTATTTACGCAGATACCTCTTTGTCCTTTGCAGCTTTTTTACTCTTTTTCTTTTCAAACGTCAAAATGGGATCTCTCTTCCCCATAATGACTTCCTTCGTAACTAAGCAGGAACGCACACCTTTCTCAGACGGAACCTCATACATAACATTGCGCATGACTCCTTCAACAATAGAACGAAGCCCCCTTGCTCCCGTTTTTCGTTTCAGTGCTTCCTTTGCTATCAGTTTCAGTGCCTCATCTTCAAAAGATAGTGCCACTCCATCCATATCCAAAAGCTTCTGGTATTGCTTAACCAATGCATTCTTTGGCTGCGACAATATATCGACCAATGCAGCCTCATCCAGCAAATCAAGCGTAACAACCACAGGAAGACGTCCTATAAACTCCGGAATCAATCCACTTTTCAATAAATCCTCCGGAAGAACCTGCGACAAAATCTCACCTATGTTCCGTGCTTTCTTTGACTTAATGGTAGCACCAAACCCAAGCTGCTTTTCACCCAATCGGGATTCAATGACCTTTTCTATGCCATCAAATGCACCACCGCAAATAAACAGGATATTCGTTGTGTCAATCTGGATAAGCTCTTGATGCGGATGCTTCCGACCGCCCTGCGGTGGCACTGAAGCCACAGTACCTTCCAAAATCTTCAGAAGTGCTTGCTGGACACCTTCTCCGGAAACATCTCTCGTGATAGACGGATTCTCAGACTTGCGGGCAATCTTATCGATTTCATCAATGTAAATGATGCCACGCTCTGCTTTTTCCACATCATAATCAGCGGCTTGAATTAATTTTAACAGGATATTCTCAACATCCTCACCAACGTAACCTGCCTCTGTCAAGGAAGTTGCATCCGCAACGGCAAACGGAACATTCAAAATCCGTGCCAAGGTCTGTGCTAAAAGAGTCTTTCCGCTGCCCGTAGGGCCAATCATCAAAACATTCGACTTCTGAAGCTCAACCTCGTCTGTCTTCATGGTTCCCATGTTAATTCGCTTGTAATGATTATAGACTGCAACAGACAACGTCTTTTTTGCTTCTTCCTGACCAATTACATACTGATCAAGAATAGCACGAATGTCCTTGGGCTTTGGAACATCCTTAAGCTCAATCTCGACCTCATCAATGAGTTCTTCCTCTATGATCTCATTGCAAAGCTCAATACACTCATCACAGATGTAGACTCCAGGTCCTGCAACAAGCTTACGAACCTGCTCTTGCGTTTTTCCACAAAAAGAACATTTCAGTTGACCTTTTTCATCGCCAAACTTCAACATGACATCACCCCTCAAGCCTTAGGCTTCGTCGTTTCCTTCTTTGTGCCACGCGTAATAACTTCATCAATAAGCCCATAGGCCATTGCTTCTTCTGCAGTCATAAAATTATCGCGTTCCGTATCCGCTACAATCTTTTCCAAAGTTTGCCCAGTATGCTTTACAAGAATACTATTCCCCACATCTCGCAAGCGCTGAATTTCTCTCGCTTGAATCTGGATATCCGTAGACTGTCCTTGCGCACCGCCAAGAGGCTGATGAATCATGATACGAGCCAACGGAAGCGCAAACCGTTTTCCTTTTGCCCCTGCTGTCAAAAGAAGAGATCCCATACTAGCTGCCTGACCAATACAGATTGTCGAAACATCCGGCTTGATATACTGCATCGTATCATAGATTGCAAGTCCTGCAGTCACCACACCACCCGGACTGTTGATATAAAGGTAAATATCTTTATCTGGATCTTCAGATTCCAAGAAAAGCATCTGAGCCACGATTGAGTTGGCTACGTTATCATCAATCGATCCACCCAAAATGATGATCCTATCCTTTAACAAACGGGAATAAATGTCATACGAGCGTTCGCCACGATTTGAGCGCTCTACTACCATAGGTACATAATTCATGATTCACACCCCATTATTGGAGAAACTACTTAATTTGCAATTTGATTGATAATGAATTGAGCCGTCTTCTTGCGAAGAACCGTATCCATCAATTCTGGAATACGACCCTGCTCACGAATAATCTTCTGGACTTCCTTCGGCTTTGCGCCATACGTTGCTGCCATCATAGCCACTTCTGCATCGAGATCCGAACCCTCTACCTTGATTCCCTCGACTTTAGCTACTTCCTCCAGCATGAGATCCGTTTTTACGTTCTTCTCTGCCGTTTCACGATAATCTTCTTTGAGCTTTGAGATATCTGTGCCAGTATACTGGAGATACTGCTCAAAGTCCATTCCCTGCTGCTGCAAACGCATAGCCATTTCCTGAATCATGGAATTTACTCGGTTATCAATCATAACAGCCGGAATCTCTACACTAGCGTTATTCGTTGCCATCTCAATAGCAGCAGATTTTTGATCATTCTCAGCCTTGCGAACAGCATTCTCCTCAAGATTTTTCCGAATATCTGCTTTCAGCTCATCAAGCGTCTGGAACGAGCTGACCTTCTTTGCAAGCTCATCATCGAGTGCCGGAAGCTCCTTGCGCTTTATGCTGCGAACCGTACACTTAAATACTGCAGGCTTGCCAGCAAGTGCTTCAGCATGATACTCCTCAGGGAAGGTTACATGAACCTCTTTCTCTTCCCCGATTTTTGCACCAACCAACTGTTCCTCAAAGCCAGGAATAAAATTCCCAGAACCAATCTGAAGTGGGTAATCCTGACCTTCCCCGCCTTCAAAAGCCTCATCATCGACAAATCCCTTGAAGTCCAATGTCGTAAAATCACCATCTTCCACGCTGGCATCCTCAGGTGCTTTCACCATCTTTGCCTGACGATCTTGGAAATTGGCAAGCTGCTTATCAATATCCTCATCTGTTACAGCTTCCACATTTTTTTCTATGTTCAAATTCTTGTACTCGCCAAGAGTAACCTCTGGCCTCTTGGTAAAAGTAACCTTGAACACAACATCCTTCTCACTTTCGAGAGTAACGACTTCCACCTCAGGACGGGTAACAGGAACCAAGTCCTGCTGCTTCAATGCCTCGGAAAAAGCTTTTGGGTAGATCAGCTCGAACGCTTCCTGCATGACATAATCTTTTCCAACATTACGCTCCAGTATTTTTCTTGGAGCTTTCCCTTTGCGGAAACCCGGAATATTCACGCGTCCTGCAATACGCTTGCAAGCACTTTCCTCAGCCTTTGCCAATTCCTCTGCTTCCACCTCAACAGTAAGTACGACCTGCTGGTTCTCTATTGTTTCTACTGATACATTCTTCATTGTATGAAATGACCTCCCGTATATCTTTTCAGTTTCCTACTGGCTCACTAAGCAACCATCCGTAATCTTATAAGCCACATATCCTACATGTTACCATAAAACACAAAAATACACAAGCCTGCAAGAGAGTTCGGCTCTTTGTCAAATGTTATGGTTAACTTTTTTCAAAATTTTTGAACGCCGCATTTGTCGGTCAGGGTTATTGAGGACGAAAAGTATTCTTCTTCGGTAGTTCTCAAAGTTTCGGAAGCCGTAGCTGATACGCTTTAACACTTTAATCGTGTTGTTACACCCTTCCGTAAAGCCATTGTTAAATCCAGTCTCTATTCCTAGCCAGATTTCTTCTTTCCACTCCTCAGTTGTCCGCAGAAGACGACGGAACGGCTTAAGAGCACAATCCTCCACATGAGTAGCAAAGTTCTTGAGACGCTCTCGAAAAGTCCCCCTATCCTTGCTTGTAAACAGCGTGAAATATTCTTCTTTGAGCCAGTAGGCATCCTTCAAAATCTTTGACTTACTAAGCATCGACTCCAGTCTACATATTGCTGAACCGCTTAAATGATGCCGTCTAGCAAGCAACAACTTTCGGGAACTCTTGAAGTGCTTCCTCTCTGCGCCAGTCATTTTCTCTTGTAAGTCAATGCGAATCTCGTTGAGTGCATCATTGGCCAAACGGACGGCGTGGAATTTATCGGCCACAATATCGGCGTTTGGAAAACTTGTCTCGACAACATGGCGGAAGTAATTGCATAGATCCATACTGACCAGTTCAACGTCTTCCCGCTCTTTTTCCGGATAAGACTGTACCGATATATAGAGTTCTTCCTTTGTTCTATCCTTCAAAATGTCATGACATTGCTTGTTTTCCAAGTCGTTCAATACAACTTGAAATTTTGCGCCAACATTCCCACGGAATTCATCCATAGATAGAATTTTCGGCAATGTGCCCTTTAAGTTCTCCTCAGCCTCGGCTATCACCTTGGCAAAGTGGCGCATGACAGTAGGTGCAGAAAGACCATGCCTGCGTGCTATTTGATCTTCTGTCACCAGTTCCCCGTGCTCTTTAACGATGGCAGCTATTACACTCTTCGGCATCCGTTGGTACCGTTCGATGAACGGACGCTCCTCCGCAAAGGTCTTTCCGCAATCTTGACATCGGTAGCGACGGCAGCGATAGACGTACGTCAAGTCACTGCCTATGATGCCGTGCAGCGTCTGATTGCGATAGCAGTTGACTGTGGTATGCGTGGAATCGCAATAGGGGCAGTGATGGATTGTTCTCGGCAAAGTGAAGCACAGTACGTGATCCGATAAAAAATTCCTGCATTCCTGTGGCAATTTTAATAAATACGTGGTAAAATCAAGCATACCCATTGGACAAAACCTCCTGATAATGTTTTCTAAGCAATTACAGTATATCAGATTTTGTCCTAAAAAGGCTGTTTCATGAAGTTTTTCATGCAAACAGCCTTTTTCTTAGAACGGGATATCAAAGGTATCGTAAAATATTATTTTTTGACAACAAAGATGCGTTGGGCAAGGACTTTTTCCATCCAAAAAATCTTGCAGGACATCAAAGCGATCAATTTTCCCGATAAAGTGAACCACGGTATCCTGCTTAAATTTTTCATGGACAAGTTCAGCCAGTTCGCCTTGCGTCAAGCAGATAATGTGAACAGCAGATATTTCTGCTTGATGTTTCCGACGAAAGTCGCTTTTATACTTAGTTACGCGAACCTTGAATACGCTTTCCCGCTTTTCCGTATACAAATTCATCCAAGATACCGGATCTTCCACCAAAGTTCCGTGAATCTCAAATTTTCCAACCCCCGCAACAAGCTCTTCCATAACATACTCCTTTGTAATAATATCAACCATTCCATTCCAAAACTTCTTTGAACTTTCCTTTTTTTCCAAGCCCTCCATGTCCCAAGAATACAGCAACGGGAAACATTTCTTCAAAAGGAGTGTTTCCTCCTATGGCGTGCAGACGCGGATAAACCCCGTCGGCAGACCAACTGAACATCGTGGCATACCCGTATTACAGCCTCCTGTGACAATAATTCCCCTGCCGTCTGCAATCGCTTTTTGGAGAATGGAAAACTGTTCCTGCGTTATGAGGCCATTCATATCATAATCTTTCAACTCCATATGATTCATCCTTTCATACCTTCCGAATCAACGTCTCCCCCAGCCTCTCTATTCCGCAATGTCTGGAAGGCCGTCCTTGTCCCACACGAGTTTTCCACCACAATGTTTTGAACAATACCAATAATAGCTGCCTTTCTTTTTCTTGCTCTCTGCGTGCTGCAAGAATCCTTCGCCACAAGATGGACAAGGTTTTATGACAGGCGCATCTTTGTGATCAGCAAAGCGCATATTGCAGTTTTCACGATCCTCGCAAGACCAAAACGTGCCAAATTTCCCTTTAATCTGCCGCAGGTTTTTCCCACAGGCAGGGCACTTTGCCGTCTTGGGCTGTTCCTTTGGCGTGAAGTCCGGCCTGCCTTTCTTGTCCCTCGCCGTTGTCTTGCAATCAGGATATCCTGTGCAAGCCCAAAAGAAACCGTACTTCCCTTCGTGACGCTTCATAATTTTGCCGCAAGCAGGGCACAGTGGAGCGTCTTTATTTATGGCAATTTCCATAGCAGCAGCATCCGCAAGCAACTTGTTCAAGACATCTTTTTGTTCTGACAGAAAGGCATCGAAAACGACTTCTCCTGTGGCAATCTTGTCAAGATCTGCTTCCCATTGTGCCGTCGTATCGGGATAGGTGAGGGAATCTGGAAGCAGCGCTATCATCTGTCTTCCGCTCTCTGTTGGTACGAGATATTTTTTCTCGACCGCAACAAAACCAGATTTTTTCAATCCTTCAATGATGCTCGCCCGCGTCGCTTCCGTACCAAGTCCTTTACACTCTTTTAACTGTGCTGCAAGAGCTTTGTTCTTTACGAATTTGAAAACATCCTTCATTGCTTGCAGCAAGGAAGATTCCGTAAAACGCTTTGGAGGCTTGGTTATTTTTTCTTTGACCTTGCCATCGCCATAGCGAACGAGTTCCCTTTCGGAAAGTTCGGGGAGCGTCGTATCGTCTTCTGCTGTTTCTTCTTCCGCATCCTTGTTGTTTTGGTACAAGGCTTTCCATCCTTGCTCTAAAACAGTCTTTCCGTTTCCAACAAACTCTTCGTCACCGCACTTGATCACGACACGCATTGCACGATAGGTATGAATCGGATAGAACTGTGCCAGATACGAAAGGGCAACCATGCGATACAGATTTTTCTCTTTCTCATCCAGCTTGGAAAAATCTACCTCGACGGTCGTAGGAATGAGCGCATGATGAGCCGTAATCTTAGCATCGTTCCATGCACGCGAAACGATGGAAGTATCCGCGCCCATGACAAATTCCTCCAAAGAACTGTCACCGAGGCTTCCGAGATTCGTAAGGATTTTCTGGCTCTCCTCCATCTGGTTTGTCGGGAGGAAATTACAATCCGAGCGCGGATACGTCGTGTACTTTTTTTCGTAGAGACTCTGCATTGTGTCAAGGACTTCCTGCGGAGAATACCCGTATTTCTTTCCAGCCTCCACCTGCAAAGTGGACAGACTGTATGGCAGCCGCTGTCCTTCCTGTTTTGTTTTTTGCTCGACAGACTGGATCATAGATCCATCCGTTTTTTTTGCCAAAAGATAAAGCTTCGACAAAATTCCTTCTGCGATATTTTTGTCGAGCAAACGGCCTTCGCTGTCCACTCCCTCCATATCGTCGCGCAGCTTCCACGTTGTTGGGATATCCCCTGCTTCATGCTTCCATAAAACACGAAGCACATAATGCGTGGTCGGCTTGAATTTTTCAATCTCTTCTTCACGACGAACGACGAGTGCAAGCGTCGGCGTCTGCACGCGGCCGACGTGGATTGTATAGTCATATCCTGCCGTGCGATTTTTGCAGGTAAACGCCCGCGACAAATTCATTCCGACAAGCCAATCGGCATAGCTGCGCGCAAGCGCACTGTCATACATTCCCGCAAATTCTTCGTTGTCCCGAATTTCTTCCAATGCAGACTGGACGCTCTTTTCATCAAGCGCATTGAGAAAGATGCGTTTGACTGGCTTTTCGTTTTTCATATAGAAGAGAACCTCATCCACAAGCAGCTGACCTTCCCGATCCGGATCGCCCGCATTGACAATATAGTCCGCTTTCCCAATCAGGTCTTTTATGATTTTGAACTGTTTCGTCGCATCCTTGCTTACCGACTTTTTCCAATCCGATGGAAAGATTGGAAGATCTTCTAATCGCCACTTTTCATATTTTGAGTCATACTGATCAGGCATATCCAATTCAAGAATATGTCCAAAGCACCATGTAACAATATCCTTGCCCTTGTTGCAAGAAATATATCCGTCCTTTGCTTCCTGTGCACCAAGATTCTCTGCAATCGCACGACCAAGGCTTGGCTTTTCCGCAATAAACAGTCTCATGTAACTACCTCCTTGAAAATCCATTTACCATCATTATACAAAAGAACGTCTTTTCAAAAACCGAACTTTATGCAAAAACGGAGGAACTTGCAATCCCTCCGTTTTTTCGTCTTTATTCGCTTGCCGTGGTATCATCAGAATGATTTTCTCTTACGTTATTCTTCTGTCCTTCTATATCTTTTTCATTCTCACTCTTCAGATCCGATTCCGCTTCACGCAGACGATTACCAAACTCAATTCCTATGAAATTTGCAACTTCTTCCGGCATTAACAGAAGAAGATTTTGATCCAGCTTCTTATCCGCAAGATTAGACAGAACCTCATGCCACCACTTCGAGAATTTTTTCTCTTGCAAATCTCGAATGGCATTTTCTTCTCGCTTGATCTGCTCCCGCAAAGTTTCCTTTCTGGAACGCAATTTCTTCAATCTTTCCATTCGTGCCGCCAAATAATTTTCCATAAACGCCCTCCCTTCATGGTTTGCTTCCATGAGTTGATTCTTTAGCAACGTTAGCTCCGCTTCCAGTACATCCGTTGTAACGATTCCTACACCACTCAATGCAATTTCTACACCTCGCTTTCCTCGACTATAGCAAAAAAAATTTCACAAATCAAATAAGTGGGGAACATCTTCTCCCTATTTTTTTGCAATATGGAATATACTATTGGCGAAGCACAAAATCAGACGGATGCAAGAAGCAAATGAAATCCACAGATGTAAAAACGAGGGCAACGAAGGCTACGCGGAAAGTCGCAGTTTTGCCACAACTTTCCGAAGGCTCACTTAGGCGTTTCAGCTTTGCTGAAATGCCGAATCTTTCAATCCGAGACAGAACGCGATGCTTCCCGTCTGCGATACTACGATTTTTCAATACTTGGAAAATGCGAAAGAAATTGTCCGTCGCCTACGCTCCGTGAAGCTGCTTCGCAGGTTAAAATCCAGAGAAGAGCATTCAGACGTGATGAATAAAACAAAAGGTCAAAAGGAGGGATTGTATGGCTCTGTATCACTTCACGGTGAAAACAGACAAACGAACGAAGGACGGAAAACGCATCAATGCCATCGACAAGATTGCCTATATCAATCGTGAAGGAAAGTATGCCGATCTTGACCGCAAGGAAGCAAAGGATCAAGAAAATATCATCACGAGCGGCAAGCGAACGGATGCATTTTTCGGAAAGCCTCTCTATCTGTACACAAGCCCATTCGGAAAAATCTTGAACATGGAAAAGGGGCTGCTCCTTAGCGAGCGCCCCTCCCATGATACGATAGCAATCGCCCTTATGATTGCAAAAGAAAGCATGGGCGAGCCGCTCATCGTCAATGGAAGCAATCGATTCAAAGCAAAATGCGCAGAGGCCGCTGTCGCAGCCGACCTGCCCATTTCGTTTGAAAATAAATCCATGCAACGTAAACTGGAACGTATGCGAAAGGAGAAAGAAAATGAACGAGAAAGATTTGAACAGCGTGGCGGACGATATGGAAAACGACCCATCCATTTATATCAGCCCAACCCTAATGGCAATAAAAAGCCGGTTTCCAAAGTTGCTTCCAGAAAGACCATACCCAGTCTGCGCGAACTGCATCAACAGTATGTGGAGAGTCGTCAATCTCGAAACACTCGAATGTTATTGTCCGAAGACGAACGCGCTGAGTTGGAGCACGGACGAGCCGAATCCCATGCTTTACTGCGATGGGATCTTTCTGACGAACGAAGAAAACGCGCCAGCATAGCAGCAAAGCGAATCCTAAAAAATGTGGAACGCTACGGCGAGCAAATCTCGTCCGAGCGTCACATTGAGTACATCAATCGCGAAAAAGCATTTGCGAAAAAAGGCGGCTGTGTATACCGTGGCCATCGTCTACCGAAATGGGCAAACGGTTCGCCGAATGAATTTTTTCGTGCAGCAGATCGCTATTCCCCCGAGAACGCATCACGCTACCGCGAAGTAGAATTTGCCCTGCAAAACGAATTGACCTTAGAGCAAAATCTTGAGATCATTCACGGATTTATTGAACGTGTCATGCCGCATCATTATTATGATTTTGCCGTCCATGACAAGATTGGAGCCATGACTGACGGCACACATAATCTTCATGTGCATATCGTTTTTTCTACGCGTGAAATTGACGACATCGAGGAGAAGGAAGAGCGCACGCCAGAAAATTATTTCAAGTACCCGCTGCGAAAAAATGCCAAAGATCAATCGGTAAAAGCCAAGAGGGAACACGGCGCACCGATGGTGCGGGATTGGCAGAAGATGGCGTTTCTCCCCCATCTTCGCCAAACCTATGAAGAAGTGACTAATGAAACTCTTGCAAAGTACGGCTACTCTGCACGTGTCGATCATCGAAGCCTGAAAGCACAAATGCAGGAAGCGGAAATGAATGGAGATAAAGTTCTTGCTGCTATTTTGAATCGGATGCCGGAACAGCGTCTCGGCATCAATAAACTTTACGAAGGAAACAAAGAAGTAGACCTCTTGCAGAAACTACGAAAAAATCGAAACGTAAAGCAAACGATTCTTTTCAAAGCGGAGAAATTGAATCATCTCCTGCAAGAAAAGAAAGTATCTATGCGAAAGGATGAAATAGAAAACCGCCTAGAGGAGCTTCTAAGCTCCAGCGAATTTATTGAGAGCGAAGACAGCACGGATTCTACGATTGGAAAACTACGAGTCGAGTTTGTCGATGCGGTCAAAAAATATCAGCATTTGCAAGGCATGATCGTATCGCCTGATGTAGCAGAGGAACGCGCGAAGCTCGAATACATGACGGAAGATGAACGCGAAGTGTTTCAAGAATGGAAAGCGGCATCAGAAGATCTTTCGCACTGGGAGACGTTTCAAGGGACGCTCAAAGAACCGGCAGACAGCACACCAGAAGAGCTTGCAACGTATCGCGAACTTCTCCCTGTGCTTGCGGATAAGCTTGCCGCATTACGAAAAAACCGTGCCATCTTGCAAGAAAAAATCGATGGAATCGAGAACCGCTTATCGAATCCGGATATTACGAAACAGATCCAGCTCATCACGCATCGGGTGCTCGAAGAAAATAAATTTGTCCGTCGCGAATTATGGAAAGCGCAGAAAAATCTCGACACGACCATGGCCGCACTGGAGCAAGGTATTTTCGCCGAAACGACGGCAGAAAACACGCAGGATATTTACACGTTGCGCCAGCTTCACAAAATTGCAAGGAAGCGGTATTTTGGTCTAAAGAAAGAAAAAGAGCGGCTGCAAAATAAGATTGCAGCCGCAAAAAAGAATGTTCTTTCCATGGAACACGCCACGAAAATGGCAGCCAATGTCTATACTAAAGGTGGCGTGAAGAAATTCAATGAGGAGCGCCGCAGCTATAAAAAGCGGGAGACGTATCTGCAAAACGACTTAGCGCGATGGAAGGAAAAGCAAGCGTCTTTTCTTTCACGCCCCATCCCTCAGATTGGAACAAAAGAACACGCTACATATCAGGAAGAGGAACGCGGCTTGCTAAAGGAAAAAGCGACACTCGACAGCAAAGCAGCAAAACTTGCGGAGCAAAAAGCCGCGCTTGATACGCTTGAAAGAACGCTCGCTGCGCAAATCGATTCTTCGCAAGGACAGGCAAAAATCAAAGAAATCGCTCTCGGCATCGTGCGGAAAAATCAACCTGCGCAGAAGCGATATGACGGCTATGTCGAGCGACTGAAAGCGACGGATGAACGCCTAAAAGAAGCGGGAGCGCAGCTTGAAGAACTGTCTTCCTTGGTAAAAGACGCAGACGAAAAAGGAAAGCCAGAACAGATATATAAAGTCACCAACAAGAAAGAACTAGGCGAAGGAACGGATACATCCCATCCGCAAGGCAGCATAAACAGCCCTGCACGCCATACAGGGACCAATCATCCGAGCATGATCATGAAAGCTCTTGCAGGAGATGAGTGCTATGTTTCTCTCGTCGCGACGACCAGAAGCGACGACAAAGGCCTTAAAAATTGGCGGCTTATGTCGGAAATGGCGAAGGATGAAGAAGCCCATAAGAATATGTATGCCGAGCTTATATGAAAAAACGCTGCCAAAAAAATAAAGATGGCAGCGTTTTTTATCAATATTTACCGTATGGGTTCCATGCACCCGAAGAAATCGTTAGAGAATGTTTTTCCAACAAAAGCGTTAAAACGCTCGTCGTTGTTTTATCATCCGTCCAAAACCATTTATAGGGATATGTCATAGGCTTTTGCTGATAACAAAAATCTTGCTCTCCTATATTTCCGTAATGCAAAGAAAATACATTGCGGGAATAATTATACAAGCGTTTTGTAATCTTTTCATCTGGACAATCAAATTGTAACGATGCTCCAGATACAACATGAAATTGCTTATTGAGATACACTGTAAAATGCTGTACTATGCCATCACTTGGCTCTCGCTCAAACACAATCCATGAATGAACGGTATCATTTTCAACTATTTTCCAGTCAGGCAGATTCTGCCATGTTGCATAGAAATCAGATAACGGCATCCCATTATACACTTCATAGATTTTTTCTGGATGTTGTGCAATCGCTTCAATGTCTGCCATCCACGATGGACGAGATTGTGGTGGCGGATTTTTTTTCGCTGCAAGTGCCGATCCTGTCAATAACATCATGCATAAAGCAAGCAGCAACAAGGATTTTATAGGTTTCATTTCGCCACTCCTCAATACCCTTCCGGGATATCCGTACTTTTTCGGCTTGTCGGCTTGGATGCGGAAGAAGGATCTTCTTTCTTTTTCCCGTAAGATGCCCGCTCCTCTTCGACAATATGGTGCAGCTTTTCAAAGGCTTGCGCTTGCATTGCCTTTTCGTAAGCTTCTGCAATGTCCGTGATATATCCGCCGCTTTCATAGATGGCCTTTAGGATCAGGACGCGGATGGTACGGCTGAAGTTCTTCTGCTTCTTGACAAATTCCACGATTTCGTCCGTCGCTTCAAGGGATACGGATTTTGTGATGGTCTTTTTATTCTCTGCCATAATCCTCTCCTTATGCCGTCATGGCACGATTTTTGAGCGTTTCAAAGAGCGGGCTATGGATGAAGGCATTCAGTCCCTCTGCTTCCAGAAGCACGGCTTTCTCTTCATCCTTAATATAGCAAAGCGTGACACGGGCGCGGTCACAGAATGCTTGCAATTTCTTCTCTAGCACATCGCGCATGAGGATAGATCCACCGCCATAGACGACGACTGCGTCAATCTCGTTGTTGGCACGCTCCATGACCTGCTGCGCCATGACGAGAATATCCTCTGCCTCATCGTCAAGCGCAGGAAGCAGAGCATCGAGCGCGGCCTTATGATATTTATGCCCCTCGTCCATGACGTAGCGGGAAAAATCCTGCCGTGTGATGGAAGACAGTCCATATTCGCGCTTAAAATCTTCTAGGACGCGTGCTATCGCATGACCGTTTCCATTATTCGTCCCCGTGATGAAATCGGGCTTGAAAGCGATTCCTGTCGTGATGGGGAACTCTGTCGTACCTTCGCCGATGGCAATATGCAGGAGACGAAGATTTTCCCGCGCTTCTTTGGTTTCATGGAAATATGTGTCGGATGCCAGAAGAGCGTGTGCAGCCGTCACGCCTTCGGGAATGACCTTCACAAAATCAAAGGTGATGAATACGATGTATTCCCTGTTTCCAACAAAAACGCCTACGGTGTGACGTTTTTGCTCGAATTTCCGCGCAAGCTGCTCCCCTTTTGTCTTGGTATAGTAGGAGACAGGGATTGCCGTCGCCATATCAACGTTGACGGAAATTACCTGTTCGCCTTCTCCTTCCGCATTTTTTGCCGCTGCACGAACCGCCTCAGCTGCGATATGCGCAAGCGTATTCACAAAGACAATATCGCTAGATACCTTGTCATTGTCTACGCCTACCGTGATGGATCTGCAATGCTGTCCGCTCCTCAGTGCATGATCTCCAATATAGTACGTGCGCCCTTCCACGGTAACGATGAGATTGTCATGGATGTGTTCCAGCACATATTGAGGATTGACCTCATCCAAGTTTCCGAGCCGCTGCACACGTGCAAAAACATTCGGCGACTGGATGCGCTTGCCATTGATGAACATTTTTTGCTCAGAATTGCCGTTGTCGCTTGCAACCAAAAATTTCATACTTCGCTCCTATCTGTTAGAAAAAAGGAACTGAGATGATTCCGTTCCCCAAAACTGCTCGATAAAACGCTATTCATGCCGTTTTGTAAAGCTGAGCCAGTTTTTCCACCTCTTCTTTCGGCATGACCTCCATATCTTTCAGGACTTCTTCCGGCGGCTCCGGCGGATCTTCCCACCCCATTTCCTCTTTAATTTTGCGGGAAGCTTCCGATTCGTACAGATCCAATCTGCGCTCGAATTCCTCGCGTTCTTCTTTGTCCATGCTCGTGAATAATGCATTGAACTCCGCTTCGGGCAATACATCCCCCTCCAACATGCGATTTTTGAGAACGTTCCTTTCGTTTTGTGATAACATAGCAATCCCCTTTCTTTGTTGTTCCCGTAAGAAATTATTCATTTTTCTTGCCACAAACATAGTATCACATCAATATAACTATGTCAATAAAATAATATAAATGTAACATTTTATTGTTTGTAGATAATATATTAGTCTTATTTATTGATATAATATGATATAAATAATATTATATTTTAAATTTTATTATTTATATCATTGTTTTATATTAAAACCATCATATTTGCGAGCTGATTCATAAATAAAAACTGATATGTAGTATTTCGTTATTATAATATCTTATTTTTTATATGATGTTTTTGGCAATATCTTATGACAGTTTTCATAGCATAATCATCATGTTCCGCAAATGGGTCGTAACGATCTACTAATTCAATAATCCGATACACAGGGATATTTTGTTGGAACAGAAAATGAATCGTTTTTTCTGAGACAGCCTCATGATCCGACAGCTCTTTTATCGACTTCGCCTGCTTGTAAAAAAAGTAAAAGAAATCCCTGCTGTTATACGGCGCAATGTCCAAAAAGATGTTTTGCTGCATATTCCGCAGACGCTTATCCAGTTTTGTATCGCTTATTTTCATCATGCCATATCTCCATTGCTTTATACCACCATGCAGCATAAATTATAGCGCATATCTTCCTTGCAAAAACCTATCTTTCTGCACAAACGAAAAAAGCCGTCCGACAGATCGGACAGCTAAGATAAAGCAGGCAGATTCAGAAAAGGGCAGATTCCAGTTCCTGCTCCGCTTGATCCAAGGATGCATGGAGCAGCCTCATGTTTTGATCCGTGAAGAGAGGAACGTCTTCTTCCAAGGCATCCAGCGATGGAACTGCCGCATAATCGCGAAGCTCTTTGATCTCGCGGAAACCATCGAGGGCATATTGCAGCCAAGGCTTCGCATCGCGAAAGAGCCATGGACGCACGCGGTAGAGCAGGATAGGAACCACTTTGAAAAGTCTTTGATGAAGTCCTTTCAATTCGGCAATAAGATTCCCAGAATATGCCTCGTGTACTTCCTTCTCCATGCCATTGTCCTCTTCTGCTGCGGCAATGTTCCCGCGAAGTTCGTATGCCTTTTCAAGAAGTGCAATCGTATAGTTTTCCAGATAAGGATGCCCTACGACACGAAGCAGTTCTCTCTCCTGCCCGTTTAGTTCTCGGCGATCCCAGACGAAGTTCTTGCCGACTTCTGCGCCAAGGCATGCGAAAATGGAACTTGCCACGCGCGGGGAAAATTTTCCGCACGCGTCGTATTCTTCAATGAAAGAGACGGGGATCTGCTCGCCATCGCCCATCGTCATTCGCTTGGTACGGCAGGTCATTTTCCCCCTAAGCGTGCCGCTTTGCCAGTAGGTGAAATCATGGTGGACTTCTCCTTCGCCTTGGTATAAAAGATCGTGATCGATTCGATTTTGCTGTGACATTATTGCACAAAATCCTTTCCTTGCCCGTGTGCGTAATATTTTGCTGTGCTAAGTACGTCCGAAGCAACGTCGCGCCCTTCACGCGCCACATTATGAAATGCGGCAGTTGCATAGGTGTTTTCAACAGCGGTCTTTACTTTTTCATCGTCCCAGTTCAGCTTTGTGAGTGCTTTTTTTGCTGCGCGTACACTGAAGCCATGATTGGGCGATTCCTTGTAAGCGTCCTGCATGAGAAGCTGGAACATCCGCTTGTCGTTTTCGGCTCCCCTTCTTTATAGGGTGCAGCATTTTGGAAATCGGTAAGACGTTTTGCCGATTCATCCATGCTTTCACGAATCGTAGAAAGCGGATGCTTTTCCAGATCGCAGATTGCATCGAGCTTTTCCAGTGTCTTATTCGCGCGACTTTTCGCATGGAGCGCCAGTTCCGCATAGTTTTCTGCTTGAAAGTTTTCTAGGAGGACGCATTCTTTAGCGAATTTGTCGAGCAAAAACTCGGTGTGCAGTTCATGCACAGTGTTTTGCTCAGGCAAAATCTGCGGCACGTTTCCTTCCAAGTCGCTCCGATAATAGAATTCTTCGGTATACGGCTTTTGATTCTTGTCAAAGAACACGAACGTAACGGGCTTCACGCCGTTTTTGATATGAATCTCCGGATTTTTCGCAATCTCTCCGCGGTCGATGAAACAAGGATCTGTAACGCCTTTGTCCGCCATGAGCTGAAGGGCAGGTAGACATCCAGCGTCGGCAGAAAGTACGGCTGGAAGTTTCCTTCCTTGTCCTTCCTGAGATATACAGGCGAATGGAACTTACGGCGATTCGCTGCTGTTTTTCAAAGACGCTGTTGTGGTTTTCCCTTGCCGATTTTACCACGTCGCCGAGCTTTTCCATTGCTTCTTTCACAGAATCTTTTTCAACGTAGGCTTTTGACAGGATGTTGGCACGCTGACGCGCAAGTGCGTCAATCCCTTTATCATAGATCCCAGCTACACGGTTTAAGATATGGTTGACGGATTTATGCACCTTTTTCCGTGCGGATGCTTTCATTTCACCGGGAAAGGTTTTGATGGATTTTGCTGTTTGGGCAAGGGTGTTCCCTGCACCGCGCAAGAGCGCATCCGCAGGAATGCTGGGGAGTGAAAAAGAGGTGTCGCGTGACTTTTTGGCTTCTTGCGACAATTCCATAAAGCGGTTCATGCAGCACATCGTTTCGACTTGCTGCATATTGCTGACGACATCCAACATCATCTTCATTTGCTCGCGCAGATCGGCTAACTGCTGATGCAAGAGCCGTTCGCCTTCACTCAAATCAACGGATGTTGCATTTGCCGCTTCCGTTTCGGCATCCTGTTCAGCGACTACCTCTGCCTGCATCTCCTCAGCTATTTCTTGTTCTTCCTGCAACGTTTCATCTTGGTTATGCGTTTTCGTTTCCTGCGGCATGCGCTTCACCTCTCATTCCTTGGTAATTTCGCCTTTTTGACGTGCTATAGCATTTTGCGCGCTTTCCATGACATTGTCTACGGATTTCGGGCAGCCCGATTTCAAGAACGGATCTACCACGGCAGACGGCATGACCGCTTCCAGTGCGCCCTTCGCCTTTTCTTCTTCCCATTGGAGTTCTGTCATAGCACGCTGTGCGGCACGCGCAAACGGGCTTCTTGCTTCCCCGTTTTGCAGGTCTTCCTTTTTGCGCTGCATTTCTTCTGCGCAGAGATGCATGAAGAGTTCCTTTTCGTTTTTCTTTCTGACGGGCTTTGATACGTCAAGTGCGAGCAGGTCCGAATAGCGTTTTGCGTTTTCGATGGAAGCTTTTTTATAATCCTCCCAAGAAATCGCATCGAGGTCGAATTTTTCCTTATAGTGACGATAGTCCAGATTCGTTTTTGCCACTGCGCTGCTTACGGCAGGCATCATGAATTCCTCGTTGTCCTTGTTGTACTTTGTTTTAAAGGAAAAATTGGTCAGCAGATGATCCAGATAGATCTGATCCTTCGCCAACGGTTGTACCTCTATTTCAGGGACGCCCTTCCCTTCGACTTGACTGCGATTCACCAAGGATTCCAAATACTGAGAGCCGTCTTTGCGGTCTTTTGTATATTTGATGATTGTCGCATTTTCTTTCAGCTTCATGTCAGGGTGATTGTCTACCATATATTTGGGAATCCAGCAGGAATCCTCGATCCCCATATCCTTTTGCGCCTGCAGCAGGACAATAAGTGCCTTGCTGGGAGGCGAATAGAGGTTGCTTTCTTCGTCTTTCAGATACACAACTTTCGGGGAAACCCTGTTCATACGCTCCTCTACAGGCTCCTGCCAAACGCCATTGCCTGCTTTTTGTGCATTTCCAAGCATGGCATTGACTTCTTTCATATTCGCTTGCTGGGCGTGAGAGAAGATGTCGTCGATGGCTTTTTTCGGATTCTGACCTTGTACGGGCATGAAAAACACTCCTTTTTTTAATAATATAATCCATATAAAAAAACGCTCTATGATTAGGATAGCAAAATTTTTCATCAAAATTTCCTACGTTTTTGCACGAGGGATGGATGAGGGAATTTGCCGATGGATTCCGTCATCATGCTCTTTTCGGAGCCCCCGCATGAGCTGCTTCCGCGCGTTGTGCCGCCAGCCCATGCGGGGGCTTCCTGCATTCGCATCATGGACTAAAAGAGTGCGTCTTGCGGCACGTGCAGGACAATCACTGTACCCAGGCATTGCCCTGCGTGCGCCGCGCTTGTCTGTCTTATATTTTTTAGGATTTTATCCGTTTTGTCTTTTGGAAAACATTTTCCTGCGTTTTGTCAGGACACGTCTTTTTTGTCCGCGACAGCATACCACTTCCGTCACTTGCCTTACAAGGGGCAAGCCTTGCGGTGCTAAGCACCCTTGCAACGCGTTCCTACAGTGGTACGCCTCTGCTGTCAAAAAAAGAAAATGCGCAGCGGGCAGGGGTGACGATGCAGGGAGCTTCGCCCCCTACGACCCCATAGAAAATGCTCCGCATTGTTATGCGATACGAAGAAACTTCTGACAATATATACGCATTGCGTATATATTGTCAGAAGGAGGGACATGAATGAACCGCTCGGAATTGGTCAAGATTCTAAAACGACATGGGTGCAGATTTGTCGTGCACGGCTCCAGACATGATACCTTTTATAGCCCGATTACCGGAAAACAATTTCCGGTATGGCGGCATGCAACGGATATTCCATCGGGAACAGTAAAAGCGATTTTGAAACAGGCAGGAATTTCATGAAAGGAGAATGGATATGAGCAAGTTTGTATTTCCCGCAGTTTTTCAATGGGATGCATCGGAGGAAACCTACCTTGTGACCTTCCCCGACCTTGAAAATTGCTTCACGGACGGGAAAACAGTGCTGGAAGCATTGGAAAACGCAGGAGATGTGCTGAACCTTATGCTGTGGACGATGGAACAGAACGAGGAGTCAATCCCCCTGCCCTCGCCTTTCGATAAGGTCGCTCTTCCGCAAGATGGTTTTGTGAATCTTATTGTTGCCGATACGGCAGCCTATCAAGAAGTGATTGACCGGGAAAACAATCCGATTGAATATGCGAGGAAAAAAGCGGGACTGAATATCAAGCAGCTTGCAGAGCTTCTTCACGCTCCCTACCGCACGGTGCAAGATTGGAATACGGCTCAACACATGCCTCCGAAATGGGTGCAAAGCCTGATTATCGAAAAGATTGAATCTGTCCGTTAATTTTTCTTGTTTTCCATAGGAAAAGGACGTTTCCAAAGATGTTGTTCTCTTTGAAAACGTCCTTTTTTTGCGCTTATTTCGGGCGCGTCTGCTGGCCACATTTTTCGTACGGTCCGTCATGGTTCTGTTCGTATCCGCAGCTAGGGCATTGATACATCGCAATCACCTCCTTTAATGGAAATCCGGCATGGGTTTTGACTGATAGATTTTATATCCGGTCTCTTTTTCAAAGGAATCCAAGAGGACTTTGTCGTCTGGATCACGCGGATCGAGGAAGAGCAGTCTTTGATGGGACTGCGTTTCTTCCTGCTGCTGCTTGTCCGACAGGCTTTGTAATTCGTGGAGCTGTCTCAGCTGCGTTTGTGCACCGATGGACTGCGTGAGTGCTTGCATGGCAAGCTGTTTGAGCGCGTCAATCTGGGAGCTGGCTTGATCGGCCTGTGTTTCTCCAATGGCGTTGTTGGAGTTTTGAAGTGCCGTGTAAAGAGAATTTGCGATGTTTTCCGTCACCGCTTCCCTTGCTGCTGTGCTCTCCAGCACTCTTTGATAGCCGTTGGAAAGGTAGGTGCTGGTTTCGCGGAAGTCCAAGTCTCTTGTCGGCGATCCGTCGTAGTATTCGCGGTCAAATGCTTTTGGACGTTCTTCGATTTCATGCCATGTAATGCTACCTAGGTCATAGCTTGCTTTGCTGTAATCATTCCAAAATGCCTGTTTTTGACCGTCGGAGAGCTGTGCGGTATCGTCTTCTGCGATTTTGTTTTTACCGAAGAGGACTTCCAGCCATGCAGCGAATTTTTCGTCGTACAGGGCGCTTTTTATCTCACGGGTAAGGTCGTAGACCTGACCACCCTGCCATCCAACGTCCCGATAGAAGAAGGACGGATTTGCCGTGTCTGCCCACGAGATGCTCGTCAGGCTGTAATAGTTTGGCGGATCGAAGGGTTTGTCGATGCCGGGAATCGCATGGGCATAGACCAAAATACCCGTTCCTGCGGCAAAGCCAAGCCCTGCGACGGCAAGAGCGACGGTCGTTTTCTTAAACCGCTGAAAGAATCGCAAGTTCAATTTCATAGGATGTTCTCCTTTCTTATGTGCCGGGCAGGAAGCGGAAGCCGCTCTCTGTGCCGAATTGCCGGATGATGACTTTGGAGAGACGGTCGCCCAGCAGGACAAAGAGGATGCAGACGATAGCAATCTTGACGAGCAGCCCGATTTGCAGGACGTGTTTTGTCCGCTGGATGGAGGCAGATGCGTCTACGACTTTCCCCCAGTAGGCTTCTGCGGCAGATCCTGAACCATTCCATCGGATGCAGGCCATGCGCCAGTTCTTGTAGGTATCGTATAAGCCCAGGAGATGCTGCCGTGCAACGGCCGTCTGCACGTTTGGCGGCCAAGCGTGATCCGGATCAGGAAATTTGTCTTCCCACGTGCCGGAGTAAGTGAGAGAACGGTCTCCGTAACTTATCCAAGCGCTAGATTCCCGCTCCCAAGGCATCTTATCTGCCCACTCAGAAAAGCCGGCATCGGCAGCCCAGCCATTTTCTCCTCCCCAGTATTTATAGCTCAGCTGATATGCGCCATAGCCGTATCCATCCATGGAGGGCGTATGGAAGGGATCGGACTGTCCGCCTGTTTCTACTTTGCGGATGGCTTCCAGAACGGAATCCACATCCTCGCGCCCGCCGAACGAACCGTTTTCTTTTTGCACGGCTTCGCTGACAATGACTTCTTTCATATGGATGACATCCCCCACGACCATATCGGTGGTGACGGCTTGGAGCATGGAGGCAAAGAAGCAGAAGAAAAAGAGCTTGATCGATGCGGCGAAGATGCCGTTCATGCTGTTTTCTGCAAAGCGTCTTGTCCATTTCACGCCCGCAAAGAAGAACGTCGATATGCTGAACAGGCTGACGATGTAGAATTCAAGATAGGCAAGGGCAATCTCCATAGCATAGAGGACGAATGAGCCGAAAATGATGATGATGAAGAACCCTGCAACGAGGAAAGTGACGATTTTCTCGAACCAATCGAGGAGGCTTGCATCCGTTTCATTGAGAACGGTGAAGATAGGCGCGATGATTTTTGCGCCGCGCGTGACAAGATTGGTCGGATCGACGAGATTTTGCTTGCCCTGTGCAAGGTCAATGCCGCTGGCCGCAGAGCCGACACCGATGAAGAAGTCACGCGCCGAATTGATGATGAACCCTCCCCACTCCGTGATGAGAAAGAAGAGCATGAGGTAGAGCAGCATTTTAAGTGCGAGAAGCTTGAAGATGCTGAAACTCGGCTCCTGCCCCTTGTCCCGATCAACCGCAAGCATGATGTAGGTCATGGTCAGATCGATGGTCATGAGGATGGTGATGATGTACCAGATAATCCCCTTTAAGAGGTCTACTCCCTTCGTGCACGCTTCCGCGATGGTATCAATCGCTTTTTGAATCGGCTCAAGGAACTTAAAGGACGAATCCCAGACCATATCTTTATGTGCAGCACCGCCTCCCGCTCCATTCACGGAAGCATTTGCAGGAAGCCATGGCGCATACGGCGCATAAAGTGCTGGATCCATTCCTGTCCCTTTTCCTCCCGGCGGAGATCGCACTTCAAAATGAAGGTGCGGTCCTGTTGAGTTCGGTATTTCATCCCCACCAACATAGCCGATAAGGGTTCCGCGTTCCACTTTTTCACCGATACGATATTTATACGGAAGATTATAGCCCAGATCAATATATACGGTGTAAAAACCCCCGTTATTATGGCTTAAAATGACGATGCCGCCATCATCCGTGGATAAAACAGAATCTACATATCCTGACGCGACGGCGTAAACCGGTTCCCCGGCATCTGCTTCGCAATCGAAGCCATGATGGAAATCATGTCCATTCAGTTTTCGAGGGCCATAGGGGCTTGTGATTACGATTTCACGATTCAGCGGCGATCCCATAGGCATAAGACGAACCCCGCTATTGGCCGCGTGCGTCACGGAAAGCGGCAGCAAGCAGCAGAGCAAGACGATAAGCCAGATGATTTTTCTCATGCAAGACGACCTTTCCCTAAAATTTCATCTTTAAGCATAGCAGAAAAATTCCGTTCAAAAACCAATCTTTCTTCATGACGCAAATTTCCTCCTTCCTTTTGCAACTAAATATAGTTATTTATGCTATACTTCTAGGAAAGGGGTGTTGAGATATGGGGACAACCATGTTTTATAATGGCTATGACGGATCGGTGGAGCTGGATGAGAGACACGGCTTGCTCGTCGGGCGCGTTCTTGGCATCCAAGAAAAAATTACCTACGAAGCACGTGATGCGGAAGGGCTCGTCCATGCGTTCCACAATGCCGTCGATGAATATCTTCATTTTTGCGAGAGGAACGAAATCCAGCCGGAAGAATCTTTCCGAGGGACGTTCAACGTCCGCCTCCCGCGCGAACTACATCGACGGCTTGCGCTGCAAGCAATGGAAGAACATACGAACCTCAATCGCCTTGTGACAAAGATTCTGGCATCGTATGAGCCGATTCAGGAAGGAGGCTATAAAAACATACTATAACATAAAAATCCCACGACGCAGATAGTCATACTATCAATATCGTGGGATTTTCTTATGCACATATTTGTGCTATACTTTTTCTGCCACAGCCCTTACCAAGCTAATACGGCAAGGAAGGGAGGGCAACCGGCATGACGTTCATTGATTTTCTGCTCTCGCTGCTCATCAGCATCCTAGGAAGCATCCTCGGTACGCTGTTGTTGCAGTTGCTGGGGCGGTAGGAGCAGCCGCCATTGTGGCAACCAGCTAGGTGCGGTCTAACCAGCCGCACAAAAACGCTCCCGCGGTAACCAGCCGCAGGAGCGTTTTCATTTGGTCAACACATGACCTTCATTGATTCTGCATTCAGTATAGCACGTCATCGAAAGAATTTCAAGAGAATCAGGGAATCTTGTACTTTCCGTTTTCAATTTCCATTTGTGATACGCATAAAATCTTGGTAAGCTTTTTCTGATGCTGAGTTTTTATATGCATCAAGTGTTTTTTCTTTTGCTTTATCCATGTCACTTTCATCTTTTATACGCGTAAATTCAGAAATCATCTGCGTTCCAAGCATTGTGCTGATAACATCTTTATCTTTATCATAACTAATATTGTTATTACCTACCCCATTCGACTGAACCTGTAACACTGTTCCATCTTTATCATTTGCTTTCCCAATCAATTCTTTCGGTTTGTCTTCAATAACTCTGGCTTCATCTCCATTCCCAGTTCCATGCAAATGAGAAAGCTTAACTAAGAAAGTATTATTATCTTTTTGCTCAATTGTAATCAATGCAGCAGAACCAGTTTCGTGACTATTCGGACCAACCCAAGTGCCAACTATTTTATTTTGTCCGCATCCAGATACGAACAATGCCACCATAAGAATGGCTAAGATTCCTAAAATCCATCTTTTCTGCATAGTTATCGCATCCCTTTCATAGAAATACATATGCTTATCACTGTCTAGAGTATAGCACAGCATTTTCCACAGTGCAACTGCATTTAGTTGCAGCGTATATGCACAAAGGAAGTCCAATTCTGCGCATCCAACACAGAAAGGGACTTCCTTGCATTTTATCGGTAAGCTTGCTGAGAGACGGTATGCTGTCGTTTGCCTAAGATTTCGTACTTGGCGCCTTCCCAAAAAGCTTATTCGCCATTTCAATGCCGCTTTTTGCTGCGTTGATGGGAAGTGCCGCACGTGCCCCCATGCCTGCGCCACGTGCCATACCGCCTGCCGCCGTCTTGGCAAGCCCGCCTGCTACGCCCATAGCCACACCGCCAATACCGCCTAAGGCAGCTCCTGCGAGCGTCCCTGCCATGCCTCCGCTTGCGCCAAGGCCTGCACCGAATACCGTCCCCATCTTGCCGCCTGCGGCAGCTGCTGAGGCACCTTCCTTCACAAGGGTTGCTCCCCCGGATGCAATGGCCGCACCTGCCGTTACGCCCATGTTCGTGACATTCTTCGCTGTCTGCGTCATGGTCGCACCATTCAAAGACGGACTGCCCGAAAGAAGCCCTGAGACAAGTTCCGGGATTTTCTTGATGAGAAGAAAAAGCAAGAGAGAAACGACGACCATTTGAAGAAATAGACTGATGTTCGTTAATATCTCTGCTTTATGTTCTCCCGTTGCGATATCTTTGAATGTTGTTACATAATCTTGCAAAATTTTTGATGACATCGCCGTAAGAAAGGATATTACACAGACCTTAACCGCAAGGTTGAACATAGCACCCAGCGCGCGTTCAAAAAGAAACTTTGTCTGAGGCAGTGCCACAAAAGGAATGAGCGGTATCGTGATCATTGCCATCGTAAAAAACTCAATCTTGGCCATGAGCATTTCAAGCCCTGCAAGGACAAGCAGGATGAGCATAATCAAAAGGCAGATGATGCAAACAAGTCCAGAAATAGGCGACGTTAGGCTAAAGGCATCCACGCAGGCATTATATCCATTCTGAAACATAGTTACAGCCGCAATAATCAGAGAGCCTTGCGGCACATTCGTCTGCCCTGCCGCCTTATACCCGATTGCCTCAAACCCATTGGCAAGGCTTTCCATAATGCCGATACCATGCCCATACCAGTTGATGATGAGAAAAAGATACAGCCCTGTTTCCAGCAGCGTCTGCACGAGGAATTTCATCTTGTCACCGCTGATGAGATCCATCGAGAGCTTGATCGAAGCCGAGATGGCCGTCAGGACAAGAAGCAGTTTCGCTGCGACAGGCATGATTGCCGTCGCTCCCGATTTGGTATAAGCGATATACTGGCTTGTGAACGGCTGCAGGAAATCATACCAGTTGTCTTTTACTTTTCCGTTTTCCCCCTGCTCAATCTTAATCTGATAGTCAAACGGAGCTTGTGTGTCAAAGCCGCTTCCCCCAAGATAGCCGCTATATACCCCTGCAAGGAGGCTGCCGAAGTTGAGCGCAAGGCCGATGCCGAGGATGATGTTCCATGTCGTTTTGTTTGCCGACTCTACGTTAAAGGCAATCATGCAGCCTGCAAGGGCAACCATGATCGTGGAAATAATCGTCGCGGCTGCCCGCATCGAGGTAAAAGCTTTGGAAAGATTGTCCTGAAAGGCGCTTCCGTTGCCGCCAAGGCCGATATCCGTACTAAGCTCGGGCGCAGCCAAAGCATCTGGCGGCAGGAGGAAGAGGCTGATTCCCAGTACGGATAGCCCGAGCATCCAAGGGAACGCTTTTCGTATTCGTTTTCTCATACGCCCTCCTTATTTCATTCCATTGGTCAGCCGCATGAAGTCCGCATATGCAGCATCCCCAGCACGCTTGCTGTTTTTCGCAGTCTCGCGCATATTGGCTTCCACCGTTGCCCGGCGGATGTTTTCCGCCTGATAGTGCGCGGCCTCTGCGGCAACGGCGTTGCTGTACACGTTCGTCAAATGGAGCAGGGCAAGGACGGTATTTGCATTGATGGCGTTGCCGTTCTGGAGGACTTGGAGCGTGCCTTCCGCATGGTTGGAGGCATCCAAAGCTTCCTGTGTGGACTTTGCCAGTTCTTCGCCCGACTGCTGCGCGTTTTGTGCGCTCTTTGCCGCATCAAGGTAAGTGGAGGAGAGGGTCTCCTCCCGTTTCTTTTCGTTCATGATGCCGGTGTAGACGGTCATGTTTCCGTTGAGGACAGACTGTAGGTCGCCGATGCGCTCGTTCCATACGCCGTCCATGGTCGTTTGTTTGCCGTCCTTCCCCATTTTCTTGTAGACTTCGCTGAAGATCCCCTCGCGCATCTGGTGCTCGTCCCAAATTTGCTGCTGCTGCTTGGTATGTGTCTGCATATAGCCGAGCATTTGCGCCGCATCGATCTTTTTCGAGTTCAGGATCATAAGGGCAAGTTCTTTTTCTTCCTGCGTCAGGATGTTGGCCGTCTGGATGGCCGTTTTGATGGCTTCCTCAATGTTCTTTTGGTCAATGACGGCTACAGCGGCTTCCGTATGGCGCGCATTGGGAAGCATCGCGAAAAAGGATGCCGAGACGCCAAAGAGAAGGCCTATGGCCACTGCTTTTTTTGTCCGTGATTTCATCATAAGGCTCCACTCCTTCAAAATCTTGCGAAATTATGCCTCTTTCTATCGTAGCAGAAATTTTCCGTTCAAAAACCAATGTTTCTTCATTTTGGCAATTCTTTTGAAAGCTGAATCATTTGACCTTGGTCGAGGATATGAAAGAACGGCTGCCGCAAAAAGACGAAAATGCGCTCGTCGTCCGTGCCCTGGTCGATATAGATGCGATTGTCTTCCATGTGCACCTTGTGTTTCGGATCATGCAGGAGCTTCAAGAGGTCTACGGTTGATTGCACGGAATATTTTTCAATCGTATCTTTGACGAGGATTTCATTCTTGGTCGCATAGTAAAGGTTGATGGAGAAGAAAAGCAATGCGCCGTTCATCAGGATGAGAAAAGCGGCGAGACGTCCGCGCCCCTTCTCCCGCAGCGTGCGCCACAGAAAAAGCAGCAGCAGGCCGAAAGCAAGCACAATAAGGAAAGAATAGAGTATGTTCATGGCATCTCCTTTTTCATGCATCCTGTGCCCATGCGAGAAGCCGCAGGTAGGCATCGCTCACAGATCCAACGTAACGGATGGTTTCTGCATACGGAGGAACGCCTTTATATTCACGCACGGCATTTCCTCCAGCGTTATACGCCGCGATGGCGTAGGTCGTGCCATATACGCCCCAGCTGTCGAAGGCATCTAGCTGCGTGCGCAGATAACTTGCACCGCCTAGCACGTTATCCAAGGGATCGTAGGGATTCACCCCGATGGCGGCCGCCGTGCCCGGCATAAGCTGCATCAGGCCAATCGCGCCGACAGGGCTTCCTGCCCCGATATAGAAGTGTGATTCACTCTCCATCACAGCCGTCAGGAGCAGCGGATCGACTTGGTATGCGCCCGATGCGTATAGAATCGCACTGGCAATCCAATCGCACTCCGCAGGATTGCCGTTATACTGACTGGCATCCGTATAAATGACGCTGTAAAGGTCAGCCGCTTCCGTTCGCAAAGGGAAAAACATCAGAAGCGTGAAGCATAGAATTGTCATAATTGTTTTCGTATGGAAATTATTCATCAAATCCCTCCCGTCATAAAGCATAGCAGAAAATTCTTCCCTAAAAACCAATCTTTCTTTATTCTTGGAAAAAACAAGGGTGGCAAAATGCAAAAGCACGTTGCCACCCTCCTTTTTACGCGAGTTCTTCCTGTACCTGCTGTGGAACGATGGTATCCAGCGTCCCTTCGTCATGCACCATAGGAGAGCATGAAACGAGTACGCGCCGGATTTCCTCTACGGCGATGCCGCTGTCTGCCATCGCACGGGAGATGGAACGATCCTGTTCCCATCGGTAGCAGTCTCCGTTGGCATGAAATGCCTCGGATGCGAGGGAAAGATATTTCTTGATGGTTTTATCTTCCCCCTGATAGTTTTCCGGTCTTCCCACCAAGGCGAGACGATCCTGCATTTCCGCTTCCTTGTCGCTTGCGTTTTCCTCGGCATGGATTTTCGCATTGACCTCGGCAAGGCGTTTGACTTTTTGCCGGTACTCATCCTCCTGCGGAAATGGCGTGTTGATGAATTCCTCTTTTTTCTCCTTTTCGCTCATGAGCTTTTCCAGCCTGTTTTGATGCTGTTCCAGACGTTCCTTGAACAGATGGGCAAAGGCTTCCAAACGCTGCGCGTTTTTCTCCGGCGTGCTGGCATAGATGGGAATATCTACGGAAGCGGCTCCCGAAACATGGAGAACAGGATGCTTGCTTGCAAACTCCTCTTTTTCCGTGACAGACACGCGCATCCCGCCATATTCGCCTTGTGGCGTTTTTTTGCCATGATACGCGCCTTCGCTGACGGCCTTGGCCAGTCTTGCAAGTGCCTTTCCGATATTCTCCGGGGGAATGGACAGATTGCCAAAAACAAGGTTTTTCTGGTCCTTTCCTGCTTCAATCTGTTCCATGCTCGTCTTAAAGCGTTCCACCGTCTCTTTTGCAACGGAAAGGCGTTCTTTGATGGAGCCAGCCAGCTGCGACCGATACAGGCCTTGGTTGTGCAGGTATGCGTTGCGCAGCGAACCGAGCTTTTCCAAGTCGTTTTGCAGCTCGAATTGCTGCTTGTAGAGCGGATTGCCCGTGCAGCACGCTTTAATCTGCGCGGCTGTCATGGTGAATTCGTCGCAGTCCTCCGCGGAGCGCACGGACGTATGCGACTTCATGACCTGCCCGATGAAACGCGCCTTTCGCTCGACGGTCTGCCACATATAGGAATCAAAGGTGGAATCCGTGACATAGCGGAAGATTTTTACGTTTTTGTTTTTGTTGCCACGGCGCACGATGCGGCCGAGCCGCTGCTCTAATTGCGACGGTTTCCATGGGCAGTCCAAATCATGCGTGGCAATGAGCTTGTCCTGCACATTCGTGCCGACGCCAAGCTTATCCGAAGAGCCTAACAGGACACGGACTTTGCCTTGCCGCACTTTTTCAAAGAGTTTCTTCTTTTCCTCCGTCTTGTCGTAATCATGGATAAAGGCGATCTCTTCTTCGCCCACGCCGCCTTTCATGAGTTTTTCGCGAATATCATCGTAGACGTTGAATCCCCCGTTTTTCCCCTTCGGCGTGGAGAGATCGCAGAAGACAAGCTGTGTCGATTTTTGCTGCTCTGTCTCATGATAGATATCAAGGATATTCTGCACGCATAGATTGACCTTGCTTTTCGCAAAATCCTTATAGTCGGGATTCAAGATGCGTGGATCCAGCGAGGCGTTCATGCCATCCCGCATGACGGTCAGGATATTGTCCATCCCCTTTTTCGTCTTTTCATCTGCATCCGGCGAACGCCTTGCAGGATTTCCCTTGCGGACGTTTTCTGCCCGTTTGGCAAGTGCATCGACGATTTTCAGCTGCAGGGGCGACGGCTGCGCTTTGACGACTTCGACACGATATTCCGGCACGGGAAGATTGAGATCCTCGAGCATTTTCACATCTGCGAACTCATGGAACATACGGGTAAGCTCAGGCAGATTGTTGAATTGGGAAAAGCGCGTTTTCGAACGGAATCCCGTTCCCGCGGGATCAATCTCCATGGAGGTGACATCACGGCCGAAGCAGCTTGCCCATGAATCAAAATGCTGCAGTCCTTGGCTTTTCAGGCGTGACGGCTTCAAATACCGCTGCATGGTATAGAGTTCCGCCATGGAGTTAGAGACAGGCGTACCCGTCGCAAAGACGACGCCGCGCTCTCCAGTCAGCTCATTGAGGTACTGCACCTTGGCCAGAAGATCCATGGTCTTCAAATTGCCTTGTGTGTTCAGCCCTTCAATATTCGTCATGAAGCTAAGATTTTTGTAGTAATGCGCTTCATCGACATAAAGGCGGTCAATGCCGAGTTGTTCGAATGTATATTCGTTATCTTGGCTCTTGGAAAGGCTGTGCTGCACGTTGCTGAGCTGCGTACGCAGTTTTTTCAGGGCAAGCTCTATCTGCTTTACGGTAAAGGATCTTCCGCCGTTGTGCCGATTCTTCTTTTGTTCATTCAAGGCCTCGCAGAGTCGTTCGATCTCATCCGTCAAAAATTTTTCCTGCCGTTCCTTGGAGAGCGGCAGCTTTTGGAATTGCTCATAGCTTGCGACAATCGCGTCCCAGTCTTGGCTGATGATTTTTGCGAAAAATTCCTTGCGCTTTTCTGCGCCTTGGAAGTCTTTTTCAGTTGCGACGAGAACTTTTGCATTGGGATAGAGGCGGTTGAACTCCGCGCCAAAGTCTGCAGTCAAGTGTTTCGGCATGATCATCAAGGCTTTTTTGCATAGCCCGATTCGCTTCGCTTCCATCAGGGAGGCCTGCATTTCAAAGGACTTGCCCGCGCCGACGGCATGGGCAAGAAGCGTGTTGCCTCCATAGAGGATACGTGCGACAGCATCCTTTTGATGTTCTTTCAGCTCCACTTCCGGCGACATGCCCGGAAATACGAGTTTCGATCCGTCATAGCTGCGCGGAACGAGGTTGTTGAAGTGACGGTTATAGTAAGCGACCAAGCGATTTTTACGCGCCTCATCCTGAAAGATCCACTCTGTGAATTTGCTGCGGATGGCATCCATCTTTTGATTCGCCAGCATGGTTTCTTCCGGAAGCGGTATGGATGTTCCGTCCTCTTCTTTTTTGAATACCTTGACGGAACGATGATTGAGGGCAGCTTCCAAAAGCTCGATCGCATTTTTATAGGACGTGCCATAGGTAGAACCCAGAGCGACGCTATCCGAGGAATTTGTCGCAAGTCCTGCTTTGTTTTCTATGCGCCATTCGCTCGTTGCCGCCGAATACTTCACATAGCCGGAGCAGGACATATTCGCGCCGAGAACCGCTTGGGCAAAGGTTTCTATGTCACGCGATGGAATCCACGTTGCGCCGAGATTGACGGTAATATCTTCCGCAAAGAGATCCTTGGGTTTGACTTTTTCAAGGGCTTCCGTATTCTTCTCAATACGCGAGAGCTTTGCCCGAAGCGCGAGGAAGGATTCCCCGTCCTGCTGCATGGCAGCTTCCAGACGCTGGGCATAGGTTTCGACAAACGCATCCTTTGCCTCCTTGGAAAGCGCCGGCATTTCCTCTTTGTTCTTGCCAAAGGCTGCAAAGACATACTCTTTTTCCCGTTCATGCCCTTCGGCATACCACGAGTCGGGAGACAACGATGCCAGGCTTACCCCTATTTTCCTCAGTTCATCCTTTATGTTTTGGGACATCGGGAGGAGGGGCGTGTCAATGGGAACCCCGTTGGCCGCACACGCAATATAGAAATACGGCTGCTTGAATGTCTCTTCAAAAAGCTCCGGCACTTCCTTGTGCAGGAAGTTCAGATAATCGTTGCGGCAAGCAGCGGAAGTGCATTTCAACGCTTGATAAAATGCGGCACGGTTTTTCGGATCGAAAAGTTCCAGCTTTTCCTTGTCGCTGAGATTGACAAGCGCCATCCAGTGATCAAACTTCTCTGGGAAAAGCGTCGCATTCTTTTCCACAGGCACGGCCAAGGATGGGCGTATCGTATTCTTTGCAAGCTCCCTTAGCGCATCACGAGTATCTTCATGGAGCTTTTTTAGATCTTCGAGTTTGCCGCGCACGTCGCCTGAGAGATATTCTTCTGCTGCGACGTACTGTCCTGTCTGCAAATCTTGATAGATTTCCTTGTATTCCAGAGCGGAAAGCAAGGATTCCTTTGTATCGCCCGTAAGTTTTTCCATGTAGGGGAAATCGACTTTGCCTTTTTCCTGCAAAGAGATGGCAAAGGCTTCATGCGGGGTATCAACGTGCTCAGGCGGTCGGTAGGAAAGAATCGTACGTTTCGTAAAGAGGTCGGCAAGATTTTTGAATGTATCCTCTTCATAGTTTTCAAGCGAGCGGAAAAGCGAATACGAGGCATCATTTTTCCATGCACGCTGGAAGAAAGAATCTTCACGAATACGGCCGTAGGCGTTATGGTAGGAATCGTAGAGCTGTTTTAATTTTGTCTGGTATATGGCCAACTCCGCATCCGAACAAAAGGCAAGTTCTGCATCGAACATTTCACGCATCGTATCGCGCATATCAATCATCAAGGCATATTTCTTGTACTGTGCCTTGGTCAGTTTTTGCTCTTCGCTCTCACCTTTTGGATTGATGAAAATAATTTTCCCGTCTTTCTTGTAAAAGCCGTAGACTTTTCCGTCTGCCTCTGCCTCCGCTTCCTGCGGGACAGGACGCTCTTCGAAGGACGCCTGATAAAGCCCTCTCGGAAGCGTGTTCAGCCGCTCTTTGAGTGCGGCCAGAATGTCCTCTTTTGTCGCAATCGATTCTACATCAACATCAATGCCATAGGCGGTTGTCTTGAAGGTATGCTCGCCCAGTATCTGCTCTGGATGTTCGTCGAAGTACGAATTATAGTAAAGCGGCACTTCTTGTATTTTCCCTGTCTTGGTGTTGGTGCATTCATAAGGATGGTTCACGCTGTTTACCCACGACGGCATAGGAGCATCCTGCACAAGTTCCTGCTCCCGCTTGCGGAAGATCAAGAGATCTGTGACAACATCCGTCCCTGCACCTTCAAAAATCGTGTTCGGAAGACGAATCGCCTGTACCAGTTCCGCCTTTTTGGCAAGTTCCTCTCGAAGCGATGGGTCTTCCTTGTCCATCGTGCCATGCGAGGTAATCGCCACGACAAGACCACCGGCGCGCGTCTGATCCATCATACGCATGAGAAAATAATCATGGACAAAATAGCTTTTCGGATAACGAGGATCCGATATGACGTGATTTCCAAAGGGAACGTTGGAAATCGCAAGATCAAAGGAACGATCAGGAAACAGCGTCTTTTCAAAGCCTTTATTTATAATGGATGCACCATCTGTAGCGTAGCTTGCCACACGTGCCGACATCGTATCCAGTTCTACGCCCGTCAGGCTGCTCTTTTCCTTCATAGCCTCTGGCATATCGCGAAGGAAGCGGCCTGTTCCCGTCGACGGATCAAGGATATGCCCGCCGGAAAATCCCGCAGTACGCAGCCCGTCATAGATGGCAGAAATCATATCGGACGGCGTGTAGAAGGCGTCCAGCGTCGTTGCACGGGCAGACGCATATTCCACATCCGTCAAAAAATCCTTGATTTCCTCATTCTGTACCTGCCACGAAGCATTTCCTTCATCAAAGGCTTCAGGAATGCCGCCAAAACCGGCATAGGCACGCAGGACGCGAAGTTCTTCCTTGTTCGGCAGATGCCCTGTCTCATCGAGGTGACGGACGATTTTCAGCGCCGCGAAATTCCGCGCAAATACCGCGCGTTTTCCTGCCATATCGGACATATCTGCTGCAAAGTCAAGAGATGCAATCTCGTCTGTCATAAAGGGAGAATCGACAATGAGAGGCGCAGGTTCTTCTTCCGTCTCTCCAGCATCCTCCGGCAGGATTTCATCCTCTGCAAAATCCTCAACGTCAAAAGAATTCTCTTCCGATGCGGTTTCCGGCATCTGTGCTATCGGTTCATCAAAAGCAAGCGTGCTTTGCGTCTCATGCGTTTTTTCCCCTGTATCGATGGGATTTTCTGTACCAGAAAAAGCGGCTGCCTCCGTTTCAGTCGCTTCTTCTGATGACGTTTCCGCTGCTTCCTGCGCTGTTTCTGCCCAATCATCTGTAGAAAGCGGTTCTGCAGCTTGCGTCGCGCTATTTGGTTCTCTTGGCGTTTCTTCCTGCATGGCCGCCGCACGCTCCTGCGGGCGAACAACAGACGCCTCTTCCTGTACCCCCTGTTCTGCCATACGCGCAAAAGAGGCACGCAGATCGGCCATAGCCTGCTCATAGGAAGGTCTCGTGATCTCCATGAACGCATACTTTTCAAAATCGCTGTATTTTGTGCTTTGGCGCAGCGTATCGTATAGCGTGATATAGATATCGACCTTATCTTTCGGCAACGTTACAGACGAAACCATATCGTTAATAACCGCAAGGTCAACACGCAGACAATCGTTTGCCGCTTCTAGTATTCTTGCATCAAAATCTCCCGTGCTTGTGCTCTGGCCATGTTCAAAAGCCCGACCCAGCGCATCTGTGGTATTTTCCCGTCGTAGATCGGCTCCCACCCCCACTTGCTGTGTGTGAACCGGATTCCGTCCTTTTCCGCGATCTGATGCATCAGATCGAATTCCCGCTCTTCTTGTTCCTTCTCGTGATTCCGCAGGAAGTTCTCCAGCCTCCCCTCGCGCAGCATTTCCTTGTACTCCTCTGGACGATTCTCCATGAGATACGCCTTCATCCGACCGCGCCACGTACCCGTCGCGTACTCGTCGTAATCCTCCTCTGTCTCTTGCAGGTTCACTTTGTTCTCGTTCATTTTCTTTCTCCTTTCGTAATTCCTGAGAAACTTTTACCGCCTTTTCAACGGAAGCAAGAATCCCTCGTGCATATGCATTGACGTTGCCCAAGAAACGATCCATGCGCATCGTATCTGACGGCATAGACGCACGGGGATCAGATTCCTCATGTTCTATCCCTAATCTTTCGCAAACAATATAAGCAACAGCAGCACGGTAAGCAGATCTAAGTTCCTCCTGTGGTTTATGTTCCACGGCGGAATCCACCGCTTGCATAACGGCATCCGTTATGCTTTCCTCGGAATCTGCGCCAAGCTCTTCCAAAACAGCCGCTTTATCTGCTTCATTGTACTGCCATGGAAGGTTTTTCGCTTGCTCTTTCGTCAAAGACGTATCGCGCACATCAACGACAAAATAGTTTTCATAGCCGTTTCCATTTTTCTGTGGGCGAATCAACGGGATCAGCGTTGCATCTTCCTTTACCGTTGCTCCAAAGGTTTTTCCCCAAACAGCAGCAGACGCAACAAGCGCTGTCCCCTCCGGCGCATTTTGGTGAAGAAGTGCCTGTGCCTCCCACGGATATTTGTGATACTTCGCCATCGTCTGAAGAAAAGATAGATATTCTGACGGATTATCACGCAACGACTGATTTACAAAATGATATGCCTTGCCTTGCAAAGAGTTGTCAAAACGACCTGCCATAACTATTCCTCCTACTCATAAAACTTAGTTCTATTATAGGAGAAAATCCCTTCAAATTTTCCTGTGTTTTGACAAAGTTAGCGTATTGCACTCATTTCTCCTTCAATGTATCATACTCGCTTCTATTTTGCAACTATATATAGTTGCATTTTGAAGGAGCTTTATATTTCTATTTATCAGAGCACGTCTTTTTTTGTCCGCGACAGCATACAACTTCCGTCACTTGCCTTGCAAGGGCAAG
This sequence comes from uncultured Selenomonadaceae bacterium, assembly GCA_937902665.1. Taxonomy (GTDB): domain Bacteria; phylum Bacillota; class Negativicutes; order Selenomonadales; family Selenomonadaceae; genus CALELM01. Next base: position 40,545 of record CALELM010000075.1, read on the forward strand.
CCTTACGGTGCTTACGCACCCTTGCAACGCGTTCCTCCAGCGGTACGCCTCTGCTGTCAAAAAAAGAAAATGCGCAGCGGGCAGGGGTGACGATGCAGGGAGCTTCGCCCCTTACGACCCCATATGAAAATGCTCCGCATTTTCTCAAGAAGTTACTTCGTGCCACAGGAGGTTCCTATGAAAATCAAAAGAAAAATTACCATTCATGCAGAGTACGTTATCCCAGATTACCTATGGGAGTCTGCGACAGATGAACAAAAAGAGGAGATGATTGCAAATTTCGAAACTGCGCTGAATATCGGTGCAGAGAATATCGAAAATGAAGACTCGGAGCTTTTCGCACCATTTGACTTTTATACGGATTATGCAGAAAAGGAGGAGGAATAAACTCGGGCAGCCGATGTGACCGTTTGGACAAGATGTGCTACAATAAATGTTATGGAGGAGGAATATGCCGACTTATTACAACAAGGACGGGATACGTATTGAAATGTGCCCGTGCGAAGAGGGGCATAACCTGCCGCATGTCCACGCATCATATGCAGGAAAAACCATTTTCTTCGCACTGACTGGTGAAATTTTAGCCGGTCATATTAACCAAAAGGCGCAACGCCGTGCCGCACAGTGGGTAAGAGAACATACAAGAGAGCTAGAGCTAGATTGGAGAAAATATCATGTGTGAAATTTTTCGGACGAAGAAATCTGCTCGAAATGTCTATATTGAACTAGCGGACGGTGAATTTAGCGGCGTAAAAAAAATACCGCTGCAAAAATTCGAATGGGTAAAAACAAGAAAGGCGCAAGTCGCAAAAACGACCTGCACCTTTCTTTATGCGTGCTCTTCTACATTCTTTTCAATATCGTCTGCCGCATCCATTTCCTGCCGTTTGGCCTTTGATTCATGCACTTTGAATTGCTCGTTAAGATCTAAAACGAACCGTTCTAAGCGATTCAAGCGATAGAAGAGCCAAAGAACTAGCAGGATAAGTACGGATACAAACGTGCCATAAAAGTCAATGAACATGGTTACTTTTCTCCTTTTCCTCATCTTCAATGATTCCGCAGCGTATCATCCAATGATGGTTGAAATTTTTCTGCCCATATTTTCGAATGAGTTCCTTTGCCTCGATGACGCCCTTGGTATTGACAGCGACGTAAGAAAGGGAGACAGGGCAATGCTCCAATGCCAACTGAAAGAGGCGCGATCCGAGCGGCGATACATAGTAGTAATCTCTTTTCTTTGTTGCCGTTGCGAGAATTTCGATCTGGCGCCGGTTTAGACCAAAGAGCGCATAATTCTTTGCCGTGCCTTCTTCGAGCGCGTCCGAGTTCGGCAGGAAGATACGGCTTGGGCAGGATTCCAGCACAGTGTTGAAAATAGGGCTGTTTACGATGTCCGTGACGGATTGTGTCGCAAAAACAACAAACGCATTCGCTTTGCGGAGGACTTTCAGCCATTCACGGATTTTTTGAGCAAACTGCTCGTTATCGAAGAACACCCAGCATTCGTCCAAGACAATCATGGTCGGCTCGCCTTTAAGGCTTTGCTCGATCCGATGGAAAATATACATGAGCGTCGTGCCGACAATCTGCGGCGTACTCATGAGCTTTTCCATCTCAAAAGTCTGCCATGAGCCAAGTTTCAAGCTATCCGTATCCGAATCGAAGATTCTGCCATACGGCCCTCCCATGCAAAGCGGCGCAAGCGCCTTTTTTAATTCGACTGACTGAACGGCATTGACGAGCGTTGTCATGCGGCGCAAGTGTTGGTTTTCGCCCGTGTACGAGCCTGCGACCGCTTCCAATGCATCCCAGATCAACTGTTTCCTTTCTGGCGTGATTTCGAGATTTTCTTGACGCACATAGTCACAGAGCCATTCCAATACCCATTGTCGCTCCTTTTCGTCGTCAATCTGCGCCAGTGGCTGGAAGGAAAGCGCACCTTTTTCTTCGTTGCCAAGATCAAAGAATTTCCCACCTACGCCCTGCGTAAGAACATAGCTTGACGCGCCTTTGTCAAAGATGAAGACACGCCCGTTTTTATATTTCCGAAAGCTGCCGTTGAATTCATTAAGAAGTACGGATTTTCCTGCCCCTGTCGGTCCGACGACAAGCGTATGCCCAACGTCTCCAACATGAAGATTTAAGCGGAACGGCGTATTGCCCAAAGTCTGCGTATACAGAAGCGCCGGCCCCTGCAAATGATAGTTCCGCGCATCCCCTGCCCAGATGGTCGATAGCGGCATCATGTGAATGAGGTTCGAGCAGGAAACTAAGTGTCTGCGTACATTGCGGCCAACGTTGCCGGGAAGCGTCCCCATCCACGCATCGACTGCATTCAAATCTTCGATTTTCGCTTTATAGCCGATGTTGTCGATGACTTGTGCAACGATCTTCGCCCGTGTGTCTGCTTCCTCGGACGAATCGCCTGTAATGACGATAGATGTTGTATAGTAGCCATAGGAAGTGATATCGGATTCAACGTTTGCTTCCGCGTTTTTCGCTCCTTGGTATTTACGGACAGCCGTCTCGTTGACCTCTCCGCTCTCTGTGCCAGACACGAACTCACGCACCATATCCATAAGGCTTTTGAATTTTGCTTTCCATTCCTTGGACTTCTTGTCTACGGCTTCCAGCGCGTCGATTTTTGACAGGCAATAATAGCGGGATACCCATCGATAAGAGAAATCCTGCAAGTTAAGCTCATCAAACACGCCAAAGAAGGTGTTGTCCATGTAACTGATGACGGAAATGACGCGCATATGTTTCTTGCCGATTTTCGGCTCAAAACCGCCAGCAAGGGATGAATCGTAGAGGTAGCGGTCAAGGAGCAAAGGAGATTTCGGCAGCTTGATTTCCCTGCGCTGCATGGAAACGGTCGAATGAAGATACGTCGCCATTTCATCGGGCGAGAGAAGGCCGCAAGGAATCTGACAGGCTTCAAACATCCGCATCACTTTGTCTACGACAGAGTTGAATGTCTGCATATAATCTTCTTCTGTCAGGCCTTTTTTGCTTTTCCCTTCGACGACAAAGGAGCGCAGGCGCCCCTCATGATCGTTTGGCGGCATCCAGTAGAGTGTCGCATAGTATTCCGATTCAAAATGCAGATCGCCTCGGCTGAAATATTCTCGCCGCTCCGAATCCATAATCTGCGTAATCGGATCCGAGAAATACGTATCTGTCGGATAAGCCGTTGACGGGATTCTCTGGGATTCAAAGTAAAGCACCCACCCTGTGTCCATCGACATGATGGCCGCATTTAATTTTTGCGTGATGATAGCCAGCTGCTCTTTGATTGCGGAATCAAGATCCGGTCCGCGATAACGAAATGTTGTCTGTATCGAACCATCTTTATTGAGCACAATTGCCGGATCTCCGACAATCCGCGCCCACGGGATTGTCATCTGCAGTCTTTCTTTTTTGTTTCGGAATCGATCCATGCGAAACATTATTCTGCCTCCTCGTCTTGCATATCCGCCATGATTTCTTCTACATCAACTGTCGTCTGTACAAGCTGCTTTTTGGCATTTTCCAAGACATTCTCTTTTTCCTTCTCTTTTTGCGTGATGGTCGCCGTCATGATTTCAGCCAACGTCTGCAAGCCGACGACAGGAGGAAATTGATTTGCTTGATAGTTCCCGATACATGCTCCCCAGAAAACCTGCTTTAGATTGAACCGTTCGACGATATAGGACGCTTGCATTTCATCAAGCAGCCATGCGAAGTTTTCGCTAAAGGCTTCAGCCTGTTCTTCCGAAAGATAAAAGATGAATGTGTCGGTCAAATAGCCATTGTATTTTCCAAGAATATCCTCCGTTGCCATCTTGCGAATGACCGAGCGGGCAGGAAACCATTTGCTTGTATACTTATGGAAATCTTTCTTGGCTTGTGCTTCATTGAAAAACATAAACCGACGGACGTGTCGGAATGTGACAGCCTCGCCTGGATAAGCACTTGCAAGTTCCTTGTAAATCCGTTTGATATCAACGGGCGCAAGAATCGAGAGGATGAACACTCGTTTGTCGTTGATAAAAATATCGTTTGCCTCAAAGCGAAAGTTTAGATCCTGCGATAGCAAAACATCAAGATATAACGGTATTTCCGGCATGACTGGTGTATGTTTCTCTAAGGACAGGGAAAAATACAAGACATCCAAAATTTCTTGATACTCCAGCAGGCGCGCAGAAGTCACGCTTTGCAAATCTTGCAGGATATTTTGAACCTCAAATGTAAAATGGTTGATGATTTCCTCATTGTTTTTTGCATGGATGCTTTTTCTCTCCAGCGTATTTTCTACCAGTGCTTGCGTCTTTGAAAGGAAAGGATGCCAAAAAACCACAAGATAGTCTCTTCCTGCTTCGCCTCCTTTGACATAGTGATGTTCATTCCAAACGCCCCATCCCGCGCAGAAGTCACGCTCGACAAAGGACTGCTCGACATCTACGGAAAAAGGCTGGTACGCAATGATGGAAAGGAATGAATAGTCCTTTTGCCTAAGCACCGATGGGCGCACGAGACCTCCCCAGTAAAGATACTCATCCACGCCTGTGCCCTTGCTTCCATATTCTTTTGTTCCTGTCATATGATGCTACGCGATCTCCTTTCTATATGCGTTACGTTATCGTATTTAGTATAGCGGAAAAAATGCTTTTATTTTCCAATCTTTTTGTACAATTTTTGAAAAAAGCGGATGCAGACAATCCTGCATCCGTTTCTATGCTTATACCGTATAATACTTTTCCTTGCTCTTGTAGGATTTAAGACAATCAAAGAACTGATTGTCCCCTTTACATACATAGATTGCCAGAAAATGAAACAGAAGCGTAACAATGAGGATGTAAAAAAATCCAAAGTTCATGATAAGGAAAACAGCAAAAAGACCGTTGAATACCAGTACATTTTTCGGAACGCCCGCGATGAGTGCAGGTTCCGTCAATCCTCTGATGAACGGCACGTCATACCATGCGGCGATGGCCGCTTCTTGTTTTTCGTCCATGCTGACACGTCCTTAAAAGAGAAAAGCCGTGCCGAGCGAGCCGCCGCTAATAAGCGACGATGCGCCAAGACCAAGACCGATGCCGCCTACACCCTGCACGCCGCGCTTGGCAATTTGATTCTCAAAGTTCATGGCGACGGATAGACCCAGAAGGGCTGCGCCCGCCGTGCCGATTGCCGTTGCAACGGGGCCTGTGATGGTGTTCTGAAATTTTGTAAGCGGGTTTGTGACAACTTCAAAACCTGCCTCGGCCTGCGTATTCGCAAAGGACGTATCACTGGAGAGCACTACCGCGCCCATAAGGCAGAGCTGTGCAATCAGAACTTTGTTTTCCTTAACAAAATTCCAAACACGGCGTGTCTTGCTTGCTTTTTTGCTTTTCATAAAAGATTCCCCCTGTATCATGTGAAAAATGAATAGACCTGATTTTCAGTGTATCACAAAAAGTCTTTTCAAAAACCAATGTTTTTGCAAAATCAAGAACCATTCTTTATCCATCTTGAGATTTTAATTCAGAGAATGAAACCTGTACTTCATCGCCGCCGGATCCCATTCCTCCAGTTCCACGATTTCCTGTACCTTGCGTGTATTGCCCGCATATTTCAGATACACAATGATATTTACCGCTTGCGCAATGGTGGCTTGCTGCGGATTCCTTGACACGCGCGCCGTCATATTCTCTAAACGTGTCAAAGTATCGCGTGCGTTGTTGCTATGCACGGTCGAACATCCGCCTCCGTGGCCCGTACTCCATGCATCAAGAAGTGCCAATGCTTCGCCGGAACGAACCTCACCGACAACGATGCGATCCGGCGTCATGCGCAGCACTTGTTTCAAGCAATCATCCATGGAAAAGCTCGTTGTGGCACGCATCTGCACACAGTCCTCCGCGCTGCATTGCAGCTCCGGCGTATCTTCGATAAGAATGACGCGATCTTTCAATTTGGAGATTTCGGCAAGAATGGCATTCAGGAATGTTGTCTTGCCTGATTTTGTGCCGCCTGCCGCAATGATGTTTTTCTTTTGGTGAATCGCAGCAAGCAAAATGTCATACTGCTCCTTCGTGAGCGTCCCCTGCGCCACATAGTCCTCCAATGTAAAGATTTTCTCTGGATGCTTGCGGATGTTGAGCGTCGGAGCCGGAACGATGTTCGGGAGATTTCCCTCGAAACGGCATTTAGGAAAGAATGCATTGCTCGGAATATCCGCATCAAGCACGGGAAATTCCTGCTTCACAAGCTGGTTCGTGAGTGCCGCAACGGAAAGGATAATGCCCCGTGTGTCTTCGGGCGAAATGTATTCGCCTGTGAAGGTGCGTCCCCTGCCTAGCGTGTCAGTCCATATTTTGCCGTCGGGATTGACATAGACCTCGAATACGTTCTTGTCCTGCATATATGGCATAATCGCGCGCATGGAGGTCATCAGGGCATCCATCGTGATGTTATAACGCTCTGTCTTATGATTCATTTCTTCCCTCGCTTTCTATAGTTCCAGCAATCTCTGCAAAAGAATCCATATTGGAATCTACTTCATCGGGAAAATCCGTTGGCGAATCATCCTGCAGTAATTTTTGGGCTGACGTCGCTTTTTTCGCGAAAACAAGATCCTGATTGCCCATGATGAAAGCCAATGTGGCATCGCCGTCACAGTAATCCTCATAGGCATCTTCTATCGTTTCCGCACTTGCTCCCCGTGTGTCATTCCCTTGATGGTTTTGATCTGATGCAGGGCTTTGACTTTCTTTGTCGCTTCCTTTTTGGGCATCGTTTTCCGTCGCTGCATTATGCTTCTCCTTTTCTTCAGACTCCCGCAATGCTTTTTCGTATTCCTCGAACTTCTTTCTCGATTCTATGGCAATCCTTTCTGCATCCGGAGCTTCGCCGCGTCTTGCTTTTTCTTCGGCAATGCGACGAATATCTTCTTCCTTTGCCTTGCGGTCAGCAGTTTGAAGCATCGCCATTTCCGCATAGGTAGTCACGCTTGTTACGGTATCACTGACCATAGGACGAGGGACTTCCGTGCGCTTTAGAAGCCACGGCTGCAAATAGTAACGGAGCTTGTCCCCAAAAATAGGACGGTGTCCTGCGACAAAGACCAATTCTTTTTCGCTCGACATCTGACTGACTTCATCCGGTGTCATAAGCTCGCGCCCCATCTGCGATGTAGAGTTAGACCCCTTGAACCATCCGCCTCCGCCATCGCTATGAGAAACAGCATCAATCGTCCGCTTGCCGAGCGTTTTCGACATTGCCTCTGCTGTTGCACCGCTAGGATCAATATTCGGCGTAAAATAGATGTGAACATGGCAGTTTGAGCCAATGGAATTATCTTTCGTGTAGGCTTTATTGAGCTGATTGACATCTTGGCTGACAATGCACATTTTAATGCCATAGCCCGCACAAATAGCCAGTGCAAGCTCTATGCACTGCATATTGCCAAGCTGCGGAAACTCGTCCAACATGAGCAGCAGCCGCTGCTTTTTCGGCTTAGGCTTGCTCGCATCTGTTTCAAACTTCATATCGCGAATGAGCTTTGCACAGAGCAACTGTAAAAACAAGCGTGCAATCGGTCGAACTGTGGCAATTTCTTTTACCTGCATACAGAAGTAAAGGGAAACTTCCTGCTTCGGATCAAGCAGATCACGAATCGCAAAATCCGATACGCTTGTATTTTGCTGAACGGTCGGATCTTGATAAATTGCCATGGAAGTCTGTGCTGTCTGCATAATGGAAGCTGTTGTCTGTGTCGCGCCGTTCAGTATGTTGGCCGCACACTCTGCTACTTTCGGATGAACAAGCAGGAGGTAGTACGGCATTTGCTCTTTGTCCTGATTAAAGCTTTTCAGATTCGGCGGACTCCAGTCAATTGGATCTTCCATATCCGGATATGTCTCTTCTTCCAAGACTTTTTTCTCTGCTATGTATTTTTTATGCTCTTCCGTCCCCTCTTGCGGAACTTCTTTTTGGGCGAAGCCCTCCAGCTTCTTCTTTTGTTCGATTTCCCACTTCTCTTTTCCCTTCTGATATTCTTCTGCGGCCAGTTTTCTTTTCACATGAAGTGCGATGCGTATATCATCAATCGAACGCACGGTTACGCCGAGTGCTTCCGTGAATCTATTGAAATCACGAATATACTCGCCATAGATTTCTTTGAGCGGGTTTTTGTAGTGCTTTTCTCTGCCGTTCTCGTCTAGGACGGGCTTGCCGTCTGCATCGAGAACGACATCTTCCATGAATTCCTCCACACGGATATGCGGATAGTCTCGCATCGCTGTAAACAGGCTCTTCGTATCTTTATCTGGGCTGGAAAGAAAGGACATGATATCCGTAGGGCAGGGAAGCGGCAAACCTTCTTTGTCATGCTGGTAAAGCAAATGCAAAATAACACCGTTGATCAAGGCAGCAGCAGCATTTGGCCAGAAGTCGTCACCGCCTTTGGAATCCCCATCTGGACGAACCATGACCGAGACGATAGAAGAGACGTCCGATAGTTCTTCTGATGTGCGATAGCTGATCTCTGCCAGCGGATTCCATCGTGCGGCAGAGCCGTCATTGCAAAGCGGCTGAAATTTCAAGACCTTCTGCCCTAGGTATTTTTGCCGATAGCCGCTTGTGAGATTCCACAATTCGCATTTCGGATCGAAAAAGAAAATGCTGTGCTTCCAGATAAGCCCCGTAGGTATGATTGTGCAAACACCCTTGCCAGAACGTGTAGGAGCCATCAAAAGCATATGCTCCACACCATCATGCAGCATAAGTTTATGCGTATAGGGATTGACGCCCACCACGACGCCAGAATCTTTTATGATTTTATGCTTCGTCTTAAATGGCAGAGGGATGAAGCCGAATAGATATGCCTGCCGCTTTACATACGCAAAGACACCACCGTTTTTTGAAACATATTCTCCTAGATCAGATTTTTCAATGTCCTTTCGTTCTGCAAACGACGCACTGCCATGTGAGGTTTTCGTTACAAGGCTTTTCTTGATGAGAAACAGGATTCCCAAAGAGATGAAAAGGACTATCATGTTTGCCTTGGAATACGGCCGCAAAATATCCGGAATCAGTTTTGTCAAGACTTCATCCGACAACCAAAGGAAATATCCAAAGGGAGGATAGATTTTCGTGTCACCAATTTCCAAGTATCCGCCAAGCAGCGGATGATAGTTGCATTCTGCAGCAACGCTCTGAGTAATGTACCATTGAGAAGCCAACGTCAAAATTACGAAGATGATTGCTGTGTAGAAAAACGCTTTTTTCTGTATTTCCCGATTTTGTTCTGCATCCATAAGAGCACCTGCCTTTCCTTACTCTTTTAAGGATAGCAGGATTTTCTCTTTCAAAAACCAATCTTTCTTCATTCCGAAGGTTTCTTTGCTTTATAGTTGATTTTTATGGTGAATCTTGCCAACGAGCGCAAGGGGCTTGCGGGGTGCTCCGACGAAATTGACAATTTCCAAAACCTGCTGCGCCAAATTGAGACAGCGTACATTGCCTCACTCAATCTCGCCAATAATGCCGATGAGCGCATCCGTTCCGAGTTTGCCGGTGAGCTAGCAAGCCATGCGCAGATAGTCTCCGACCAAGAGCAAGTCCGAAGAGAGAAAGACACGACAGCAGCAGCAACAGAGCAATTAAACAAAACCATCGAGCGTGCCGATGCGGATACTGCCCGTGCCGAACAAGCAGAGAAACGTGCCAAAGAAATAGAGCAGAATCTGATTGACAAAGAAAAGCTGAATGCCGTTCTTGCCGATCAGGTCAGTGAACTGAAAACCAAGATTTCCACACTGGATGCCGAGCTTTCTGAAACAAGGAACGCACGGGATGATGCCGAACAAGCAAAGCGACACATCGAGGAACTGAAGAAAGAGCTTGAACATCAGGCTGAACAATCAAAAGTGGCAGTCGCTGCTGCTTATGAAAAGGGCAAGAGCGACGGAAAGCAGGAAAGGTGGAGCTACTTCAAGGAGCAACTCGATGCAATAAATGCTGAGCGAAAGGAACTCATCGACAAGCTCACGAAAGAATAAACAAAGAGACGCAAGTCATATGCGCTGACTTTCGTCTCTTCGTTTTATGGTGCTCCTTGTAATTCCTGTACAGGGGATTGCGGCATCCTGACCTGCTGTGTTCTTGCCTTAATCTGTTCCATGACACTTGTCGGAAGAAATGTCCAATTCCCTGCTGCATCCACGGAAATCTTATATGCCGCAGGATCGTAGCGAAGAATTTGATGTATGTCCGCCGGTTCAGCTGTGCCTTTTGGCGGTAGTACCGAGACGACAATGCCGCCTTCTTCCAGACTGACATGATAATGCGTCCTGTTACTTTCGTCGAAAAATGCACGATAGATGCAGTATTCCCCTTCGGGGAGCACAGCATTTTCTGCAACACCTACGACGGGCAAGCGGCGTATTGCTTCATTTTGCTTATCCATGATGAAGTCAAGGATGATGCCTCCCATGACGGCAATCCCGATGAAGCCGATGCATACGCACATGATGATTCGGTGCCACATCAAGGGATTGCCCTGCTTCAGTTCACTTTCCACGTTATCCTTTGCAGATTTCACGCATTCAAGAAATTTGTTATCTTTCATGACATTGCCTCAAAATGCGATGTTTGCCGTCACATAGAGATTAAAAGAATAGCCGGGCGCGACTGTGGCTGTTGGTGCTTGCTGCTCTGTGAGAGACTTAAGCGCGGATGCGTCGAATGTGACGCGATCCACAGAGGCCGTCGAAAGTGCCGTAAGGGCGCTATTGAACAGCCCCTTCATCAAATTGCTGCCTGTATGGCGATGGAGCCGACCTCCGATTCCTGCATAGCCCGCACCATCAACGGCCATGATGGATTGTCCAATGTTCCACGCGCCACCGTTCGGTAAAGCGATGGTATCAAATGTCACACCAATCCTTCCTGTTGTGCCACTCCCACCGCCGCTGTTTCCTGTCATCGTGCCAAGAACACGACTGCCTGCGGGAATGATGAGCGTCCTGCCGTGCATATCGTAGACATCTGCCATGACTTGTGCGATGACCGGACCGGGCGCATCTGTGTTAATCCCTGTGATAAGCATAGCCGGAATGATTGTACCTGCCATGACCGTACGCTCCGTGGGCTCGCTGTAAACAGGAGCGGAATTCGCCGATGTTTGCATCAATCCTACTGCACCACGCCCCGCGGAAGCGCCTGCACTTGCTGGCATGCTGCTGCTTTCATTCGCTGCAGCATTATTTGATACTGCAGTCTCGGCAGCACCTTTTCCTCCCCCATCGAAAGCAAAAGCGATAGAAGATTTCAGTTTTTCTTTGAGTCGTTGTGCGACACTGTGCTCCTCCTCGCGCTCCCGTGCAGTCGCATCATCTGCATTCTGTCCCGCTTGCCCTACCTGAGGATATGCTCCAGCAGCAGGGACAACGACGGACGGACGAGGAACGACAGGGACAGGTGAAGAAGGCATATCCTGTGCTCTTACTGCTTGCGCGGGCTGCATGTTTGGATTTTGACCATTTGCGCCTTGCACATTCGGATTATTGGGATTCTGACCATTGGGATTGTTCGGATTTTGACCGCTCTTCCTATTCTTTGCCGCATTAATCCGCGCTAATTCACCGTAATCATCGGTTGCATTCTCATTCTTCCCCCCAGCCGCGCGATTCGGATTAGCAATATCCGACTCTTTTGCTTGCTGCTGTGCTTGCTGCTGCTTTGCGCTATCATTCGAAGATGCATAGAAAAAAGCGGCTGCAAAGACGACGAAGAAGAACACACCAATTCCTGTAACGACGGGACGGGAAAGACCAAAGATTGTCCCATGATCGCCTTGCGTCATGGAAAAGCTTCCTTCCGCCTCTCCTGCTTTCACTTCTCTTTTCTCGCCATCTGCTACTGGTTCGATGGCGTTTTCTTCTTTGTTGAAGATTTTTCGCCATTTCTTTCCGAATGTCTTTGAAATATCTCCAAAGGTATCTTGAATCTTCAAGTCACGCCCCCTCCTTTATTTCTTGCGCTTGATGGTCACAATGTCCGTGTCGCTGTAGCGAAGTTCCGCACGATCGATAATGCGGTCGATGATGTAGCAGTTTCCTTTGGTCTTGAAATTGGCAAGACTGAGATCTTTTTTGCCAGGCTCTTTCATAAAGAGTGCGGGGAGACGATCCGTTCCCTTTGCAAACTGGATGATTGTCTTTGTGCCATCGTCGAAAATCATATCTGGCTTATAACGCTTGCTTCCTTTGATTGAAACATCGTAACCGAAGTGGAGACTGTCGTAGCTGGCAACATTCATGCTTGCATCGATTGTTTCGGCATCCTTGGCATTCTGCTGGAGCATACTTTCCTGTTCATCAAGATCGTAGTTCCACTTGACCATCGGATTATACCAGTTGCTTGTATTCAGGATAATCTGATAACTGCGCTTATTCGTCGTGACAATAAGATTCGTTGTGCTTGACTCTACGACAGGCTTTACATAGATATGCGGCGTACCTGCAACGATTGTCGTGTTGACTGCCCATGAAGAAGTATCGCCGCCGCCAACGAAGGAAATCCGCTCGCCCTTTTTTAGCTCGATATCCGTGAGATACCCTGTACGGCAATAAATCTTATACAGCTGATCCGGCGCATAGGCAAAAACCATCGTGGAATTGTTCTGCGCATTTTTCGCATCCTGCGTATAAGATACGCGCCCTTGCGGTCCCGGATTTACCAATCGGTCATTGCTTTCACCGTGTGCCCGATAAGCAAAGGGATCGTCCAAAGACGGCATTGGCGGACGATAGAGATCTTCGATTTCATCTTTCAGTAACGATTGTGCCTGCGACAGCGTGCGCAGCTGACGCTCGATTTCATCAAGACGCATCGTAAGAGCATCCAACGCATCCGCATTGCTGCGATTTTTGCTTAGTTTATGAAGCTCTTCCTGTGCATTGCCCAGCTCTTTCCAAAGGGATTCATTCGTATCTGCGCTTTGCTTGACTTTTTCTTTGGTTTGCTCGACAGCGGCTTTCTCTTCTTGCAGATTTGCCTTAAACTCCGAAAGCGTTGCTGCATTGGCAGTTTGCGTAAATCCACCAGCAAAAACACTTGCAGCCATAAATGCCGCAAAAATGGAATTTCTAAGTTTCTTCATTTGCATTTCGTTTCTCTCTCCTTTACTGTGCCACACCATGCTGACTGTCCGCACCTTGCAATGTCTGCACAGGCTGTTGTGCCTCTGCGCCGCTTACGTTAGGATTGGTCGTTTTGGTTTCCGTATCCCGTTCCCAACGCAGATCCTTGATATAGATGCCGATTGGATTATTTGCAAGCTTTTCCTTATCGTCCGTCTTGATGATCTCAGTGGTAAAAACACCCGTATACGGTGTGACTTTTTTCTGACCTGATCCGAGATCATATTCCACTTCTGTCCAGCGGACTTGATAGCTTTTGCCGCCTTCCATGGGAATAACGCTGTTGATCGTGATCTGTACCGTCGAACGACTGACTTTTGTGTTGCGCTTTTCTTCCTGCATACGGTTCTGGAGAATCGTTGCACCATCGTTCGTAAGGAAGTTGTACGCCCGAGTCAGCTGTGTCTTATATACGACACCATCAAGCGGCACGTTGCGTATGTCCTGCACGAATTGACGAATGAAGAAGCTATACACCGCATCGTTCGGCGTGTAGTTTGCCATGGAATTTGCTGTTCCGACGTTTCTCACTTCGCCCGTCTTGATATCTGTCTCAACAACATAAACTAACGTGTTTTCTGTTACGCTTTTATAACAGAGTGCACCGGCAAGAACGATGATTCCTGCACCCATGCACATAATGAGTTTGCGCAGAAGATTGTTCTGCTCGATAATACCGCCTTCTCGTTCATCCCACTTTCGGCTTGCCTTTTCTGCCGGACTAAGCGACGACACAGGCATTGTGAAATGTTCGGGACGGTGAAACAACTGCGTAATTTTCAAGTAAAAACCCCTCCTAAAAATTAACTTCGGCAAAGACGACGCTTCCCTGCATAAAGCATGAAGCCAACAAGGAAGCTCGCAAAACTCAGCGGAGCACCAAACAATCCGACAAATGCACCAATGAAAAGAATCATTTTCTTTTCATCCACATTGAGCGAAAAGGGATGAGATGGGATGTTCGCCAAAAGAAAGAACGTACATCCTAAAGGGCAGATAAACATCGCGGCAAATGCAGCACAGTCAATCAGCCACGCAGGAAATGCAGGAAACGGAAGCACGAGCATATAGTAGAGAAGAACGGCGAGAAGCCCTGTCACAAGCATGGATAGGTATACATCCCTCCCAAACAGCATCCGTCCTCTGGTGTTCCATCGAGCAGAAATGCAGACTACGCCAATCGTTACGCCCGTAGCGAAGGAAAGAAAATAGCGGTGTAAATTTCTTTCGGAAAGCAATAAGCCAATTGCGATCAACAGCAGCAGCGTTTTCCAAGAAATCGAATGACCATCTTCTGACAGGCGCTTATTTTCCTGTGCCGCCTGCATTAACAGGATTGCGAGAAGGGCGATAAACGACAACTGTATATCGGGCAGGAAGTAATAGACCAGCGTGACATAAAGCAAGAGGCCGCCTAACACACTTTTCCATAAGGATTTGATTTCATCACCCCATTTCCCATTCCCGACTATTAGCATAGCAGGAAAATCCCATTCAAAAACCAATCTTTTTTCATTCTCGTAAGTTCATTCTCCTCATTCAGAAGATGAATTTTCGCTCTCTTGCGCATATGTGATGCGATCTGACTTAGCCGCATCCGCAGTCCCGTCCGAAGAAAAAAAGGAAATCGCCTTGGAATACATATCTTCCGCTTTTGATGTTTTCTTCTCCCCTGCACTGCTGCTCGGCTCTGCCTTAGGTGCGTCAACTGGCGCAACACTTGCTATAGGCGCAGGGATAGACGGGCGCGGCAGACTATATGCAGGAATGCCAGGAAGTGGGCGAACCGTTCCGACTTGCCCTGCACTTACCTGTTGCGCCGTCACGGTATTCGCTTCAGTTTCCGTACTTTGCGGGTCAATAGGAACAACAGGATTCCCCGTATTTGATGCAGGAAGTCCTCCATCTTGTGATGCCGCTTCTATAGAAGATTGATATGCCACTTCCATCGAATTTATTTTATTCGACAAAACCACGATCCATGCAGAAAGAAACAGGATGAGCAATATGCTGGCAATTTGCAAGAGGAATGTCCTTTTTTGATTCCGCGAATCTTTTTCAATTTTTTTGATTTGCAATATTTCATACGAATTTACATGTTTTGATAAATCATGCCACATAGCAAATAAATTTTTGTCTAAGCAAAACTTTTTATCATATACTTCCTCTATTGTCAAAGGATCTTTTAGAAAAAGTTCCCTCGTCTGATCCAAGTCCACATTCTCCTGTTTCTTTTCCATCCTTTATTCTCTCCTTTGTTTCTTTCACCCAATCCTCTGAATTGACAATTGAAAGTAAATATCGAATTTGTTCGTTCACATGAATGCAAAGAAAATTTTCTTCTCCAAAAATCTCACGGATTCTTTTCAAACTTCTCCATGCGGCAACCGTCAAAATTTCTGTTTCCGAAAAATCAACGAGAATCTTCTTCGGGTGATACACAGAAGTGACAAATTCTATATCCTTTTCGATTGCGGAAATATGCGCGAAATTATATCGTCCTTTCACTTGTAAAATAGCCGTATCCCCTTTTACCACAAGGTACCGTATCATCCAATTCATAAGACCTCACGTGCCTTTCCTGAAAGCAAGCACCCGTCCTTATCCCGCACAAGGAAGCGTCTCGCAAGGATTCCTATCTCTTGGCAAATCTCTTCCTCTGGAAAAATCCATTTTACAAGCGTGATAGACTGTCCATCTTCTTCCATATAGACGTAATCTGATCCCATAAGGATAATCCAAAGCCCCATATGTGGGCGTAGTTGTTTTTCTTCATACAAGATAGGCTGCATCCATGCACTCTCCTTACCTTCGGCCAGCTCTATAAGATGAGATTGATGTGCACGAGCATCGAAGGGCAAAGAAGACGATTGCACGGTGACCGCAACATTCACGGCCATCACGCGAACAAAGATATCAAAGCCATAAACACAATTTTTAGGAAACATATATTCAACGGCGTTATTCACCACTTCTTCAACAGCTTGCAAAAAAGCGTAGTTTTGCATCCCTCCGAAGGACTGCCAAAAAAGACGTTCAAGCTTCTCGTGCTTTTCGTTGTATGCTTCAATGCTGGCAAAATGAAAGCTATGGTAGCGCACGCCGTCACCTCCTCCCCATGACGATAAGCGGAATAATACGGGAATAGATTCGATCTCTTGCAATCGTCCCTGTATAACGCCCATCGTAGCTGCGGTCTGCTGGCGTGTATGGCAGAAAACGCCCCTTTTCTACTATGTGTTCTCCGACTTGCGGCGTAAGCATATGCCCTTTTGGATCTGTCGTGTGAGCGATGCCGATAATTTCTCCATTGACACGGAATGTCAGATCTTTTGGGTCAACGGAATATGTGCTTCCTTCCATGGCCGCAAATTTCAAGAAAGCAGGATTCTCCCCTTCCGGAATCCAATGGTTTTTGTAAATCGTTTCCATAACGCGATCTTCTTCCTGAAAGGCGACGATATCGCCATTGCGAATGGCCATACCCGGAATCGCAAGATAAATCCCGCGTGGCAAACTTTCTGTCACATTAACGAAAAAGAAATGGGGAATCGCGATAGCGAAAGGATTAAACAAGAAAAAGAGATATGTTCCCAGCCCTAAAAAAACCAATATTTTCTTGAATTGCATATATCCTCCTCACGGCTTGAAAACAAGATTGCGAACATCATTGCGAAAGGAACGCAATGTGCGTGATACGATGCTCTCCGTTTGATTCACTTCCCGTGCAAGTTCTCCAATGCGTTGATGCGGACTTCTCACTATGGCAGAAATTACACGATTTTCCAAAGTTTTATGCGCAAAAACGCAACAATCATTGATCCGTTGTAAAAGCTCGCTATACTGATCGTAATATTGCACGATCGAACGAAACCAATGCTCATCAATGATTTCATACATTGGATCCAACTGCTCTTTGGCGATAACGAGCGTTCCAAGAACTTCAAGCATATTGACAATCTTCATGTGCTGAAAGATGTCGCATTCCAGTAGATGATAGTGCAAGGCATGGTAGACTTGCTTGCGAATATCCTCCCTCCAGTATCCGAGCTGTGACCGTGAAACATTGAGCATTAACGTCTGCTTCGTGTAGCTCGCATGCCATTTATAGTGCAGCAACAGCAGCCTTTGATATTCTTCTGGCAGGCAGTGAATCACCATTGCAATAAGAGTTCGATTCGTCTCCTGTTTCACAATACGCATCAACATTTTTCGGCGAGCGATATCGTTGTCTACGCTTTTTTCTACAAAGGCTCGGAGCTCCTGCAAATCCGTTTTTTTGTCTTGCCGAAAAAATTCATAGAGCATTCTATCGGCAAGATACAAGTTTAAGACTGGCCTCGTAACGTGCATAACTGCCCCTCCTCATTCCTCGAAAAGCACCATGGGATCAGCGTATTCATAGCCGTTTTCCGTATCCACGATCCACTCCAGATGTAAATGCGGTCCTGTTGCATTGCCTGTTGCACCGATACAACCAATCGGATAGCCTTGCGACATTTCCATTCCGACCGTTACATCAATGCCGGATAAATGTGCATAACGCGTGTATGCGTCCCATGCTGGATGATAGATCACAATTTGATTGCCATACCCGTCTTGAAAATCACCAACTGCCACAACGATTCCGTCAAGCATGGCAGGAACAGGCGTGCCGTAGCCGTAACCAAGATCCAGCCCGCTATGAAACCGTACATCTCCGTAAATCGGATGCACGCGCCAGCCAAAATCCGATGTAACAGGAAGATCTCCCGCGTTCACAGACAAAGGAACTCCCAAAAACAGCAGCAGCAAGCAAAGCATTGTGATAAACCGTAAGAACAGATTTTTTTGTCTCATACGTTTTCACCCCTTGCATAAACCTACAATTTCCAATATTCCAGATCCACTTTCAAAACACTTGAAATACGTTGTAAAACAAAGAAATTTGGCATATGCAAGTCATGTTCCCAATTGTAAACCGACCACCTGGACTTATTCACCTTGCGCCCCAAATCGGTCTTGCTAAGCCCACGCGATTTGCGCAAATCGCATAGTTTTTCTCCGAACGTCATGTTTTCTCTCCGTCTGATTTTATAAACCGTTCGACAATCTCAATCATGCCAATCAGCTCCTGATGCAAATCCCCCATTTCCTCATTCGTGAGCATGATGAAATTCTCTTTTCGTGCAAATAGGCTCGTCAATGTCTTGATGTCCAAATCTACCCGTCGCGAAGCTGGATGCTCTGCCCACTTGCCTTCGAGATAGAGTGATGTAAACGAGCGCACTTCTTCTGCAACGGCGTAGAGGTATTCTGACAAGCGTAGCAAAATTTGAATCTGATTTCGGTCAAAATCTGCAAGTTTCGCCTCTGCGGCAATCTCTTTCAAGCGTTTTCGACTGAACGAGATGTACTCATCCGTCATCAGCGCAAGATCCGTGATGCCGTTCATCTCGAAAAGCTGCTGATAACGCTTGATCTGCTCTTTAAGCGCACTATTTTCTTCCCACAAGCTCTTGTAGTCAGACGGCTTTTCAATTCTTGTTACGGCCTTCACGTTTGGCACAGAAATCTCTTTTACCTTGCCCATGCCCGATCTTCACCACCTTCCTTGTCTTGTTTTTTCGCGCGCTTTTCCAACTCATCTTTCATGAGTTTTATTCTTTTTCGAGATATGCGTGCGAAACACAACGCTAATTCCGTACCACTAGCCTCTTGCCTTTCTGCCTCCTCCGTAACTTTTTGAATCATAGCACGTATATCTTCGTCCGTTTGATCCTCGAAAATCATTTTTTTCTTGCGACGCTCTTTCATGCACCTCACAAGTTCCTGTTGATGTCTCGCCTCTTTATCATTCAGGAAGTTATACGGTCGCTTGTAGTCACACTCAAGTGCACGCCGCAGCCATCCCGCTGGATTACGGATTTCCTTGTTTTTCATTTCCGTGCGAAGAATCTCAAGCTTTTTCATGATTTCACCCTCGCCGAATTGCATAGCGAAATTATCTAGCGTTTCACGGTCAAGCCCTAGCCTCTCGATTTCCTGCTTCTCAATAAAACGATCAACAGCAGCAGCAGAAATAGACTTTACGCACTGCCTATGAATCTCCTCCTCAGACTCCTTCGTAGATACGTCCTCGCTTGCTGCTGTTTCTTTTTGTTCTGTTTCTCTAAAATTAGTCTTATTAGTATTAGTATCATTATGTTCCGATTCTGGAAATCTCACTTCCATTTCTGGAAGTCTCACTTCCATTTCTGGAAGTCTCACTTCCGATTCTGGAAATCTCACTTCCGATTTTGGAAGTGGCGTATTTTCGGCATTTGTCAGTATTTCCTCAGAATATTCTCTTGTATACGAACTGGTCAATCGTTCTTCGACAGAAGAAATATCCTCTGTGCTATCTGGCACTCGGATTTTGTTGACGTAGATTTTCTGTGCGAAACCACGGCCAACACTCACTGTGTCAATCAGAGAAAACTCCTTCAGCCGCTGCATCTCCCGCGAAACGGCAGGAACACTGATGCAAAGAGCCGCAGCTATATCTTTTTGCTGGAATATGAGATAAATATCTCCGTTCTCGTCGATCCAATGATTCTTCCGTGACAGCTCCATCCGATCACGCAGGAGACAATAAATCACCTTCGCTTGTATGCTCAAGTCCTTGTAATACGAATAACTGAATAAGGATTTCGGCATTTGATAAAAGCGAGTATTATCAATGTCTTGCAGCTTGAATCGCATAGTCCACCCCTCCCTTGTTTAGAAGTCCCATAACTCATCCACGCTGACATTAAGAACCTTGGCAATCGCCATAGCTTCTGGCAGCGATGGGATTGCTGGATTTCTAATAGCTTCATAGGTCTGATAAACGTGAATAGGAATCCCAGCTTTTCTATAAACCTCCTTTTGCGATAGCCGCTTCCTGCCTCGCATCTGACGAAGCTTGTTCTTTATGGTTCGCTGATACGGCGCAAGGAAGGGCGAATCTTCTACAAAAGTGCGATGACAATCCTTACAGAATAATTGTCGTCGTCGATAAAAATACAACTTCGCACCTATTTCTCCCAGTTCTATTGTGTAGTATGCGTTTGTATAGAAATTACTGTTTCCACAGTGAGGACATTTCTGACCTTCGTCAGGAAGATGAAATTTCACACTGTCCTTAGATTCATTCTCAATACAATTGGATGGCAAGCTTTGGATGTAAGCGACAAAATCCTTGTCGTTCATCTATACCACCCCATTTCCATATATTCTGAGAAATTATGACCATATAGATCACTCCCCCTAAAATCCATGCAAAAAAATAAATGCTATGGAAACTCAAAATTGAATTCCATAACATTTATAATAGAGCCGAGAGTTCCCGTCTTGTTCCTCCGCTTTTATAACGCCATTGTTCAAGAAAATGCAATAAGCATTTTCCCTCCAATTTGCGTTTCAACGAAGCGGGAGATATGCTCACCGCTTGTTAAAATTTGGCTTCCCCCACTTACAGCAAGCTGTTGAAGAAGGGGACATCTTTAGCTCGTTATAACGCCTTGAATCAGGAAACTTGCGTCAGCAAGTTACTTCCTTCGTCAGCATTTATTCTTATTCTTCATTCAACCATTCCACAGCATTTTCCTCGCACCATTCTTTTGCGGCAGAAAGATACTTCTCTTGGCGAAAAATATTCCACGCATCCTCCAAAGCAAAAACGCTAAGCTGATGGGCAAACTGAATAGAAGTTTTGCATTTTCGCAATCCTTCCTGCTGATTCCGGTTTTCCAAGGAATCCAAAAAATCCTTTTTTAAAGAAAGTTCCACCTCATCACGCAGATTGGGAAGCAATACATAATTTTCCCAATCCTCCTCCATCAAAAAAGCGCGTTCCATATCATCCTCTTCATAAAGGACAACCTTTCCATTGCGAATATCCACATATCCCTGCAGCATGTCTGATTTTTGAAAAGCCTCCGCCAACTCAGTCAATTTGATTTTCATCTGCACATCCTCTCCCAACACAGACAAGGAAGCACCGATTACTTCCAATGCAAACATCTTGATGGCTTGTTTTCCGCCAATCTGCATGCAGCAACCAATCAGCACTTCCTTGAAAAAATTCTAACAAACCACTCGCTCGTCAGCAGTTCTTTAATTGGGATCAAACATTTGCGTTGTCATTTCCAAAATGCTGTCGCGACGCTTCTTGGAATCGGCAAAATACTCATGAATTGCCTGACGATCCTTTCTTTCAATAGAATCAATCACATCACCCAAGATATCCTGCAGCTCACGAAGATTGCTGCATATCGCTTCACCATTGGTCATGCAAATATCAGCCCACATATCAGCATTGGAGGAAGCTATTCTTGTCGTATCCTTAAAACCTCCGCCAATCAACTTCATGCAGGAATCCAAATCACTGCCGCTCCGATTAAGCAGTGTGACAAGAGCCGCTGCCGTCACATGCGGAACATGGCTGATGACAGAAGCGCATCTGTCATGCTTTGCAATATCCAAAGACGTAAAATTTGCCCTTGTGTGTTTCAGCAGGTTCATTAGCTTTTCATGGGCTTCCGCAGGGGCGCCCGTATCTTCCACCATCACATAAGCTTTGTCAGAAAACAAATCCTTTTGCGCAGCCTGAACGCCACTTTTTTCGCGTCCAGTCATTGGATGCCCCGCAATATAGTAAATCCCCTCAGGCAATATCTTCTGAAGCTTGTCCCAGATATATTGCTTCGTACTGCCAGCATCCGTCAGTATCGTGCCTTTCTTCAAAAATGGAAGTATTCTCTCTACCATTGGAACGATCTGCAATACTGGCGGACTTAAAAATACGATATCTGCATCTTTTACCATCCGTTCCAAATCCGGGCTCGCCTCATCCACAGCTCCAAGCTCCACGGCCTTTTTCATGGATTCTTGCGTACGGGAATACCCCGTAATGTAGATATCGTCTCCCAGCTGTTCTTTCAGGGAAAGCCCCAAGGAACCGCCTATCAATCCGACACCGATAATCGCCAAATGGATCCTGCTCATACTTTTTTACCCATCAGCTTTGCGATATCTCCTATTTCACTCATCAGGAGAGCAAAATTCTTTGGTGTCAGAGACTGGTCGCCATCCGAAAATGCAACCTCTGGATGCGGGTGAACTTCAATGATAAGCCCATCTGCACCAGCAGCAATACCAGCTCTCGCCATGGGACGAACCATCTGCCAACGGCCAGTTCCGTGGCTTGGATCTACTACAATAGGCAGATGGGAAAGTTCCTTCACTGCTGCTACAGCACTGAGATCCAACGTATTTCTCGTAAAGGTCTCATAAGTACGAATTCCACGCTCGCAAAGGATAACATTCGTATTTCCGCCGCTCATGATATACTCTGCGGCATTTAGCCACTCACTGATTGTAGCAGAAAGGCCACGCTTTAGCATCACAGGCTTCTTTGCCTTTCCCAGCGCTTTTAGAAGCTGAAAATTCTGCATGTTACGAGCCCCTACCTGAAGGATATCCGCATACTTCTCAATAATTCCAATATCATCATGATCCACGACTTCCGTAACGACCTTCAAGCCAAATTCATCTGCCGTGGAACGAAGCATTTTAAGCCCTTCCTCAGCCAAGCCCTGAAAATCATAAGGCGATGTACGAGGCTTGAAGGCGCCTCCCCGCAAAAACTGTGCTCCGCTTTCCTTCACGCATCTAGCAGCTTCACGCAATTGCTCCACGCTCTCCACTGCGCAAGGGCCAGCCATAACGACCAAGTTTTCTCCGCCAATCTTTACTCCATCAACATCGACCACGGTATCCATGGGCTGGAAATCACGGCTGACAAGCTTGTACTTTTCCGTAATGCGGACGGTTTTCTCCACACCGTCCATCATGTTCATCTCCAGTTGGGCAATCTTCTTTTTTTCGCCAATGACTCCTACAATCGTGCGATCCTCGCCCTCCGACAAATGGACCCGCAACCCCATGCGCTCAATTTTTTCCTGTACCTTTTTCAAGTTTTCTTTCGTAGCATTTTGCGCCATTACAACAATCATATCGAATCCTCCAAACAATTTAAAATCAAGCTATATACGAAAACCCGTCCCCGCAGAGAGACGAGCCATACCCGCAGTACGTCTTAGTTTCCAAGGCAGTCTTTCCATTTTACACTGCCTGCAAGGACGAGATTGCCTTCTCAATGATCAGCAAGCTCCTTAGGCTTTTTCAGCAAATGACCGCTCAACTATGCAGGACTCGTCCAGCACCATAGCAATTTCATCGCAATTTGGAAATTTAGGGCACTCAATGCAATCCTTCCAAACCTTATGCGGAAGTTCGTTTTTTGTAATCGTCTTAAAGCCAATCGTCTGGAAAAATCCGGGCTTATAAGTCAAGGTAAAAAACTTTTTGACGCCAATCTCCCTGCCTTCTTCCAAAAGACGACGCACGATCATGGAACCAATTCCTTGACGAACCACTTTAGGCGAAATAGCCATAGTGCGAACCTCTGCCAGTGCATCCCAAATAATATGCAAAGCACCAACACCGACTACCTTGCCATCTTCATCTTCTGCAACAATCATCTCACGCAAAGTCTCGTACAGCGTATTTCGGGAACGTGCCAGCATAATACCATCATTAGCATAGTCCATAATGAGTGCATATATATCTTCCACATCATCAAATGTCGGTTTTCTATATTTCATTATTCCTACCACCTTTTCAGCATGATCATACACCAACTAACGATCCTTACCCCAAACGCTCCCATCACTTGGGCTAACACATTCCAACCTTGCATCGTCCATGAGCAACAAAAGATTTCACCCTTATTTATTTCTGGATTAAATCATCCATTCGCTTGATGGGATTGCTCAAATCCATGTGACCTGCAAGTGTTTCCACAGCTTTTCCATCTATCAAAAGCTGTACAGACTTTATTTCCGGAAACTCTGTCAAGGTATTTACTAACGAGGCTATCAGCAAAGTTTCTCCCGTAGAGCCTCCAACAAAATCCTTTTTTAAGCTACTGCTAAAATTCACCTTTGCAATCCCATTGGATACCTCAATACCAATTAAGCGTGCAGTCTTTGGAAAAATAGGCACCAAGTCCTTATCCTCTGTCCCTGACAATAACGAATTTACCGCTAAAGCATACTCGCCACCCTTTTCCGCTTCTGCACTGCGCTTCACAGCTACAAGCTTTGTACCATCGCTATTCGGATAATATACCTGAAAGGTATATTCCTTTTTCTTCTGGGCATTGCTTCCAGCATCTGCGGAGGAAGCAGCCGGAACAGAGGAAGATACTGATTGCTGGTTTTGGTTCTCTTTCTCGTCCAGTGGATCGCACCCTGACACCAAAAGTGATGCAAGCAATATCAAAACCCCAAAAAATATTCTCATTCTATTCATGCGAAAGTTCATCTCCTCTTACCATGCTGCAAAACTGCACTGCTTCATTGAAAATACCTGCCAAGGGCATTCGCTATTGCAAAAGCTAATCTGTCTTGGTATTCCTCATCGTCCAAATAAGCTTCTTCCTCGTAATTGGTAATAAATCCAAGCTCTATTAAGGATGCCGGCATACGAGAATGCTTTAGGACATAAAAATTTGCTGTCAGAATGCCTCGATTGGAAAGCCCGCCAAATTCTGCCAGCTCCTCATTCAAAAAAGTCGCAAGCTTCCTCCCCCGATAAGAGTTCCCATAATAATATGTCTCCATACCATGTGCATTCGCATTGGAAAAAGCATTGCAATGTATACTGACGAAAACCTCTGCTTTTCTTGCTCGTTCACCAACGTTTACGCGTGCCTGCAGTTCCTGCCGATCCGTCGCATTGATACCATAAACATCACAATCTGTTTCCCGTGTCATGATAACATTTGCTCCAGATTTCTCCAACAATTCTTTGGTTTTCATGGCAACAACCAGCGTAATGTCCTTTTCCTGCACCCCATGAGGACCAATTGCACCAGAATCACTGCCTCCATGCCCCGGATCAAGGACAATCGAATGACCTTCTACGCCATAAATCTTCTGCTTCATTGGGTTTGGAGGAAAAATGTCAATGACCAAGCGGTATGGTTTTTTCTCCTTTTTGTCCTCCTCCAGTGTGTATACCTTATAGTTTCCATCCCTGACATCATTGTTCAATGACACAGTTACAACCGTATGTTTTTTCTCCGGTTCCTGTATCTTTACGCCAGATGCCAATTCATATTCTAAGGGAATATCTTTTTTCAGTTTTCCGGCTTTCGTATTTTCAAGATCTATGACAAGCTGATCCTCCGTTACTTCATCTTCACGGATATTATATTCTAGGTCCTTTCGATTCATTCCGATTTCTATTCGGAGAAATTCCTGTCCATCTTCCTGAACCATGGATGCCTGGAAAGAATTTAGCTTATGCACCGGTTTCCCCGCAAAAGCTACTGGAACAGCAGTCAGCATGAGAAGTAGCAATAGCAAAAGAAAAAAAATTTTACGAATCAAAAAAATACCCCCATACATGAAAAACTAAGTGCAGGCACTCAATCCCTTTGCCCGCGGAGAAGCTCCATTGCCTCGTTTTCAGCTTGTTCCGTAGTTTCCTCATCCAAGAAAATATTTATTTTCAAATAAACACCCTCCTCTGCTCCCTCCGGCAGAAAGCAACTAGGAAAAACTACCTTTTTCATTTCATCTCCAACAAGAAGAACTGCCTTGTCTTCTTCAAAACGATCAAGATATGCTGAAATCATTTTTTCTCCCCCTTAACCGTATAGTTCTTTCCATCTGTCGTAATCGTGACAGTCCCATCCTCATCGGTACGATATACCTTGCAGGAAACTTTTTGGTACTGCTTTAATGTCGGAGCATGCGGATGCCCATAATCATTCCCTGCACCGCAAGAAATAATGCCGACCTCCGGCGCTACCGCCTGCAAAAACTTTGCACTGGAAGATGTCTTGCTCCCATGATGCGGAACCTTGATGACTTTGCATTTCAAGTCCTTGGCAAACGATTCCAATTCCTGCGCTTCCGTCTCTTTTTCGGCATCTCCCGTAAAGAGCATAGTGAACTCACCAAAGGTCAGCTTCCCTACAACAGACTCATTGTTCGGCTCATGCTTATATCCTTTTTCTTGCCCATTCTTCACCATTTCGGCGGTCGGGCTGAATACGAAAAAGCTCGCCTGATTTCCAAAATCCAAGCGATCCCCAGCTTTTAATGCATGAAGCTTGATTCCTTTTTCCTTGAGCAGCTTCATATAGTTCCGATAGAGAGGGGAGGTTGCAGGCATACCATTGTCATAGACCTCTTTGACAGAAAACTCTTTCAGAAGAACATCCATGCCTCCAATATGATCTGCATGGGGATGCGTTAAAATGACTTTGTCCAATGCTTTTACATTCGCTTTTTTTAATTCTTTCCGCAACTTGTCCCGTTCATCCACATCACTGGTATCTATCAATACCACTTGCTTTCCGGTTTGAACAAGAATCGCATCTCCCTGCCCTACATCAAGAACCTTTACCGTTAGATTTGTACTTGCCCCAGAGGATGCAGTCTCTGCCGCAGCATTATTTTTCGTTGCTCCACTGCATCCAGCAAACAAGCAAAGCGATACAGCAATCATGCAAAGTATCAAAATCGCTCTTTTCATAATGACCTCCTAAACTCAACCATCATGGTGCATGTTCCGATAAATAAGAAATAAACGCACGACAAACAACACCAACCAAATCGCAAATGTAATCAAATAAATTATGTCAACTGTCGTAAGGGCATTCATGTCCATTTCTATCAGGATCCAAACTGCCATAATAAAAATCAACCAATCAATCTTATTGACAGATTGCAATACTTGCTTCATAAAACATCCTCCATACAACAATAAACTGCAACTCAATCTTCATACCTTGGACAATCCCATTCCAGCTTCTTGACATCAGCGGCCGCACGTTGCTTGATCTCATTGACACATTCTTCCACGTCCTTGCTTGCCCCCTGAAAATCTGCTGTTTCGCAACGATAGGAAGCCGCTCTGGCATTGAAATCCTCTACCATTTCCGTAAACTCACGAACAGCCGCCTCATTATCATGGTGAATCATGGATTTCATCTCATCCATACGAATCTCCATCACTAAGATCCATCGCACTTGGCTCCTGTTTAGCATATGATTTTTTCCAACTGGAGGTTTTGACAATTTAAAAGGAAGTTCCATAGAATCTCGGCTCTCGTCAGCTGTCATGTGGCAACAATTCCACGAATCCACAACATCCAAAGCAATCGGGCGAAAAAGCATGACAAAAATGGAAAGTATGATTACCATTAACAGCCATTCAAAACTTCGTTTTTGATTGATCTGCATTTTTATTTACACGCAATACACTTCGATTGCTTTGGGAATCGTCTCCACCCGAATCGGAAGCAAGGGACCAATTTCCCCGTCCAGATCACTCTGTACCTCATCGGAGGAAATGACTGTAAAATTCTTTGCCTGAACATGGAGCACAGCTTTTTTCCCATCTACGGGCTTTCCTGCAAAAAGGTCTGCCGTCAGCTTCATCAAATCCGCAGGACTGCACTTTCTCACCGCCAAGAAGTCCAGCATGCCGTCATCCACGCTCGCTGCTTGCACAACATTCTTCATGCTGCCTACCACAGAGCTATTCGTAATGATAAACAAAAATGCCTCCATCTCATATTCCCTGCCATCCGCCTGAAGCTTGATCGGCATAGTGCGAAGCTTGGGAATCTCACCAATTCCTTTCAAGTAGTATGCCATCTTTCCCATAGCATTCTTGAGTCTGGCATCTACCTCATGCGCAATGGAGGTCATCATGCCGCCGCTTGCCACATTGATGAAGTATTCCTCGCCAACAAGCCCCAAATCCACCCAACGAGTTTTTCCCTCAGCAATGCAATCAAAATACTTCTCCATATCTTCATTGATTTTCAAATAAGAGGCAAAATCATTGGACGTACCGCTGCCAATAATAGCAACCGGCAGTCGAAGGCTCGCCTTCACCAAAAGATTCACGACCTCATGAAGCGTGCCATCTCCGCCGGCAGCCACCACCCCATCCGGCCGAGCTTCACGAACAAAGGATTCAAATACGCCCGTATTGTCTTTTCTTGTCCGATAAGGAACCAGCATGCAATCACGCTTTTGAAATTCCTCGATAATCCAATCCAGTTTTTTCTTGAACGTTGCATGCCCAGAAACTGGATTATACGCAAGAACGAATCGCTTCATCAATGTCCCTCCTGACGCTCCTTAAAAACGCCTATACGGCGCATCAGCTTAATAAACATGCGTCCCATCATCGGAATCCTCTGAATATCCTCTTCCTTGATTCCGCCAACCAGTATCATGGCAAAAATATAAACGGCACAGCCAAAGAACACTGCCCCAAAAGTGGAAAATACGCCGCTTCCAAAATAACTCAACGTAATGTCATAGAAAAACTTGACACCGACTGCCATGATTGCTGCCGAAATCACTGTCTTGAAAAACTGCGGCATTTCCATGCGGTATCCCGTATAACGATAGATAAAGTACAAATTGATAAAAGCAGCGACACCCATATCAGCCGCCGTTGCCCATGCGGCACCCATAATGCCGAGTGCCGGGATTGCCGTAAGCACCCAGTTCAAACCAACCTTGGCTGCTGCAGCAAGAACCATGTTAATCATAGGAATTTTCGTATGCCCCAAGCCCTGCAATACAGCCGTTGATACCTGATGCAGCCCAAGAAGGACAATACTGACTGCCGAAATCATGACTGCCGGGCCTGCCCCGGGAGCATTATAAATCAACGAAGATATCGGAGTTGCCAACACAAAAACGACAACAAAAGCAGGAAAGCAGACAAAATTAGAAATGCGTACCGAGGACGCTATCTGCCCATAAACTCTCTCCTTCTGTTTCAATGCTCTTGCCTCTGAAATGACTGGCACAATGCTCATCGCCATAGAAGCTGTAAGTATCGTCGCAAGATTTACCAAAGGGACTGCCATGCCTGTCAAGTAGCCAAAAAGCTCCGTTGCCTGATTGACCGTATAGCCCGCAACCTCCAACCGTTGCGGCACAATCATCAGGTCCAAATTGGAAACCACGGGGAGCATGATGCTTGCCGCTGACACCGGCAGGGAAAGCGCAAAAATCCGCTTGATAATCTGCCACTTGGTCTCATGCTCTGTTTCAGGCGCAGGCTTCAAGTCTCTCCCATAGTCACGCTCAATATCCCTATCCAGCTTGATATGGAAATAAACCAATACAATAAGCCCCGTCACAGCACCTGCAAGAGCACCCAGACTGGCACCTGCCGAAGCGTACTCCAATCCCCAAGGAAGCCACAGATCTGCAAGCACAATCATAACCACCACGCGGAAAATCTGCTCCACAATTTGCGAAACAGCCGTTGGTGTCATTCTCTGCCACCCCTGCAAGTAGCCTCGGGAGCTTGCCAAAAATGTCACAAAGAATACGGTAGGTGCAAGAGCCACCATCGAAAGATACGCTCTGGAATCTCGAATAAAATGCCAGTCAATCAACCATTGCGCACCAAAATAGGTCAGCAACGAGAAAACAATGCCCGTTACCAGCATCAGCATCATGGAAACGCGAAAGACACGCTTTGCTCCGCAAATATCCTTAAGCGCTACACGCTCTGCCGTAATAATGGAAATTGCCACAGGCACACCTGCCTGCGAAACCGTCATGGCAAAGAAATAAATAGGAAATGCCATCTGGTAAAGACCGATACCTTCACCGCCAAGAATACGGGAAACAAAAATCCAATTAAGCGAACCAATGACCTTGACCACGAATCCCGCAACCGTAAGAATCAAGGTTCCCTTCAGAAATGACTCGCCCTTACTGGATTTTTTTTCAGAAACACCCTGACTGCTAATCGAAAACACCGCCTCAGCATGCGAATTCTTTGCAAAAAATTCGCATTACTTATATAATATGGTTAACAATATCATAAAAAAGCAAAAATCTGAGTAAAAATCCTTTGTAACTCTCGACTGCCTCTACGCACATATTAACGATTGAAATTATACCATTTCTTTCCTAAGTATTCCAGTATTTTTCAAAGGAGTTTCGCATGGATATCAATTTGATTGGCTTCGACGTAACAATCGGCCGCCAAAAGCCGGAGAACATCTCATCCAAGGACACGGCCTGCCCCTTCTGCGACAAAGAGCATCTAACAGGCATCATAGATACCGATGGCGACATTGTTTTGCTCAAAAACAAGTATAACGTCGTAAAAGAAGCCGAGCAATATGTCATCATTGAAGGAAGCGACTGCAATTCCGATATGCCGCTCTACACCAAAGAGCATATGCATCGTTTGATTCGCTTTGGGCTGAAGCACTGGAAAAAAATGATTGATTCCAAAAAATACCAAGCCGTTTTCTTTTTTAAAAACTACGGACCGTTTTCCGGCGGTACCATACGTCACCCTCACATGCAGCTCGTTGGATTTCCTGCCATCAATCCAAGACTTCTTTTTTCTCATCAGGAATTTGAAGGCGTGACGATATGCGAAAAGAATGGTGTCATCCTGAATGCTTCTACCTGTCCCCGTGTCGGATTTATCGAGCTTAATGTCGTCCCTTCAAAAGTGGCAGACATTGACACGCTTGCGGATTTCATTCAAATCGCCGTGGATTACATCATGAACCACTTCAACAAGCGATGCAGCAGCTACAATATTTTTTTCTATCATGACGAAGATTGTTTCTATGTGAAGCTAATGCCTCGATTTGCAACCTCTCCCTATTTCATAGGCTACAATGTCCGTTTCCTTTCAAACAATTTGAGCCATGTCGTAGCAGAGATGAAAGAGCTTTACTTTCAATAGCATGTTCTTGTCACCTTGCAGGCAAAACCAAGCAGGCAATTATGCAGGCTTCACTGGGCTTACGGTGAATGACGCAAAAACAGACGCAGCTTCCGGCATCGCTGCGTCTGTTTTTCATTTAGCGGCTTCCCGACAAGCCTTTATTCTTTTCCTGTCCAGCAATAGGTACAGACCTTGCTCTTGTCAAGCCCGATTGCTTCCAGCGTTCCTTCCAGTGACTGATATCCCAAAGAATCGAAGCCTAGCTTCTCGCAGATACGCTTCAGCATGCACTTTCCACGCTCGGTTTGAGCATTTGCATACTCTTCCAAATGCTCCTGCCCTTCGTCCCCCTCCAGTTCCTGAACAATTTGTCTGGCAATCAGTTCATTTTCTGATTTGCTGGACGAAAAGTTCAGGTACTTGCACCCGTACATGATAGGTGGGCAGGCGGAACGAATATGAACCTCCTTTGCCCCGGAGTCATACAGGAAATTAACCGTTTCCCGAAGCTGTGTCCCTCGAACAATGGAATCATCCACAAAGAGAAGCTTTTTCCCCTTGATAAGCTCCGATACCGGAACCTGCTTCATCTTGGCGACCTGATTGCGGACGTTCTGCGAGGTTGGCATAAAGGAACGAGCCCAAGTAGGCGTGTACTTGATGAAGGGACGAGCAAATTCCGTATGGCTTTCCTGCGCATAGCCAATCGCATGAGGAACACCGGAATCCGGAACGCCTGCTACATAATCCAGCTGTGGCAAGGTTCCGTGTTTCTTTTCATCACGCGCCATAATTTTACCATTCTTGACACGCATGACCTCCACGTTCTTCCCTTCATAGGTTGCTGTCGGATACCCATAATAGGTCCAAAGAAAGGCACAGATCCTCATTTTTTCCCCAGCAGGAGAAAGCGTTTCCACGCCATCTGCCGATACCCTCACGATTTCCTGCGGCCCCAGCTCATAGGCATTCTCATAACCCAGCTTTTGGTAGGAAAATGACTCAAATGCCAAGCAATAGCCATCAGCATCCTTTCCTACCAGCACGGGCAAGCGTCCCACTTTGTCACGGGCGGCAAGAATTTCTCCGTTTTTCTTGAGTATCAAAATCGTCATAGAGCCTTGGATAAGCTCCTGCGCATGACGGATTCCGTCCGTCAAGTCCTCCTTCTGGTTGATGAGGGCTGCCACCAATTCCGTGGAATTCACCTTGCCTGATCCCATTGCCATAAATTGCTGCTTCTTGCCGGCAAAAAACCTTTCCACCAATTCATCAAGATTCGTGATGATTCCCAGCGTTGTAATGGCATAGACACCCAAGTGCGATCGAACCAGCAAAGGCTGCGGATCGCTGTCGCTAATTGCACCGATCCCGCTCATTCCCTGAAATTCCGCCAACACCTTCCCGAATTTCGTGCGAAACGGAGTATTCCCTATCCTATGAATCTCTTTCTTGAACCCCGCCTCCTTGCCAAGAATCACCATGCCGCCATAGCTTGTTCCTAAATGCGAATGATAATCCAAGCCAAAAAACATATCCTCTACGCAATCCCTGCGGGATACAACGCCAAAAAATCCACCCATTTTTGTCCTCCTTCAATCAATGCATCAGGCTGCTGGTTGTTGCCTGCCTAACCCATGACTGCCCTATTCGATAGCTTTCTCCATTTGCTCCTGCCTTGGTCCGTGTTCCTTGGCAACAGACAGCATCAGCTTCAACCGGTTCAGCTGATTTACCTCACTAGAGCCTGCATCGCAGTCAATCGCCACAATATTGGCTCCTCGATAGCTGTTGCGCAGCTCGTGCATTACGCCTTTGCCCGTGATATGGTTCGGCAAGCAGCCAAATGGCTGAAGGCATACCACATTGGGAACATCCTCCTCTATCAGCTTTACCATCTCACCGGTCAAGAACCAGCCTTCTCCTGCCATATTGCCGAGGCTGACATGACGCTTTGCCAAAGCTGCCGTATCATCGATTGCATGAGGCGCCCTGAAATGAACACTTTTTTCCAAAGCCCTTCGCATAGGGCTTCGGAAGAACTCGACCACCTTGATAAACATACGCGAGAACAGCTTGTCCTTGTACGTTCCGTCCAGCAGCTGATAGCTTGCCACTGCATCGTATGCCGCATAAAGGAAAAAGTCCACGAAATCCGGCATTACGACCTCTGCACCCTCCTGCATCAAAACCTTCTCGATATCATTGTTGGCAAATGGATGGTACTTGACCAAAATCTCGCCAACAATGCCAACCTTCGGTTTCCAAAGGTTTTCATGAATCGGCAAGCTGTCAAATTCCTTGACTGCGGAGCGAATCGTGCGCTTGAATTTGAAAAAGCTTCCCTTTTGAATTTCCTGCTTGCAATTTTTCATCCACTTTTCGTAAAGCGCCTGCGTGCTTCCCTTGACAATCTCATAAGGCATCATTCGATTCTTTACGTTCATCAAAAGATCCCCGTAAATTGCCGCCTTGATAACATCTACCATCATGCTGTTGCTGAAATGGAACGCATCCATCTCATCCTTCATGCCCCTGCTCGCAAAAACCGGAACCTGCGGGAATCCTGCATGCTGAAGTGCCTGACGAAGCACACCAAGGTAATTCGTTGCACGGCATGCCCCACAGGTCTGAAACAGCATAATGGAGGTATGATCCGGATCGCAAAGACCATCCTTCAATGCCTTCAGCAGCTGCCCAATCACCACGATTGCCGGATAGCACATGTCATTATTGACATAGCGAAGTGCAATGTCCACAGCTTCCTTGTTCGGCATCGGAGGAAGCATGAGACGATATCCATATTTTTCTATCGCTGTTTTCAAAAGCTCGAAATGAATCGGTGCCATCTGTGGAATGAGAATCGTATGTGTTCTCTTGCATTCCTCCGTAAAACGAGGACGCTCCACCACTTCTGCATCCTTGTACGGATGCAACCTGCGTCTAGCAAGAGCTGCCATCAAAGAACGCAGCCGAATCCGTGCAGCACCGAGGTTCGACACCTCATCAAGCTTTATCATAGTATAGATACGATCATGCTCCTCCAGCAAATCCTTGACCTGTCCTGTAGTCAAGGCATCCAAGCCACAGCCA
This sequence comes from uncultured Selenomonadaceae bacterium, assembly GCA_937902665.1. Taxonomy (GTDB): domain Bacteria; phylum Bacillota; class Negativicutes; order Selenomonadales; family Selenomonadaceae; genus CALELM01. The sequence goes on from CALELM010000075.1 coordinate 74,627, forward strand.
AAGGAGCTAAGCTGAATCAATGTCAAATTCGGATGCTCCGCCACGAACTGCGCCGCATGGTACAATCTCGCATGATAGCTCCACTGGTTCACCAACTGAAGCCGATGCGGACGCACTTCCATATGATACACGGCATCCTCTGACAAAATCGGCAAGCCGTAGGACTGTATCATTTCCGGAATCCCATGATTGATTTCAGGATCAATATGATAAGGACGGCCTGCCAGCAAAATCACCTGCTGCCCAGTTTCTTCTGCATGACGCAGAAGCTTCTCCCCGTAACGCCGCACATCCCTGCGGTAAACCTCCAGTTCCTTATAAGCAGCCTCTACGGATGCGATGATCTCCTGCTTTGAAATATCTTCCGCAGAAAATTCCTCAACCAAACGCTCCGTCATGCGCTTTTTATCATTAAGAGGAAGAAATGGCTGCAGGAAACGTACATTTTCTTCCCTCAGGACATCCATGTTTCCCCTGATGTTTTCGGCATAGGATGCCACTACAGGGCAGTTAAAGTGATTATCGCTGTCACGAATCTCATCCGCTATGTTATGCGGCTCACATGGATGAAAAATCGTCTTGACACCTTTCTCAACCAAATCCATCACATGCCCATGCACCAGCTTGGCTGGGTAGCAAAGGGAATCCGATGGTATCGTAGCCATTCCCTTGCAATACAGCTTTGCCGAGGACTTTCCCGAAAGCACTACCCGATATCCAAGGAAGGTAAAGAAGGCAAACCAAAACGGATATTCCTCATACATATTGAGGGTTCTCAAAAGCCCGATATCCCCACGCTTCGGATGCTCCAGTGGCTTGTAGTAATGAAACAGGCGATCGTACTTATATTGATAAATATTCCGTACCTCGCCGTCTTTCTTATCCTTGCCGATTCCCCTCTCACAGCGATTTCCCGTAAAATATTTCCCACCATCCGGGAATTTCTGCATAGTAATCAGGCACTGATTGCCACAGCCCTTGCAGCGATAAGAGCTAGTCTCGACATGGAAATCCCTCAACTCCCCCTCCGTCAAAAGAGAGGATTTTGTCAAGCCGGCTTCCATAGATAAAATCGCCGCACCATAAGCACCCATCAAGCCTGCAATATCTGGACGAATCACGTCCTTTTCCAGCAGCTTTTCCATAGAACGAAGCACAGCATCATTATAAAAAGTGCCGCCCTGCACGACAATATGCTCCCCAAGCTCCGACACATCCTTGAGCTGCATCACCTTGAAAAGTGCATTCTTGATAACAGAAAGCGCTATGCCCGCAGAAATATCCTCAACACCTGCCCCCTCTTTCTGTGCCTGCTTCACCTTGGAATTCATGAATACCGTACAGCGGGTACCCAGATCCACAGGTGCCTTGGAGGAAAGTGCCATTTGAGAAAATTCTGCCGCAGTCATATGAAGCCCCTGCGCAAAGTTCTCAATAAAAGAACCACAGCCTGCCGAACATGCCTCGTTCAAGGTAATGCGTCCAATACTCCCATCCTTGACAAAGAAGCACTTCATATCCTGACCGCCAATATCCATGACAAAGGTAACTTCGGGACAAAACTCCTGTGCCGCGCGCAAATGCGCAAAAGTCTCCACCTCACCGCCATCTGCATGAATCGCCGCCTTGACGATAGCTTCGCCATAACCCGTCGTCATGGTTCCTGCCACATAAGCAGACTGGGGCAGCAACTCATAAAAACCCTTGATCTCATGAATTACCGTTTTTAGCGGAGAACCTTGATTGCTGCCGTAAGATGTGTACAGAATTTCCTTTTTCCTTCCGATAGCCACAAGTTTTGTCGTGGTAGAACCAGCATCTATCCCCAAATAAACAGGTCCCTCATAGCTGGGCAGCTCACCTCGCCGTACCTTGTCCCTATCGTGACGGGCACGAAATTCTGCCAGTTCCTTCTCATCCTCAAAAAGGACAAAATCCGCCTGACGTGTCTCTGCCTCAGCCGCCCTGCGAGCCTTTTCCATGCTGGCTTCCAATGTATTTACATCAATTTCCTTTGCCTCATCAGAAAGTGCTGCTCCTATGGCAACAAAAAAATTCCCATCCTGCACCTTGACGACATGCTCATCATCCAGCTTCAAGGTATCAACAAACCGTTGGCGAAGAACAGGCAGGAAATGAAGCGGACCGCCTAAAAAAGCAACATTGCCCTGTATAGGACGTCCCTGCGCCAAATTTCCGATAGTCTGATTGACCACTGCCTGAAAGATGGAAAGAGCAATGTCTTCCTTCTCTGCCCCATCGTTCATCAAAGCCTGAATATCCGTCTTTGCAAAAACACCGCAGCGAGAAGCAATCGTGTAAATCTGCTTCCCCTGTTCCGCCAATGCGTTCAGCCCTGGAGCATCCGTAGAAAGCAACGCTGCCATGTGGTCGATAAAAGAACCCGTACCGCCTGCACAGACACCGTTCATGCGCTGTTCCGGTGCCTCGCCAAAATATGTGATTTTTGCGTCCTCTCCGCCAAGCTCCACAACGGTATCCGTATGTGGAATCAAAGACTTCACGGCAGAAGCACAGGCAATCACCTCCTGCACGAACGGCAGCCCAATACGCTGCGCAATTCCCATACCGGCAGACCCCGTAAGGGCAAAGGAAAAAGAATGCTCTCCCACGATTCTCTTGAGCGTCCCCAGATTTTCATGCAAGGCATTCCCTATTTCCGAAAAGTGGCGTGCATAGTTCTTGTAAACAATCTGCCTCTCCTTGTCCATGACAACAAGCTTGATTGTCGTTGAACCTATGTCGATGCCCACCTTAAAAACTGAACTCATTGTTACACCACCTAGTGATACTACATTTTCCTGCACAATAAAGAAAGAGTCCTCCTCAGGCTCCTTTCATATTTTATCCCAACAGGACACCCCTTGCAAGTCTTTCTTCAAATATAACGAAGCTAAAGATGCCCCTTTGAAATTCAGGAACAACCATCTTTTTTATCAAAAAAGCTGCTGCACGTTACAGTTACGTGCAACAGCCCCTTTTTTGATGTCTTCTATTCAAAAATTAAAGTATTCTTCCTTGTAGTCTTTTATATTCTTTTTGTTTTTGGATACCTCACCAATTTCTCCCCAAAGGCTTCCATCATGGGACAATGGGTTGCAGCTAGTTATCACGTAAAAGCTGTCATCGCATATTATAAGTTTTGAGTGAGAACTAAAATATTTTGTTTTGAAGTAATTGTTTTTGTTTTCTTTTGCATAGATATTAGCTAGCTTTTTTAGTTCTCTTTCGGTTTTTCTTAAACTCTCCTCATCGTTGCTTTTATCTCCTTTGTAGTTGCTATTCTCGATACCGTAGACAATTTTTACGGTAACCTTGCGTTTGGCCGCTCTCTTAATCAAATTCAAGATTTGACTAACCACGTACCCATTAGCCCATGGAGACATAATGCATACTTCATATTTAGCTTTATCTAAGGCTTCTAACAAATAGCTATGAATCTGCTCATTAGAAATAATAATATTATTATTATTTTCGGACGCATTTTCCCGCTGACGGACGAAATCGTCCTGCTTTTTAAGAAGCTCCTGATTCTTTTTGCGGAGTTCCTCGATGGTGGCAGCTTGCTTTTTGTTCTGCTTTTTAAGCTTATCGATTTCCTCTTTCTTGTCGAAAATTATTTTTTCCGCCTCAAGCGTCATGTCATTGATTTTTTGTTCGTATTGTCTTACGCGACTTTCGCTGAACTGCTTTTCTTTTTTAAGTCTTTCTAATTCGCTCTGGTAATACCCCTTCTGTGTGGCAAGCTCTAGGCGGCTCTGCTGTTCCAGCTGTATCTTGACCTCAGAGATAGCCTTATCCATTTCTTCGGCACTGATCCCTGTTTCCATCTTGCTTTTTAATTGCGCAATGCGGGCAGCAGTCTGCAGATCTATTTCTTTTTGAAGCTTTTGGGGATACTCATCCAGCATGGCTTTCAGTTTCAGTTCTCGGCCAGTGAGAGTGTCCCACTCTTTATTCTTGCAGACGGGGCACTTGTACCTGCCATTCAGCCATTTAACTACTGTGTCCGAAAAAGCAATCAGGGCTGCGCCGCCTGTTATAATCGCAATACAGAGCGGCAGTGCAAAACCAGTTCCAGCGAACAAAAAACCAACCCATGCCTTAAACCCAAAAGCAATTACGGCTCCGCCCAAGATTTTTGCGAACAATTCCTTATTGACTTCTTCCGTGTGGCCACAATGCTTGCATTCTATGTATAGCTTATCCTTCAAGGCTAACTCCTCCCAATATTTGATTCCATTACACTTCTTCAAATATACCATAAAAAATAAACAAGTCAATCTTGGCTGTTTGTTCTTTTTGCTGTGCTGATAATATACAAAATGAGAGCAATCAAAAGGAAGCGTTAAACTAAAATTGGATATAGATTGGGTAGTTTTTGGACATACGAAAGCTCCCTGCCCGCGTGCCCCTGTACAAAAGCAAACAAAACATGATATAATATGAGCAATCGGGAGGGTCCGGAGCTAGTAGATCCATCATCCCCTCCCGCAACCGGCCTTACCTAGCAAGTAGCTCTGCGAGCCACTTGACAAGGACAAGGTCAGCCGTTGCTACGGCAATCGCGGCTAGCGCGATCATCATGAACAACTTGCTCATGGTATCACCTCCTTTCGGTGGTACCGCCCCCTGCTCGCGGCAGGGGGTTTTCTATTCCCGCAGTTTAAGGTCTTCGGACCATCCCCCATACTTTTCCCGTACCGCCACGAATCGCAATGGTGCGGTGGGGTTCGGAGTGGGGGGAAGGGGAACCCCTACATAAAAAGTGCCACGGCTCATAAAAACCGTGGCACTTGCCACAGAGCAGTTTTAAGCCATGCTCAGGGCAGGCAACCCAATCCCCGTGGGAACTGGGTTGCTTGGAGAGAATATTATTTTTGCCCGGAATGGCGCCGCTTCTCTCTATCACTGGCGCCACCGGCAAGCAGTTTAACGTCATGCTCAGGACGGCATGGAGAAGGGTTTCGGACGCAAGCACCCATGCCTGCTTGGCCCGGCTGTAGAGAAAGGGACTAGCCCTTATTCTACTGGCAACAACAAACATCATAACTAAAATAGCCATGATTCTTCCTCTCGCCCTGCCCAGTGGCAGGACTCGGCACTTTCTCGTTCATGTCGGAAGTATGCCTATGGAACGCGAAGGTTCGTCACTTCCATTTAAAATACGTAGAATTGGTTGGTTATCCAGCACCGCCAACGTGGAGGCTTCTACATAGCGCCATGTGAGCTTTTGTTGACCCAGAGCTCTAACTGGGTACGGTATGTACACACCTCCTTAAGCGTGATATAATATGAACCAGATCATAGATTAGGCCTTAGCTAATCTCCCTGATCCTGATATCACGCAGCAGGTCATGCTTTCGTAGTCTCAGGACACTACGAAGCTTACGCTGGGCATTATCGACTGATGCCGCAGCGACCTGCACGTCAAAGTAATGCGGCGTGTCGTACTTGTCGATTATCACACCGCTGACTTGATATGTCTTATCGTCCAAGGAACTCACCTCCCTTTTCTCGATGGTTTGGTGGAGGGTTGCCTTGCCGCATAAGCTATCAAGAATTACTTTTATCTCCCGCAGTTACCGGCTGCGGGAGATTTTCTTTTCGTGTTTCAACGGATCTACAATGCCGATGCAGGCAGTAAACAGTTTTATGCCATGTTCAGGATGTGCAAGATTGGTTGGTTATCCAGCACCGCCAACGAGGAGGCTCTTGCTTGGTGCCATAAAAAAAAGAACAGTTTAACGTCTTGCTCAGGACGAGAAAAAAGTTTATAACGAATCAAAGATGTCCCCTTTTTCAACAGCTTGCTGTAAGTGGGGAAACCAAATTTAAACAAGCGGTGAGCAAACTTTCGCTTCGTTGAAACGCGAAT